>NZ_JAUOQQ010000020.1:0-84436 GCF_030547675.1 Photobacterium sp. 2_MG-2023
TCAGTTCACTGATAAATCTTTTATGACTGTATCATTGTCGAGTGCCCACACAGATTGCATGGTCAAATTGTTAAAGAACGTTTTGTTATCCCGTTAAGCCGTGCGGTTTATCGTGACAACGAGGGCGCATTATAGAGAGATGTTCTTACAGCGCAATAGTTTTTTTTGATTTTTATTTCGTTGGTCTATTTTTTAGACAACACCAAAACATAAAGCCTAAAAACAGCACATTTCACCCGCTTTAAAAGGAAATTATTGAGGTACTGCAGGTCTTTTCCGTTGCGATGGATGGCTGATAGGGATCGCAGCTAATAAGGTTTTCGTATAATCCGCTTTCGGTGCATGATAAATCTCTTCAGCCGTTCCTATCTCAACAAGTTTGCCGAAGTACATAACCGCGACTCTGTCTGATACATGCTTTACGACTGACAAATCGTGAGAAATGAAAATCACGGTGAGTTTCATCTCCTGTTGCAGCGCCAGTAACAGGTTCAATATCTGCGCCTGGACAGAGACATCCAAAGCAGAGACAGATTCATCACAGATTAATAATTTAGGTTTTAGTGCAATCGCGCGGGCAATTCCGATTCGTTGGCGCTGCCCGCCAGAAAACTCATGAGGATACCGATTAATGGCAGTAGCAGGTAAATCGACTTTATTCAGCAATTCCAGTACCCATTGCTTACGCTCGGCTGATGTTCCTACATTATGGATAATAAATGGCTCTTCCAGAATCATGCCTACCGTATGTCGCTGATTCAGCGATTCCAGAGGATCCTGAAACACAATCTGCATATCTTTTCTGAGCGGGCGCATCTGGCGAGGAGACAAGTGCGTAATATCCTTACCGTCGAAAAAGATGTTACCTTCTGTCGGCTCATGCAACTTCAGAATGGTTCGGCCCAGTGTACTTTTGCCGCAGCCGGATTCCCCCACCAGCCCTAAGGTCTCTCCTTTTCTTATTGAAAAAGAGACACCATCAACGGCTTTCACTGTGTAGCCCTTTTTAAATATTCCTTTACCTGAAACAAAGTGCTGCTTCAGGTTCTCAATACGTAAAATGTCGTCCATGAAGACACCCACTCCTTTGCGTAGTTGCCACTCTATTCCCCAAATTCCGGAAACCTTGATGGATCTATGGGTTCAAGCGGAATCATTTGTTTGCTTGGACGTTCAGCGCTGGGCATCAATCCCAACAGCCGTTGGGTGTAGGGATGCCGGGGATGGTCGAACAACTCAAACACATCGGCCGTTTCCAGCACTTTACCGCCATACATAACAGCCACATCATCACAAATTTCCGCCACTACACCCAAATCATGGGTAATAAAGATCATCGCCATCTGGGTTTCTTCCTGCAGTGCCTTCATCAATTTCAGGATTTCGGCCTGGATCGTGACATCCAGTGCCGTGGTCGGCTCATCACAGATCAGAATGTCTGGCTTGCAGGCCAGCGCCATGGCGATCATCACCCGTTGCCGCATGCCGCCGGACAAGCTGTGGGGATATTCATGCAGGCGTTTTTCGGCCATGGGTATCTGCACTTTATTCAGCATGTCCAGTGAATAACGGTTACGCTCCTTTTTGTTCAGTTCCGGACGATGAAGCGCCAGCACTTCGTTAAGCTGTTTACCTATGGTGTACACAGGATTGAGTGCTGTCATTGGGTCCTGAAAGATCATTGATATGCGATCGCCACGCATAGCGCACATGTCCTGGGCGGAAAGTTCGAGTAAGTTCGTCTCCCGGTACAAAACCTTGCCATTGGTTACCCGGCCATAAGGCTTTGGCAGCAGGCCCATGACAGACATGGCCGTCACGCTTTTTCCTGACCCTGACTCGCCGACCAACCCAAGAGTGCGGCCTTTTCTGACATCAAATGACACGCCGTGCAGTACCTTTACCACACCGTCATCTGTGCAAAACTCAGTTTCCAGCCCCTCTACCCGCAGGATAACCTGATGCTCGTTCATTTCGCCCTCCGCCCGCTTACAGCTTGTATGCCTCTTCCATGATAGTGACGGGCTCGAAGGTTTTGCCTGACTTCATAGCCGCTTTGGTTTCACGCTTCAGCGACTCATCAATCCAATACGTGCCCAGATCCCGGAACGTCCCCGAGGGAAACAGAAATTCAGTGGATTTTGTCATCGCCGGTTGCGGTATCTGCAGCCAGCGCCAGTAAGCTTCACGGGCATAGGGGCGCATGTAACCAGGAATAATGACGCTTGCGTCTGCCACAATGACCTGTATTTGCTTGGCGAGAGCTTTCTTTTTATTCAAGTCAAATTCGGAACGATAGGCCAGGATCAGCCGGTCTAATTCAGGGGTGCTGTAATTGGTGAAGTTATTATTCTGCGGCTTATTGGCGTTCTCAGAGTAGAAATATTCCCAGTATTGGGGGATTTCGCTGGTGCCCATAGAGTGAAAAGAGAGCTCGTGCTTTTTCTCCAGCACATATTTGAATGCCGATGAACCATCAACCAGATTCAGGGTGTATTCGAGCCCGGCCAGTTTGGCCTGTTCTTTCAGATAAGCCACTTGTGGTGTCAGGTAGCCATAGCTGTAGGTGATAGCAAACGAAAGCCGCTGTCCTTTATCGTTGATCCGAATGCCATCCGGGCCAATGTTACCGAACCCCGCTTTTGTAAAATACTCAATCGCGGTATCCGGATCAAACGGTGGCGCTTTCAGCTCGCTGTTGGTGTAATCACCATGCCCGACTCCCATAGGATTGGGTTTCCTGATGACATCACCACGTAAGACTTTCTCAATCAGACCATCAAAATCGGTGGCGTATGCCAGGCCTTTACGGATATCCAGATTCCCCAGCAGTGGTTTGGCGGTATTTAGCCATAATCCACCCGCGCCCATGGGGACTTGATTATATCCCCAAAACTTATGGATATAGCCATGCTCAAAATTGGGGGTGTCCGACTTCTCGCGCCACAGCTCCGGGGTGTCCAGCCAGAAAGAGTCCAGATTGCCTTTTTCAAAGTGCTGACGGGCAATGTCTTTGTCGCGTATCACTTTAACGCGAATTTTCTCGACATTATAACGATACAGATAATAAGGATTTGAGTATCCCCACCAGTCTTTGCCAACATGTTTGAAAGTGATCGACTTGCCTTTTTTGATATCGTCAATGTAATACGGGCCGGCGGACGGCTCGGCTTTAAAGTTGTAGTAGCGAACAAAGTTATCTTCTACCCCATCACTGTTTTTATCGACTTTCGGTTTATAGAAATGAGCGGGACGGGGCTGCAGATTGGTGTACAGCATCAACTCTTCTTTATTGCGTTTTTCTGCTGATACCACAGCAAAGGTGTGAGCATCATATTTAACGACATCGGCAATCTGCTGGGTATAAAAGGTGTTATACCAGGGGGCAACTATGTCTTTGGAGCGCATAAACGTCAGTACATAGATGAAATCATCCGCCGTAATAGGCTTTCCATCAGACCATCTGGCGTTGGGGTTAATACGATAATAAACGGTTTTATCGTCATTGCCATAAGCCCATTCACTGGCGATATCCGGGATCCAGGCCTTGGTATCAGGATGACGGGTTACTGCAGCGGGTCGGCTGTCAAGCAGCCAGGTACGGAAGCGGCCGTTGGAATCCGGTCCGACGATACGAAATGTCTGCGGAAAACTCTCAATATAAGTATTAAAAGTGCCGCCGAATTTGGCATGCGGAGAAGCAAAACGCGGCTCATGCAGATTAGACTCCCATTTCAGCCCGGCCGGAAGCTCGGCTGCCCCTGCCGGTGCACCGCTCAATGTGATGGTCCAAAAGGCGAAAATGTTCAGTATCTTTCTCATCGTACATCCTTGTTATCTGGCTACACGTCTTTATTAACTATAACGGGTAAATTTTTTCGGATCGAAAGCCGCACGCACGCTCTCACCAATAAAGGTCACCATTACCAGGACCAGCACGATGGCCGTCACCACGGTAATCACTATCCAGGGCGCACCCAAATTCGATTTCCCTTGCTGCAGTAAATCTCCCCAACTGGGTGTCGGCGGCATTAAGCCCAGACCAAGATAATCCAGTGCCGTTAACGCTGTAATATTGGCTGCTATGGTAAACGGAGCCAATGTCACTATCATCACCATAACATTGGGCAAAATGTGCGCGTAAAGAATCCGCCAGTTTGAGGCGCCCAGTGCCTTCGCGGCCATGACGTAATCCCGGGCCACTTCTTTGTAGGTCATAGTGCGCATGTACCAGGTCATCCCCATCCAGCCGAACAGCACATTGATGGCGACAAAAAGCGTAAACGAAGGCTGAGTGATAGAGACAAGTATCATGATGACATAGAGAAAAGGCACCATTGACCAGATTTCAATAAAACGCTGCACCAGCAAGTCAAACTTTCCGCCCCAAAAACCCATCGCACAGCCGACAGCTGTACCTATGGCATAGGAAATAGCCATGGTCAGTAAGGCAAAACCCATAGTGATACGAAAACCGTAAACCAGCCGGGCTAGAATATCCCGCCCTATGGTATCGGTGCCAAGGTAATGCCGGGACTGGGCGTCAGGCGCGGTGGGAGGATAATCCCCGCTAAAATCCTGTTCATAGGGGTTCCAGGGCACGAGCGGCATCAGCACAAAATTATCCGTATCGCTTTGCGAAAAAGCCTGCTGCAATTCCCGGTACTGTGCCTCGCTTTGGTACTCCTGCCCGAACTGAGTGCCAGGCAGCACATCGCTGACGACCGGAAAATAGTACTCCCCCTGATATTTGACGATCAGCGCTTTGCTGTTAATCAAAAACTCGGCAAAGAAGGATAACACCAGCAGTGTGGATAATATTATCAGTGACCAGTAACCTCGCTTTATCGTTTTAAAACGCTGGATTTTCTTTTTTGTCAGTGGGCTAAGTGTCAGCATCTCAGGCTCCGAATCTCACTCGGGGATCAATCATGGCAACACAAGCATCGGAAATGATATTGCCCAGCATTAATAACGCAGCATTTATCGCAACGATTCCCATCACCACAGGATAGTCCCGCTCAATGATAGATTCGTACCCCAGCAGACCGATCCCATCAATATTGAATATCACCTCAATCAAGAAAGACCCTGTCATAAAGAACAGCAAGGAGTTGCCAAAGTGGCTGGCGATAGGAATAAGACTATTGCGGAGCGCATGGCGGCGAACCGCGGTCGAAAAGGGTAACCCTTTGGCGATAGCTGTACGGATATAATCCGCTGACAATGTTTCCATCATGTTGTTTTTCATCGTCATTGTCAGAGTGGCAAAATCACCAATCAGATAACAAATCAGCGGCAGACAGGCATGCCAGAGGATATCTTTAACCTGCTGCCAGAGTGATTCATAGTCATCGAAATCGTCACTGACAAAGCCGCCCATTGGAAACCATTCCAGCTGATAGCTGAAAAGCGTAATAAGCATCACCCCTACCACATACCCCGGCAAGGCATAACCGACAAAAATCAGAATTGAAGATCCGGAGTCAAAGCCGCTGCCGTGTTTTAAGGCTTTGTAGTAACCCAGAGGAATAGAGATAAAGTAACTGAGAAAAAAGGTCACACCGCCGTAGAACATGGACACCGGCAGCCTGTCCATAATCATGTCCCAGACAGGTTCGTAGTAACGGGTCGACAATCCGAAGTCCAGATGCAGCATTTTCATCAGCCACTCGGAATAAGCTTCAAAGACCGGCTTGTCTAATCCGTAAAACGCATTGAGTTCGGCCAGTTGATCTTCTGACAGTGCATTGCTTTCCCCTGCCATAGAAGGAGACATAGACATACTTTGCTGCGCCTGAATACTGGCCAGCATACGCTCGACCGGTCCGCCCGGCACAAAACGGGTGAGGGCAAAAATAAGAATCGTAATGCCGATAAAAGTGGGGATTACCAGCACCAAACGGCGCAAAAAGTATGAAAGCATGAAGGTAAATGACTCCTGTCATTGTCCGCCTGTTCCTTGGTCTAGTCAGTATAGCAGTTGGTTGAATGTTTAATGATGATCCAAACAGCAGCCTGCTCACTATTTGACAATAAAAACATGAGTTTATATTTCCCCCTGTATCAAAGGGAAAATACTGTCCTGATATTCTGACCCACCTGGCAGGCCATCAGAGTGGTCACTATACAGATATAAAAAAACAGACACGTTTTGAGCGTGTCTGTTTTTGTGAACCTTAAAGATGCCGGACAGTTAGTTGCTGGCCGCTAACCAGGCCGGGACATCCGCGACACTGTCGAGCACAACCGAAGCCAGTGCCTCCCCTTCTTGAGTGACTGGCTTACCGGTACGCACCAGAATTCTGGTGCCCACGTCAGCCGCTTGCGCCGCTGTCATATCATCGGTTTTATCGCCAATCATCACTGAACGGGCCATATCAATGTTCAGAAAATCGCGGGCTGAAATAAACATGCCTGGCTTGGGCTTGCGGCAATCACAATCTTGCAGATAATCGCCCTTTCCTTCTGTCGGGTGATGCGGGCAGTAATAGATGCCGTCAAATTCAACACCGTTATCGACAAAATTCCAGTCCATCCACTCTGTCAGGGTCAGGAATTCATCTTCGGTATACATGCCTCTGGCAATACCGGCCTGATTGGTCACCAGCACCAGAAGGTAACCCTGCTCTTTCAGTTTCTTGCAGGCGTCAAACACCCCTTCGATATATTCAAAATCGTCAACAGTATGGACATAGCCGTGATCAACGTTAATGACGCCGTCACGATCAATAAACACAGCAGGCTTAGCCAAGCGATCACCTAAAGATAGAAATCAAATTCGCTAAATTATGGCATGGCTGACACACGGAATCATCTCTTTATCCTCAGGCAGACTGGCTGACACTTTTCCGGCTGAATCGCAGTGTTTTTTGATTTAGCCGTCTAGACGTAAAAATATCTATTGACTTAGCCATCTAGACACCCTAGCATCCACAACAGATGACACGGAAAAATTCCGGTAACACAAGAAGATGACAAGGTCTATCGCTTAAACTACACACAAAAACACTAATGCAGGCGAAATGACGACCATAAAGCTATGCTGGTTTACAACACAGCAAGCAAGTTAAAAAAGCAGTAGCAGGACACAGCATGATAGAGATCAACAGGGTCAATAAAACCTTCAAAGTCGGGGATAAAGACATCCACGCCTTACGCGATATCAACCTCAGCATTGAGCAAGGCACAATTTTTGGTGTCATCGGTGCGTCCGGTGCGGGAAAAAGTACCCTGATACGTTGCGTTAACTTGCTTGAGAAGCCAACCTCAGGACACATCATTGTTGATGGTATCGATCTCACTCAGCTCTCTAATCAGGAATTAACACTGGCTCGCCGTAAAATCGGCATGATTTTCCAGCACTTCAATCTGTTATCGTCCCGCACCGTTTTCGACAATGTCGCGCTGCCGCTGGAACTGGCTGGCACGGATAAAGCGGAAGTCAAACGCAAAGTAACCGAATTGCTCAATCTGGTTGGTTTAGCTGACAAACATCAGTCCTACCCGTCAAACCTCAGCGGCGGACAAAAACAACGGGTGGCTATTGCCCGTGCCCTGGCCTCTGATCCTAAAGTTTTGTTGTGTGACGAAGCCACCAGCGCACTGGATCCGGCCACCACCCAGTCCATTCTTGAGTTACTGAAAGAAATCAATAATAAGCTGAACCTGACAATTTTGCTGATCACCCATGAAATGAACGTGGTGAAAAGCATCTGTTCAGAAGTGGCCATCATAGGCAACGGCGAGCTGGTCGAGAAAGGTCCGGTGGGTGATATCTTTGCCCATCCGAAAACAGAACTGGCACGTGAATTTATCCGTTCTACCTTAGATCTGTCGATACCGGAAGATTATAAAGCGCGCCTGGAAACAGAGCGTACAGAGACTAACTACCCTCTGATACGGCTGGAATTCACCGGCGCTTCCGTGGATGCGCCACTGCTCAGTCAGGCATCGCGGCAGTTCGGTATTGATGCCAACATTCTGAGTGCCGACATGGACTATGCCGGCGGTGTGAAGTTCGGCCTGATGCTGGCGGAATTTTTTGGCTCTGAAGAAGCGACACAACAAACCATCGCTTTCCTTCGCGAACACAAAGTAAATGTAGAGGTGCTGGGTTATGTTGCTTGATTCTATCGCCACCTGGTGGCAAACCAACGAACGCCTGATTGGTCTGCTGACGGACGCTTTAGGCGAAACACTGATGATGGTCTTCGCTTCCGGCCTGATTGGTTTCGCCATCGGCATTCCTGTGGGTGTCGCTCTGCACCTGACCAAGCCCAACGGCCTGCTGGCCAACCCGGGCTTTAATAAAGTGCTGGGTGGTGTGGTTAATATCGGCCGCTCCATCCCGTTCATTATTCTGCTGGTGGCCATTATTCCATTCACCCGCTTTGTGGTGGGCAGTTCCATCGGTACTGCGGCGGCCATTGTGCCACTGACAGTCGGCGCAATTCCCTTTATCGCCCGTCTGGTGGAAGGTGCACTGCTCGAAGTACCCAGCGGTCTGGTTGAAGCCGCGCAAGCTATGGGTGCCACGCCAGTGCAAATCATTCGCAAGGTACTGCTGCCGGAAGCGCTGCCGGGCATTATTAATGCCGTCACCATTACTCTGGTCACTCTGGTCAGCTACTCGGCCATGGCAGGTACAGTCGGCGGCGGCGGTTTAGGTGATGTCGGTATCCGCTATGGTTATCAGCGCTTTGACGGCACAGTCATGATGATCACTGTGATCATGCTGGTCGTGTTAGTACAGCTGATCCAGTCCGCCGGGGATCATCTGGTCCGCCGCGTCGACCACAGATAAGTTTGACGGGAACACAACAGAAAACTCACATCCGCCGGACATGGCTTGCCGGCGAAACCGATAAGTTACAGAAATACAACGACAACAAAGTACAGGGATTCCCTGAACAATAGGAGAAGTACAATGGCTCTGAATATTAAACATTTCTTTGCAGTCGCGGGTCTGGCGTCAGCTCTGGCACTGACTGGCTGTGGCGAAAAACAGGAATCTACCGCTGCTGCTGACAACAGCAAAATCAAAGTGGGTGTGATGGCCGGTGCAGAAGCGCAGGTAGCTGAAGTGGCCGCCAAAGAAGCCAAAGACAAGTATGGTCTGGACGTTGAGCTGATCACTTTCACCGACTATGTGTCACCTAACGCGGCGCTGGAAGAAGGCTCGATCGACGTTAACGCCTTCCAGCATAAGCCTTATCTGGATCAGCAAATTAAAGACCGTGGCTACAAGTTCGCGATTGCCGGTAACACCTTTGTCTACCCGATTGCAGCCTACTCAAGCAAAATCGCTTCTATCGATGAGCTGCAAGACGGTGATCAGATCGCAGTGCCAAACGATCCAACCAACCTGGGCCGCTCGCTGCTGTTGCTGCAGCAACAAGGTCTGATCAAACTTAAAGACGGCGCAGGCCTGACAGCCACTGTGCTGGATATCGTTGAAAATCCAAAGAACCTGGACATCGTTGAACTGGAAGCACCGCAACTGCCGCGCTCTCTGGATGACGTCAAACTGGCCATTATCAACAACACCTACGCCAGCACTATCGACTTGTCTCCGGATCATGACGGTATCTTTGTGGAAGACAAAGAATCACCTTATGTGAACCTGATTGTTGCCCGTGAAGATAACGTGAATGCCGAAAACGTGCAGACCTTTATCAAGGCATATCAGTCTGATGCGGTGAACGATGCAGCGATGGAGATCTTCAAAGGCGGCATTGTCAAAGGCTGGTAAGCCATCGCCTCACAACACCTTGCCGATAAAAGTTCAAAAGCCCCTGCAAAGGGGCTTTTGTTGTTCTGGATGGGGAACAATGATCTGATCAGACAGCTCGGTCTTTTACTTCTTCTTTTTCACCGTACCCTGCACGGCTTTAAAGCGTGGATTGGATTTGCAAATTACGTAAATGCGGCCACGTCGCTTGACCACCTGGCAATCTCTATGGCGCAGCTTGGCGCTTTTGAGTGAGCTTAATACCTTCATTGTGCTTCCTTATTTCCAAACGCCGCAAAACGGCGGTTAAAGTTTGCCATCCGGCCTTCTGTCTTAATCACCCGCTGCTTGCCGGTGTAGAAAGGGTGCGATTCAGACGACACGTCCAGCAAGAAGTAGGGGTACTCCTTGCCGTCCTGCCATGTGATGGTTTTATCTGTCTTCAGTGTCGAGCCGACAACGAAATATTTATCTACGCTAGTGTCGTGAAACACCACTTTACGGTACTCGGGATGGATACCTGGTTTCATCATGCCTCCTCGCATTAAATGTTATAGTATAACATAACACTTAATGCGCTTTTCCCACAACAAGATTTTCAGCAACACCACATTGAGATGTGCTAAGGTCTGGCAGATATGATCTGCAGCGACATGCATGAATGACAGAGAAAATGACTTTTCAGATTGAGCCAATTGGTGTCATCCACTCCCCTTACAAAGAGAAATTCGCCGTTCCCCGTCAGCCCGGCCTGGTACCCAGTGCCAGAGCAACCCTGGTGCTTTGCGGCGATGCGAACACGCCGGAATCGATCAGAGGCATAGAACAGTTCAGCCATTTGTGGCTGCTGTTTTTATTTGATCAGAACCTGGCGGCGGGCTGGCGCCCTACCGTGAGACCGCCCAGACTAGGCGGTAATGACCGCATCGGCGTCTTTGCCAGCCGGGCCACTTTTCGCCCTAACGGTATAGGGATGTCAGCGATCAAGCTGAACGGCGTGCGGCATGAAAAAGGTCAGGTGCTGTTGGATTTGGCCGGTGTGGATTTGGTTGACGGTACGCCTGTCATTGACATAAAACCCTATATTCCCTATTCCGACAGTGTGCCGGATGCCAGTGGCGGCTTTGCGGCAGAGATACCTGAACTGCTTCCCGTCGAGTTTACCCCTGCTGCACTGGCCCAGCTTGATGGCGAAGACGCAGCCTATCAACAAGCGGTGATTGAAGAAGTACTGGCGCAGGATCCCCGCCCGGCCTATAAGAAAGCGAAAACGGATGACAAGCGCTATGGCGTACTATTGTTTGACTACAACGTACTGTTTCGGTTTGAAGGCCATAAAGTCCTGGTCGAACAAATAGTCGCCTCCGGGCAAGCTGACCTTACAGACTATACTTAACCTGTTTTCCGGTGACTGAAGTCACCGGACAGCCAATAAGCCTCGGGTTCCCTTTGGCGAAAGGCAGATACGCTGCTAATATACTGCTCTCAATATTAATCCTCATAATTACCAACGGATACCATCAATGCGTACCAGTAAATATCTTCTTTCTACCCTGAAGGAGACTCCAAACGACGCAGAAGTCATCAGCCACCAGCTGATGCTACGTGCAGGTATGATCCGTAAGCTGGCCTCAGGTTTGTACACCTGGCTGCCTACAGGTCTGCGTGTCCTGCGTAAGGTCGAAACCATTGTTCGCGAAGAAATGAACAATGCCGGTGCAGTCGAAACACTGATGCCTGTGGTTCAGCCGTCTGAACTGTGGCAGGAAACAGGCCGCTGGGACAAATTCGGTCCTGAGCTGCTGCGAATTGCTGACCGCCATGACCGACCGTTTGTACTGGGACCGACGCACGAAGAAGTGATCACTGACATCGTGCGGAATGAGGTGAAATCCTACAAGCAGTTGCCACTGAATCTGTACCAGATCCAGACCAAGTTCCGTGATGAAGTTCGTCCCCGTTTCGGTGTGATGCGCTCACGTGAATTCATCATGAAGGATGCCTACTCCTTCCACCTGGATAAAGACAGCCTGCAAGACACCTATAACGACATGTACCGTGCTTACAGCAACGTCTTCAGTCGCATGGGTCTGGATTTCCGTGCCGTGCTGGCAGATACCGGTTCTATCGGTGGCAGCGGCTCGCACGAGTTCCACGTTCTGGCCGAAAGTGGCGAAGATCTGATTGCCTTCTCTACCGAGTCGGAATACGCCGCCAACATCGAAAAAGCCGAAGCGCTGGCGCCTGCCTTCGAGCGCGCAGAGCCAGCAGAGGAGATGAAGCTGGTTGATACACCAAATGCTAAAACCATCGCTGAGCTGGTTGAGCAATTTGGCCTGCCGGTTGAAAAAACCGTTAAAACACTGTTCGTGAAAGCGTCTGAAGAGTCAGACGCAGAGTTAATCGCTCTGATCGTGCGTGGCGATCACGAACTCAACGAAGTGAAAGCAGAAAACCTGGATTGTGTTGCCAAACCACTGGAGTTTGCGACAGAAGAAGAAATCCGCGCCGTTGTGAATGCCGGCCCGGGCTCACTGGGACCTGTCAATCTGCCTGCCACTTTCATTGTTGATCGCAGCGTTGCCGTGATGAGCGACTTCGGTGCCGGTGCCAACATTGACGGCAAACACTACTTTGGCATCAACTGGGGCCGTGACGTAGAGCTGGGTCGTGTCGAAGATATTCGCAATGTGATTGAAGGTGACCCAAGCCCATGCGGTAAAGGGACTATCTTGCTCAAACGCGGTATCGAAGTGGGCCATATTTTCCAACTGGGAACTAACTACTCTTCATCCATGAACGCCACTGTACTGGATGCCAACGGCAAGCAGGCCGTAATGGAAATGGGTTGTTACGGCATTGGCTGTACCCGAGTGGTCGCAGCGGCTATCGAACAGAATAACGATGATAACGGTATTATCTGGCCGGATGCCATTGCGCCGTTCCAGGTGGCCATTGTGCCGATGAACATGCACAAATCAGAAGAAGTTCAGCAGGCTGCTGAAGCACTGTATACGGATCTGACGGCTGCCGGTATCGAGGTACTGTTTGATGATCGTAAAGAACGTCCTGGCGTCATGTTTGCCGATATGGAACTGATCGGTGTGCCACATACTGTGGTGATCGGCGATCGCAGCCTGAAAAACGGTGAAGTGGAATACAAAGACCGCCGCACAGGTACGAAAGAGCCTGTGGCCGCCGGCAGCATTTCAAACTTCATTAAGCAAAAGCTGGCTTAAGCCTTTGCTGACCCGTAATATTAAAAAAAGCCTCCGGACGGAGGCTTTTTTGTGTCTGTGCCACATATACTCAGTTTAAATTACAAATAAACTGAGTATTATCACTAGACTAGACGCCACCAGTGTCTGTCGCATCTGTTTAGTATCTTGAGTGGAACGTTTTGCATGGGCAAGGAAAAGCCAAAAATCAGTCTCTTGCTTTCAGGGGGTGGCGCCAGAGCGGCCTACCAGGTTGGCGTACTGAAAGCGATTTCTGAGTGGTATCCCCGTAACCATCACAGCCCTTTTGTCATCTACAGTGGTACCTCTGCCGGCGCCATTAACGCTACTGCGATTGCCTGTTATGCATCCTGTTTTCGATTAGGAGTAAAAAAGCTGGAATGGATCTGGGCACGCCTGCACAGCAGACGGGTGTTCCGTTCTAGTGGTTGGGGCATCACCCAGCATTTATCACATCAACTGCTGGCAAGGCTGCGGGCAGAACATCACCCCAGGCCGCCGTTCGGGTTACTGGACAATCGGCCACTGCGCCTGTTGCTGAACCAGGTCAATAATTACGGTCGGCTGGAACAGCAGATCCTGGCAGGTAATCTGCACGGCATTTCCATCACAGCCTCCAGCTATAAAAGCGGGAAAACCGTCAGCTTTTTTCAGGGCCAGCAGAGTATTACGCCCTGGACCTATTCGAAATCCAAAGGACGCCGTTCACTGATCACCACAGAGCACCTGCTGGCCTCATCAGCCATCCCTTTTGTCTTCCCGGCCAGCCGGATTGGACAGGCATACTATGGCGACGGATCAATTCACCAACTGACGCCACTGCGTCCTTCGATGAAAATGGGCGCAGATAAGATTCTGATCATTGATTTGATCAATCAAAGATTACGGCCGCAAGATCCCACTCAGGCCCCTGGCGTAGGCATGTTGACAGGCCATCTGATGGATACCATTTTCAGTGATACCATGGCCGCTGAGCTGGAGCATCTGGAATACACCAATACTTTGCTCAGCAAGCTGCCAGACGATGAAAGGCGCAAGATGGCGGTCAAATCGGTTGATACCCTGCACCTGTACCCGAGTCAGTCATTTGAGCCTCTGGCCCAGGCTTTCTATCACCATATGCCGCTGGCCGCCCGCTCTCTGATGCGCTTACTAGGCATCAGTCCCAAGGACGATGCCGCCCTTACCAGCTATATACTTTTCGAGCCCAATTACATACACGCACTGATTAATCTCGGTTATTTGGATGCCCAGGAGAGAGAAAGTGAGCTACGTTCGTTTTTAGAATAAAAACAATGGGAGATTTTCATTTCATTCCATTTTCTATTGATCTAGTTCCAAAATCTCATATATTAAAAACCTTGCTTATCAATGATATTAGTCATGGATCCAATTATCTGGCACAAAAAGCAAACCGACACCTGCCGAACCCGCGCCAAGCCGCTGGGTGCGGATCAGCGCTTGCTTATCCTGCAAAAAATGCAGGGCAAGCCTGAGCTGTCTGTGCTGCTGGAAGTCTTTGCACTGGAAGTTGAGAAACAGATTGATATCAGTCGCATGCTTTGGCGCCATGAAACCACCACCACCCTGATACGCCACGGGCAAGGAACGGACAACCGCCAGTGCTTTGCCCTGCGGTATGCCGATCACTCTCTGGGGGAGATCCAGTACGACACACCCTACGCGCTGGATCAGGATGAAATTAACCTTCTCCATACCTACCACAGGCTCCTGGCCGGCCCGTTATTCAGTGCGATAGAGTATCGCCGGATCAAAGAAATGGCGATGCGGGATCATCTGTCCGGCCTGCGTAACCGCAGCTGTCTGGATCAGGACATACTGCATGCCATCGCCATGAGTGATCGCCGCCAGGTTGGCCTGGTACTTCTATTGTTTGATCTGGACAACTTCAAGCAGGTCAATGATAAATATGGCCACCTGGATGGCGATAACGTTATCCGCCGTTTTTCGTCGATCCTGAAACAATCAGTCCGCACCTCAGACCGATGTTACCGCATGGGCGGAGACGAATTTGTCCTGTTGCTGCAACCGGCCTCTGAGCAGTCTGCACGCAAAGTCATTCACCGCGTCATGACGCGGATAGATCAGGACCATACCCTGCGCAGCCTGGACATAGGCACCTCGATTGGCGCCACCCCCTATCGGCGTGGTGATACGCCGATAAGCTTATTAGAGCGGGCAGATCGCCAGCTCTACCAGCACAAGCGCTCTAAATAACCCTCTTCACTCGATCTCAATAGCCGATAGCGGTAAGCTCTGACTCATCTTTCGTGACCATAATCAGGAGACACTATGAAAGTCGCTGACTGCTGCGAGCTTGTCCGTCAGAGTTACAGCCAGATTGGCAGTGGAGATCAGGGCTATATCCCTGCCGCGATTGCCTGCGCCGTACGTGCTTTAAATAATGTCGCGGCCAGCTCTGAGGTGCCGCAGTCCATCCGAGATCAAGCAGCCTTTGCCGCTGCAAATTTATTGATCAGTGATCACGAGGACGCAGAATGAATCTGAAAACCTTCGACACCATGGATCCTGTCATGCTGATGAGCATCGTCAATATGAAGATACGCGATGAGTTTGGCGATCTGGACGCTCTGGTCCGCTATTACGAGATTGACAAAGATAAACTGATCGCCAGGCTTGCTACTGCCGGATTTGACTATTTACCCGACGCCAGACAATTTCGCTAAATACCGCACACAAAAAACGGAAAGCCAGGCTTTCCGTTTTTTTATGTTGCGTGATGTTCTAAAGCGATTGAGTTAGCTGAAAGAAGACACCAAGACCGCGATGACCAGCACAGGGCAAACAAACTTCAGATACACAGGCCAGATTTTCCAGAACAGCGACTTCTCCAGTTCCGGGCTACCTTCGCTCAGCTCTTTCAGTTTACGGTGACGAGACCATACCCAACCACCAAACACAGTGAACAACAAGGCCGCTACGGGCTGGAAATACTGGGTGGCTATGGTCGCCACCAGGCCAAACAGCTGGCCAAAGTTAAAGATAATCACCGCACTGAATACGGCAATAACCCCGCCCAAAACCCAGCTTGTCGCTTTACGGTCCGTTTCAAAGCGCTCACTGACCAAAGCCACCGGGCACTCCAGCATTGAAATCGAAGACGTCAGCGCCGCAATGGTCATCAAGACAAAAAACACCAGTGCAATCAGCTGACCGGCAAAGCCCAGGCTGTCAAACAGCAGCGGCAGTACGGTAAATACCAGGGTATCCGATCCCAGCAACGAACCGTCTTCAGCGTATATCGCCACCCCTTTCTGCATGGCAACAAACATCGCGGGCAGCACCACCAGACCGGCGATAAAGGCCACCGCCGTATCAACCAGGGTGACGCTCAGCGCCATTTTAGGCAGGCTCTCTTTTTTGCTCAGGTAAGAGCCGTAAATCAGCATTGAGCAACCGCCGATCGTCAGGGAGAAAAAGCCCTGTCCCATTGCTGCCAACAATAGCTTAGGTTCCAGTACCTTACTGAAATCAGGAATCAGATAATGCTTCAGGCCTTCCATTGCCCCATCCTGAGTCATGATGTAGACAAACATCAGCAGGAAAAGCACAAACAGCGCCGGCATCAAGCGGGTAGACCATTTTTCAATTCCCTGCTTCACCCCGCTTTGTACGATCAAAATGGTCAGCAAATAAAAGATAGCCGCACCAAACAGGTTTCGAGAGACAGAAAAACCTTTCAGCCAGGCGGTGACATCTGCCATTCCCAGAATATCGGTAACAGCCGCCAGCAGAAAGGTTACCAGCCAGCCAGCCACTATGCTGTAAAATGCCAGCACCAGACAAGGAACCATCAGGCCAACCCAGCCCACCAACGCACCCGCACGCTTTGCTGTCGGGTTATCGCTCAGGCTTCGCATACTGTCTACCGGGTTAGCCTGACCATAACGACCAATCGCCATTTCAACGATCAACATAGGAAAAGCCACCACCAGAATCATCAGGAGATAAACCAGCAGGAAAGCGCCGCCACCATTACTGGCCGCTTGAGTGGGGAACCCCCAGATGTTACCCAACCCTACCGCTGCTCCTGCAGCCGCGAGGATAAAGCCTATCCGTGAGCCAAAATGTTCGCGTGTTCCTGCCATGCTTTACAACCCTACCGTATCAGTGAACTAGTACAATATATTTATTGGTGGATTTTATCAATGCCAGTGAATCCAACTGGTCAATATTACAGCAACCAGAAGATTGTTTAATCGCGAAGAGAATGAAGGGAGTTTATCCGCCCAGCCCCGCCGGGCGGATACGGGTGGCCGTTACTACATTTGCGAGAAGTAAGCCGCCAGATTATCAATATCTGTATCACTCAGCATTGCAGCCTGCGCCTGCATCAACATGGCGTTACCACCATTTCGTTCTTTATTCTTGTAAGCTTTCAGGGCATAAACCAGATACTGCTCATTCTGGCCATTCAGGTTGGGATAGCCCGGAATCAAAGTCTTACCATCAGCACCGTGGCAGGCGGCACAAATAGCGGCCTTTCCCTTACCGGCCTCGGCATCACCTGCAGCCATAACAGGAAGTGAAAATAGTGCCGCAGCCAGTGTCAGCGTCATTGCTTTTTTCATAAGATCCTCATTATTTTACTTATATCGACATTCAAACACTGATTGACTATCTACATTCCTGACCCCGGTGTCAGTGTAGGTGATCACACTTCCAGACTAACTCGCATTCATTGCCTTCAAAGCCTTCGACCACAAATAAGCCCGCCACCGCGGCCAGTTTGTCACCATAAAACAGTAAGGGTGTCTGGCGCCGACGCCAGCTGGGCACCCCATACTCTTGAAACAGCTTTTTCAGCTTGCGGCTGCCTGCACGCCCCAGTGGTTGTGCCTGCAGACCACTGGGGTCAAAAGCAACCCACACCCGCTCACCCGGCTCAGGGCTGCGCAGATGTCCGCCAGACAGACTGCTGAGTGTAATAACGCCCAGCGAAGCCGGTAGCGGACAAGGGATATCCGGGGTGATCTCCCGGCGCCATTCCGTCACATCCTGCCGGGGCCGGACCGCATATAAACGAGACTGAAAGCGGCGTATATCGTATCCGCTCAACGACACACAAGGGTTAGCGTCTTCACGAGCCAGGCAGACCGCCTGCCAGATTTGTTCCAGTTGCGCTTTAGAGGGAACAGACAGGTTCTGGTGCTGCAACCAGAGACGCACCAGCGCTCTGCCCTGTTTCTCGTCCGTCACTGTGCTCAGATCTATGCTGCCGTCTGGCGCACTCATCTGATGAAGTTTGTCTGTCAGTAAGGATTCCAGCAATGACTGCTGCTCGCCGCACAATGCGGCGCTTCGTGCTACAGCCTGCCGTAATCCCGGCCAGCGTGATGTCAGTGCCGGCACAATGTCCAGCCGCAAAAAATTACGGTCAAAACGCCTGTCCTGATTGCTCTCATCGTCCACCCAGTCCAAATGATGCTCATTGGCATAGGCTTGTAACTCGGCGCGGCTGACATCAAGCAAAGGGCGTAGGTGTAAGCCATTGGCAAAGGGTTTGACCTCGGGCATTGCAGCCAGACCGGCAGGGCCACTGCCGCGCTTTAACGCCAGCAAGACAGTTTCCAGCTGATCGTCGGCATGCTGCGCGGTCAGCAGGTACTCCTGAGACTGAACATACCCCGCCAGTGCGTCATAGCGAGCTTCTCTCGCGGCCTGTTCCAGACTGATACGGTTACCCGACGGCACACTGACTCGTTCCCAGTGAAAGGTCACCCCATCTTTCTTCGCCCAGGCTGCGCACTGTGCTAACCAGCGATCCGCATTCGGGCTTAAGCCGTGATGCACATGCACAGCAATCGACTGATAATGCGGATACTTTTGTACAAACCGACTCAAAAGATGCAGTAAAACACGGGAATCCAGTCCGCCGCTGAGCGCAAGAACAAGCTGTGATGGCTGCGGGCAAAGGCGCAAGAGGGTGTCAGAGAAATGAGTAAACAACATAAATGTCAGCAATTCTGCTCTGTGATCTGTGGCAATAAGGCTATCTTATATCAGTGCAGTGCCAGGTGTTAGTGCTGCTTTGGGCCCGTGCGCAACAACGACGCGCAACAGATAGCAAAACGGGCCGCCTGTGGCGACCCGTTGATCTGTATCCGGAAGTGCTTATCAGCAGTAGCCGTAACTCAGCAAACGCTGATAACGACGCTCCCGCAGGCTGTCATCATCCAGGCCTTCCAGATCGTTCAGTGTATTAAGCAGTTGCTGCTTGATCCGCGAAGCCATCACAGGCACGTCACGGTGCGCGCCACCGAGAGGCTCTTCAATGATGTTATCAATCAGACCCAGCTCTTTCAGACGATTGGCTGTCATACCCATAGCTTCTGCAGCCTGAGGGGCTTTATCAGAATCACGCCACAGAATCGACGCGCAGCCTTCCGGGGAGATCACTGAATAAGTCGAGTATTGCAGCATATTCACGCAATCACCGACACCGATTGCCAGTGCGCCGCCAGAGCCGCCTTCACCGACCACGTTACAAATCACAGGTACGCTCAAACCGGCCATGACTTTCAAGTTCATAGCGATGGCTTCAGACTGACCGCGTTCCTCGGCACCCACACCAGGGTACGCGCCTGCTGTGTCTATAAAAGTGATGATCGGCATGCGGAAACGCTCAGCCATTTTCATCAGGCGCAATGCCTTACGGTAGCCTTCAGGTTTAGGCATACCGAAGTTACGCAATACTTTTTCACGGGTCTCTCGGCCTTTCTGATGGCCAATCACCATAACCGGACGGCCATCCAGACGGGCGATACCGCCGATCAGGGCTTTATCGTCGGCAAATGCACGATCACCGGCCAGCGGATCGAATTCAGTAAAGATATGCTCGATATAATCCAGCGTATACGGACGCTGCGGGTGACGGGCCAGTTGTGCGACCTGCCAGGCGCCCAGATCGCCAAAAATCTTTTTGGTCAGTTCCAGGCTTTTTTGTTCAAGCTGTGCAATTTCTTTGTCCAGATCAACCGAAGCCGATTTATCACGGTGCGATACATCGCGCAGTGCTTCAATTTTGGCTTCTAGCTCGGCAATGGGTTGTTCAAAATCAAGGAAGTTCAGGCTCATACCACTTGTAATCCTTTGTCCATTATTAGCAACCTGTCTGACAGGTATCGGACTCATTAATTAAACTCAAATTCGACTTGCTGCTCGCCCAGTAACACTTTGAGATCAGTGATTAAATCATCACTTGGCGTTATCCGCCACTCTGTGCCAAGGGTAAGTTTAGCGCGTGCATTCGAACGCTGATAATAAATATTCACCGGGACAGTACCTGCCCGATGCGGCTCCAGCGCTTTGCTGAAACGCTCAAAAAATGTGTGATCAATCTGCCCTTCAGTCAGCGAGATAGCAAGACCCCGCAGGTGCTTTTCTCTAGCGTCAGAAATATCAAGGACTTCACGTGCAGACATTTTAAGGCCACCATTGAAATCATCAAAGCTGACCTGTCCGGAAACGACCAAAATCCGGTCTTTTTCAATCAGATCGAGATATCGATCCAAAGCATCGGAAAACAGCATAACTTCCATGCGCCCCGATCTGTCATCCAATGTCAGCACTCCAATCCGGGTACCGCGCTTGGTTGTCATAACCCGGGCGGCGATAACCAGTCCGGCAATCGTCACTACCTTATCACGCCCTGTCGGATGGGCATCTTTCAGGCGCCAGGTGACATAGTGCTTAAGCTCACGCACATAACTGTTGATCGGGTGGCCGGTCAGGTACAAGCCGAGCGTGTCCCGCTCGCCTTCCAGCCAGATTTTTTCTGGCCATTCCGGAATATTGGCGTACGCTTTTTCCACTTCTTCCGGCGCTGCTGTCAGCACGCCGAACATATCCGCCTGACCAAATGCCTCGGCCTGATGGTGCTGGCCAGCGGCTTTCAGCGCGTCGTCCAATGTTGCCATCATCGCCGCGCGGTTAGGTCCGAGACGATCCATCGCACCGGCTTTGATCAACCGCTCCAGAACGCGTTTATTGACCTTCTTGGTGTCTATTCTGGCACAGAAATCAAATAAGTCCTTAAAATGGCCGCCTTTTTCCCGTGCCGCAATAATATTCTCGATCGGGCCTTCACCTACCCCTTTAATAGCGCCTATGCCATAGACAATGGCGCCCTCATCATCAACGGTGAAGCGGTAAAGCCCCTTGTTAACATCCGGCGGCAGTATTTGCAGATTCATGCGCTGGCATTCTTCCACCAGGCCGACCACTTTATCGGTATTATCCATGTCGGCGGTCATTACCGCAGCCATAAACTCAGCCGGATAATGCGCCTTCAGCCACAGAGTCTGGTAAGACACCAGGGCATAGGCGGCCGAGTGCGATTTGTTGAAGCCGTAACCTGCGAATTTCTCTACCAGATCGAAGATCTTCATCGCCAGCTCGCCGTCGACCCCGTTATTCACGGCGCCGCTTTCAAACGTGGCTCGCTGTTTCGCCATTTCTTCCGGTTTTTTCTTACCCATAGCACGGCGCAGCAAGTCAGCACCGCCCAGGCTGTAACCGGCCAGGACCTGGGCAATTTGCATGACCTGTTCCTGGTACAGAATAATGCCGTATGTCGGCTCCAGAATCTCTTTCAGCGACTCGTGCTGATAAGTGGCATCGGGATAAGAGATTTCTTCACGACCATGCTTACGGTCGATGAAGTTATCCACCATGCCTGATTGCAGCGGGCCAGGACGGAACAGGGCCACCAGTGCGATCATGTCTTCAAAACAGTCCGGCTGCAGGCGCTTGATCAAATCTTTCATGCCGCGCGATTCAAGCTGGAACACCGCGGTGGATTCTGAGCGTTGCAGCATGGCGAACGATTTCTGATCCGCCATCGGGATAGCCGTAATATTGACCGGCGGCTTGCCCTGAGCTTCCAGGCGCGGGTTAATCATGCCCAGTGCCCAGTCAATAATGGTCAGCGTACGCAAGCCCAGGAAGTCGAACTTCACCAGCCCCGCTGTTTCTACATCGTTCTTATCAAACTGTGTGACCGGATGATGGCCTTCAGCGTCACAATACAGCGGGGCAAAATCTGTAATTGTGGTCGGCGATATGACCACCCCTCCGGCGTGTTTACCGGCGTTTCGGGTTACCCCTTCCAGCACCCGGCACATGTCGATCAGATCTTTGACTTCTTCATCGGCTTCGTACACTTCACCCAGCTGCGGCTCGGCCTCAAAAGCTTTTGCCAGTGTCATGCCCGGTTCTGCCGGAATCATCTTGGAAATGCGATCGACAAAGCCATAAGGGTGGCCCAGTACCCGGCCCACATCCCGGATAACGGCTTTAGCCGCCATGGTGCCAAAAGTGATGATCTGGGATACCGCATCCCGGCCGTACATTTCGGCCACGTGATCTATCACCTGATCCCGCTTATCCATACAGAAATCGATATCAAAATCAGGCATGGATACCCGTTCCGGGTTCAGAAAGCGTTCGAACAGCAGGTCAAAGGCCAGCGGATCGAGATCCGTGATATCCAGCGCATAAGCGACCAGGGATCCTGCACCCGAGCCCCGCCCCGGGCCAACGGGCACACCGTTCTCCTTCGACCACTGGATAAATTCCATGACGATCAGGAAGTAGCCGGGAAAACCCATCTGGTTGATCACTTCCAGTTCAATATCCAGACGTTCGTCGTATTCAGGGCGACGGTTTTTGCGCACTTCTTCATCCGGGAATAAGAATTCCAGACGTCGCTCCAAACCTTCTTTAGACTTCAAGACCAGGAAATCTTCCGTCGTCATGTCACCGGTCGGAAAGTTTGGCAGGAAATATTCACCTAACCGGACCGTTACATTACAGCGCTTGGCAATTTCTACTGAGTTTTCCAGGGCTTCCGGAATATCAGCAAATAGCTTGCACATTTCTTCTTCACTGCGCAGATATTGCTGAGCACTGTAATGTTTGGGACGTCGGGGATCGACCAGGGTATAACCATCATGGATACAGACGCGGATTTCATGAGCATCGAACTGATCCGGGTTGATAAAACGCACATCGTTGGTTGCCACCACAGGCAAGTCTGCCTGCGCGGCCAGTTCAATGGCAAAATGCAGGTACGCTTCTTCATCCGGCCGGCCGGTACGGACCAGTTCCAGATAATAATTGCCGGGAAAGTGTTGCTGATAAAAGGCCACACAGCGCTCTGCCGCCGCCTGGTTGCCTTTGAGCAAGGCCTGTCCGACATCTCCGGTTTTACCGCCAGACAACAGGATCAACCCCTGCTTCTGCTCAACCAGCCAGTCGCGGTCAATCACAGGCATGTGTTGCACATGCCCGCGCTGATAGGCACGGGATATCAGCAAAGTCAGGTTTTTATAACCGTCATTGTCTGCCGCCAGGACAGTGAGATCAGACAGCTCATCGCCATTCTCATCGCTGCGCACTTTGAAATCCGCACCGATAATAGGCTTCACCCCCGCGCCATGGGCTGCGAAATAGAATTTCACCAGGCCGCACAGGTTAGTGAAATCTGTCAGGGCCATTGCGGGCATGCCCAGCTCTGCCACTTTCTTGACCAGAGGCGGGACCTTACTCAGGCCGTCGACCATGGAAAAGTCACTGTGGATGCGCAGGTGTATAAAGCGTGGTTCAGCCATGATGATGTCGTCAATTCAGCGGTTAAGACACAAACAGGGGTTGAGTCTAAAATGATTTTTCGTCAACGCAAGTGCCCGAAAGCCATTACTTCAAATTTTGCGCAATTCGCTCTCGAACTGGCTTAAAACTCTTACGGTGCTGCTCAATCACGCCATGTTTTTCCAACGCCGCAAAGTGTGCTTTGGTCGGGTAACCTTTGTGCTGGGCAAACCCGTAAGCAGGGTACTGCGCATCCAGGACTTGCATTTCTCTGTCGCGGGTCACTTTGGCCAGAATCGAGGCAGCACTGATTTCTGCTACCCGCATATCACCTTTCACCACGGCCTGGGCCGACACAGGTAACGATGGCACACGGTTGCCGTCGATCAAGACATAATCGGGCTGTACAGACAGGCCAGCAACCGCTCGCTGCATCGCGACCATAGTAGCCTGCAGGATATTCAGCTCGTCAATTTCTTCCGGCTCACAGCGGCCCAAAGACCAGCTCAGTGCTTTTTCCTGAATGTCGTCAAACAGCGCCAGCCGCTTTTTCTCACTCAGCTTTTTCGAGTCAGCAAGCCCGACTATAGGATTGGCCGGATCGAGTATGACAGCGGCTGTCACAACAGCACCGACCAGCGGCCCACGGCCAACCTCATCCACACCCGCAATCAATCGGGCATCCGGGTATACAAAGGGTTCGTATTGCATAATGTGTTTCACTCTGTCCGGTAAATTAACACCGGCCACTGCTAGATGACTTACCGATTAAGGTCAGCACGGCTTCGGCAGCCTGCTTATCCGCATCACACCGGATAAGCTGGTGCAGCCGGGTAAATTCGGCCATCAGCGGCTGGTTGTCGGCTGTCAGGCTTTGCTCAACTGCCGCGGCCAGTTTCTCTGGCACACACTCTTGCTGCAATAATTCAGGCACCAGTTCTTTGTCCGCCAGAATATTGGGTAATGACACATATTTGGTCTTGAGCATGCGTTTGGCTAACCAGGCTGTCAGCGGTTTGACTTTATAGCCCACCACCATTGGACGCTTAACCAACATACATTCCAGCGCTACGGTACCGGAAGCCAGTAACACCGCATCTGACGCCGTCATGACATCGCGCGCGGTATCATCAACCAGAACAAAATCCAGTTCGGGCGCTGTCGCCTTCCACGCCTGTTCAAACTGTTCCCGGCGTTTCTGGTTCACCAGCGCCACCACAAAACCCAGCTCTGGCTGTTTCGCTTTCAGCAACTGGCAAGCCTGAATAAACGGCTCTGCCAGCAGACCCATTTCACCGCCACGGCTGCCAGGTAACACGGCCAGCCAGCGTTTATCGCTGTTCAGTCCCAGTTTTTGCCGGGCAGCGGCTTTGTCTGTCTCTAATGGAATGGCATCCGCCATGGTATGACCGATGAATTCACACGGAACGTTAAATTTATCGTAAAAGGCTTTTTCAAAGGGCAGGAAGGCCAAAACCAGATTGGTCGCGGCTTCAATTTTGAAGATCCGCTTCTGCCGCCAGGCCCAGACCGACGGGCTGACATAATGAACGGTTTTAATACCCTGACATTTCAGGTCTTTTTCCAAACGCAGATTAAAGTCAGGCGCATCAATGCCCACGAACACATCCGGCGGATTGGCTGAAAAATACTTAACCAGCTCGGCTTTAATGTGAAACAGACGAGGCAGCCGACCGACAACCTCGACGATCCCCATGACCGCCAGCTCTTCCATATCAAACAGAGCTTCGCAGCCCAGCGCCTGCATGCGCGGTCCTGCAACGCCAACAAACTCGGCATCCGGATAGCGCGCTTTGACCGCTTCAATAAAGCCGGCCCCTAAAATATCGCCGGAGATCTCCCCGGCGACAATTCCAATTCGAAGAGGCTTGCTCATATCAGCGAATAATTCCGCGTTCGGTATTGTTCAGAGCATCCAGCAACAGGCCAACCGACGGCCAGTCTTTCACCATCTCTTCCAGTACCGGCTTCACCTCGGCCTGCGTTTTACCCGAGCGGTAAATCTCTTTATAGGCACGGCGCAAGGCATGAATTTCAGGCTTTTCAAAGCCATTACGCTGCAAACCCACAATGTTCAGTCCAAACGGTGTGGCATGGTTACCCTGAGCCAGTACATAAGGCGGCACATCCTGCACCACGGCAGAACAGCCACCGACATAACTGTACGCACCCACATTACAGAATGGGTGGATGGCTGACAGTGCCATCACGCCGGCGTAATCGCCTACCACCACATGGCCACCCAGAATTGAGTTGTTACCAATATGGGTGTGATTACCAATCACGACGTCGTGAGCAACGTGGGCATTGACACACAGCAGGTTGTCATCGCCAACAATAGTCACGCCTTTATCCTGTACCGTGCCGCGATGGATCTGTACGCTTTCGCGGATCACATTGCGATCACCAATTTCCAGGCGCGTCGGTTCACCGTTGTATTTCTTGTCCTGGCACTCTTCACCGACAATTGCATAAGGAAAAATGCGATTATCCTTGCCAATCGTGGTCGGGCCTTTGATCACAACGTGTGACATGATCTCGTTACCGTCGCCAATTTCGACATCTTTGCCAATGTAGGTAAAAGGGCCAACGGTAACATTGGCTCCGATTATCACACCGTCTTCAATCACCGCTGATGGGTGAATTTGTGCTGTTTCGTGAATCATGAAAACTCTCGTCTCGCGCATTTCAACTCAGCAGAACACACAACATCGCCGTCCACTTTCGCAATGCCATTAAACATGGCAATACCGCGGCGCTCTTTCAGGAATTCCACTTCAATTACCAGCTGGTCACCAGGGCCAACGGGTTTACGGAATTTCGCATTATCAATACTGGCAAAGTAGTACAGTTCATTTTCTGCCGGCGCACCAAAGGTTTTAAACGCCAGCAAGCCAGTGGCCTGTGCCATGGCTTCAAGAATCAGTACACCAGGAAAAACAGGCATTTTCGGGAAGTGGCCGGTAAATTGCGGCTCATTGACGGAAACGTTTTTAATCGCTGTCAGTGTTTTGCCTTCTTCGTAGTTAACAACACGATCAACCATCAGAAAAGGATAACGGTGCGGAAGAAGAGCTTGGATCTCGGTGATATTCAGCGTTTTGTTTTCGCTAGTCAAAACTGCATTCCTGTCTAAAAAGTTAATAAAGCGCCGGACAAAAACGTAAGCGGCCTACGCGGTAAGTGACGCAGGCCCGAAACGGCAAAATGAGAACGAAAAACTACTGACTATCTTTTTCGAGTTTTTTCTCTACAGATTTCAATCGCTTATTCATTTCTTCAATTTTCAGAACACGTGCCGCCGTTTTACGCCATTCCCGGTTAGTTTGTAGTGGGATACCGGATGAATACACGCCAGGCTCAGTAATAGGTCTCATGACCATTGCCATACCTGTCACAGTCACGCCATCGGTAATTTCCATATGGCCATTGAACACACTGGCTCCGCCAATAAAACAATGTTTACCGACTTTCAGGCTGCCAGCCATAACCGTAGCACCTGCAATCGCAGTATTTTCACCAATGGAAACGTTATGGGCAATCTGACACTGGTTATCAATGATAACACCATCAGCGATCAGGGTATCCTCAAGCGCACCACGATCAATAGTGGTACAAGCTCCGATCTCTACTCTGTTACCAATACGCACCGTGCCCAATTGAGGAATTTTTTGCCACTGGCCTTTATCGTTCGCATAACCAAAGCCATCAGAGCCAATCACTGTCCCCGACTGAACCAGGCAATCGTCACCCAGCACAACATTGTGATAAATACTGACATTGGCCCATAGCTTAGTGCGACTGCCAAGGCGCGCACCTTTACCGACAAAGCAGCCGGGACCAACCTGAACATGATCACCCAGCACCACACCGGATTCGATCACGGCATTATGGCCAACGGCAACGCCCTCACCCAGAACGGCGTCAGGGGCAATATACGCTGATGGCGCAATATCTACCGCGCTGGCTGGTGTGGAATCGAGCCACTGAGCCACTTTGGCGTAGGCCAGATAAGGGTCTTTAACGATCAGTGCATTTCCGTCGAAATATTCAGCATCAGCCGGTGTCAACATCACCGCTGTCGCCTTGCACGCTTGCAGGTGCTGACGGTATTTACTGCTGGAAAGGAAAGTGATCTGGCCGGAGCCTGCCTGGCCCAACCCTGCAATTGCTGTGACTTCGGCCGCTGCGTCACCACGCAGCTCCGCACCTAATTTTTCTGCTAATGCAGCAAGCGTCAATGCAGCCATTATTTACCTTAATATTTCGTTTTGTACGTACTGCGCCTTATTATCTGCGGAGTAAGAGACAATGCAAAGGGATAACGCAGAAACGCCCACAATTTGAACAATGTTCACATAATAATGTCATTTTGGATACTAAGAGGAATACACCAGACGGACCTTGATTCCCTCCCGGTGTACTCTCTCGCTAGCACTCAGTGAAACAAGCGCAGCTTATTTCACCGCTGACATCACTTTCGCAGACAGATCATCTTTAGGGTTAGCAAACAGGATTGCCTGACCATCAACAACCATATCGTAGCCTTCGCGCTTAGCCACATCCTGAATCGCTGTACGCAGTTTCATGGCCAGCTTTTGCTGCTCTTCCGACGCACGACGCGCCTGATCTTCCTGCAGAGCACGCGCTTTTTGCTTGAACTGGCCATCCAGCGTCTGCAACTCGTTTTGCAGTTTAGACTTGTCGCTGGCACTCATCAGCTGACCATCACGCTTGAGCTTTTCCAGCTTAGATTTGATATTGGTTTCCAGCGAGCGCAATTCTGTTACCCGTCCCTGGAACTCGTTACGCAGCTTATCCTGCAAGTTGTAACGCTGTGCCAGTTGCGCCATGGCTTGAGCCGTGGCAACGTAGCCTACCTTCTCAGCCGCTGCCGCTGCCTGGGTATACATAGATGATGAAAGAACGACCAGGCTAAGACCGGCTGCTTTAATCCACTGTTTCAAATGCTCTCTCCTTAAAGGGTTAGAATGTGCGTCCGATGGTAAATGTGAAGAATTCTTCGTCATCGCCATCGTATTTCTTAAGTGGCCTCGCTACCGAAAAGACCAGAGGTCCCATTGGTGACATCCACTGCAGAGCCGCACCATATGAAGCACGGATCAGGAAAGGATCTGAATAGTCATACAGAAAATCACCGTCCTGTCCGCTCAAATCGTATTCTGTGTCCCACACGTTACCGGCATCAATAAACAGGCTGGTACGGATCTGATTCCTCGCCTCTTCAGAAGCAAACGGAGTCGGGACGATCAGCTCAACACTGGCCAGTGCGACAGCATTACCGCCCGCAGCATCGTCAGAACCTGTCGCACAGCTGTTATTGCCACCTATGCTACCACCGCTATCACAGCCGCCAACATAGACAGCTTTCGGACCCACAGTATTGGAACGGAACCCACGCAGGGTAGAGAAGCCACCCGCATAGAAGTTTTCATAAAACGGCAATAGCTGATCACTGCCATTATCCGTTGTGCCGTAACCATTACCATAGCCCAGCCGTCCGCGAAGCAACAGGGTAAAGTCCTGTTCCTGAGTTAACGGGAAGTACTGACGGACATCATACTGCGCTTTAAAATACTGGGCATCTGAACCCGGTACTGTCATGCGGAAGGTAGCACGCTGATGGTTACCTGCTGTCGGGAAGAAGCCACGGTTCAGGTTATTGCGGGTCCAGGAAACCGACCAGTCAAAGTCATCCAGCTCAATGGAAGTATTCGCTTGATCAAAATCATGAATTTGTTTGAATTTTTCGATCTGATAATACTCTTCCGTATTCGAGATCTTGTTGTGGTCATAGCCCAGACCAAATTCAAAGAAATTCAGTTCATCATACGGAAAACCCCAGGTCAGACTGGTACCGTAGCTCTGGTTGGTATAGTCAGAAATGTTAGCGTCAGAGGCTTCAAACTCGTTGTAGTACACTTTGCCGCCCAGGCTGATACCATCCAGCGTGAAATACGGGTCGCGGTACTCAACGCTCACGTTTTTCTGGTAGTCATTCATCATGGCACTGATGCCGAAACGGTTACCGGTTCCCAGGAAGTTGTCCTGCTGGATACCAGCCTGGAAAGAAACTCCGGATTCAGTACCATAACCGACACCAAAGTTGATGTTACCAGCGTTGGCTTCTTTCACCTTGTACTGAACATCGACCTGATCTTCGGTACCCGGAACACGCACTGTCTGTACATCAACCGATTCAAAGAAACCGGTACGGTTCAGACGTTCTTTACCGCGTTCAATTGACTTAGAGTTGAGCCAGCTGCCTTCCATCTGGCGCATTTCGCGGCGCAACACTTCGTCCTGAGTTGATGTATTGCCAGAGAAAGCAATATTACGCACGTAAATACGCTTGCCTGGCTCAACGTTCACCAGCAGGGACACCTGCTGATTGGTATCATCAAACTCTGGAATGGTATTCACCTGCGGGTAGGCATAACCCAACTCGCCAAGCCGGCGTTTGATCGATTCTTCCAACCCTGTGACTTTCGCACCGTTGTAAATATCACCCTCTTTAAAGGTGACCAGCCCGGCCAGTTCGCCCTGCGCGCCAACCAGGTTTCCGCGGAATTTGACGCCCTTGACAGTATACTGCTGGCCTTCATTGATATTCAGGGTGATGTATACCCCTTTCTTATCAGGGGAGATAGACACATGGGTCGATTCAAGCTTGTATTTCAGATAACCGTTGTTGAGGTACTGAGAACGCAGGGTTTCCAGATCACCAGCCAACACCTGTTTCTGATACTTTTCATCGGCCAGGAAGTTCCACCAGGGTACATCGGCCTGCAGATTGAATTTGTCGCGCAGATCTTCATCGGTAAACACGTTATTACCAATGAAATTAATTTGCTGAATTTTCGCCGATACCCCTTCGGTAAAGACAAATTTCAGGTCAGCACGATTTCGTGGCAATGGGGTCACAACGGCCTTAACACTGGCGTTGTACTTGCCCACACTGTAGTAGAAATCTTCCAGGCCCTTTTCAATCTTACTCAGAGTTGTGCGATCCAGTGCTTCACCCACGCTGATTTTAGACGCGTTGAGGTTTTCCTGGAGCTGCTCGTCTTTGATTGCCTTGTTGCCAGAAAACGTAATGCTGGCAATGGTCGGACGCTCAATGACTTTCACCACCAGAGCATTGCCGTCACGAAAAACCTGAATATCTTCAAAATTGCCTGAAGCAAACAAGGCCTGGATCATATCCGCGACGTCACGTTCATCGACCGAATCACCAATTCTGACAGGCGTTTTCAGCAATGCAGCACCCAAGGCTACACGCTGTAATCCCTCAAAGCGGATATCATCCACCACAAATTGTTCCGCATGTACCACACTGCTGCCAAGCAAGAGGGATGCGACTAACAGTTTCTTCATCGCCATTACTGTTCTGATTATTCCTTGCTAAAAACGCACTTATTAAAGGCGGGTAAAATCATTTATGAGCGCTACAGCCATCAAAACGACTAAAATCACAGATCCAAGACGGTAGCCAAGATCCTGTATACGCTCTGAAACAGGACGTCGTGTCACAGCTTCAATTGCAAAAAAGAGTAAATGCCCACCATCCAGCACAGGCAGCGGCAACAGGTTCACTATACCCAGGTTAACGCTAATTAAAGCCAGGAAACCCAAAAAGTACACTATGCCATAATCAGCCGTTGTTCCCGCACCTTTGGCGATAGAAATCGGGCCGCTTAAATTCTTCAGTGCCACATCCCCGGTCACCAGTTTGGTTACCATATCAAAGGTCAGTGTCACCAGTTGCCAGGTTTTCCCGGTCGCTTCACCAATGGCCTCAATCGGTCCATACTGGCGAACAAAGCGCTGATCTGCTGGCCACTCTGACATCACAGGTGCGAAGCCAGCATATCCAACCCACTCACCGCTCGGCAACTTTTTGCTAATGGGCGTCAAGGAGGCTTCTACCAGCTCGTCGCCACGGCGCAACTGAACTGTCAGCGTTTGATCCGGGCTGGAACGAACCGCATCAACCACCTGCAGCCATTGAGTAATCGGCTGCTTATCGATAGCGACAATCGTATCCCCTATTTCGAAGCCAGCTTTTTTGGCCGCTCCGTTATCCACCAACTGACCAATTTCCAGCGTGATCGGCGGTGAAAACGGGGTGAGACCCAGAGTCGTCAGTATACGCTCACTTTCCGGGTCAAAAGACCAGTTGCGCAAATCCAGATTGAATGTCTTTTCATAAGACTCTTCCGACGGCACGGCTGTCAGCGTCATCTCATCATCACCAATATGGCTTATCATGGCCATATTGACGGACTCCCAATCCGGAGTTTGGATACCGGAAACTGACTTAAGTTCCATGCCGCTTTCAATACCGGCCTGGGCAGCTATTGACTGCGGCGCAACCTCTCCGATCACCGGCTTAACCGCAGGGACACCAATCAGGTACACAACCCAATAGGCAAAGATAGCAAAAGCAAAGTTAGCAAGAGGGCCAGCCGCCACAATGGCGCTTCTTTGCCACAATGACTTGTTATTGAAAGCCTGATGGCGACGTTCAGCCGGTACAGTGTCAACCCGCTCATCCAGCATTTTGACATAGCCGCCGAGTGGGATCATTGCCAGTATGTATTCGGTGCCTTGCTTATCAACCCGGCGCCATAGGGGTTTGCCAAAACCAATGGAAAAACGCTCGACATACACGCCGCAACGGCGTGCAACCCAGAAGTGTCCGAATTCATGCACCGCAATTAAAATGCCCAGCGCAACGAGAAAGGCGCCCAAATTCCACAAAATTCCCATCATTTAGCTACCTTCTGAATCACTTGCTGCGCAAGCTGTCGTGCATCAGCATCCAACGCCATCACACACTCCAGACTCCGCGGCTCTGTCAGGTTAATCCGCTCCAGCACTTGCTGGTTCACTCGCGCGATATCGGTAAAACGTATTCCACCGGCCAGAAACTCTGCCACCGCCACCTCATTGGCAGCATTGAGCGACGTTGTTGCTGCCTGTCCACTGTAGCACGCATCTATCGCAAGCTGCAGACACGGATAACGCGACATATCCGGCGCCATAAATGTCAGTTCTCCCGCCTGGGTAAAATCAAGCGGCTTAACGCCGGCATCCACCCTTTCAGGATAGGCCATGGCAAAAGCGATTGGCGTCTGCATATCCGGCAAACCCATCTGCGCAATCACTGAACCATCTTTGTACTGTACCATAGAGTGAATCACCGACTGGGGATGAATCAGCACCTCCAGTTGCTCCCTGGACGCATTAAACAACCAGCGGGCTTCTATGTACTCCAGCCCTTTATTCATCATAGTGGCCGAGTCAACGGAAATCTTCGGTCCCATCGACCAGTTTGGATGCGCAATGGCCATTTCCGGTGTCACAGTCTCCAGATCCCGTGGATCGGTATAGCGAAACGGACCACCAGAGCCGGTCAGCAAAATCTTACTGATCCCAGCTGCAGACAGATCACAGCGCCCGGTCTGCTTTTGAACACCTAAGGGTAGACACTGATAAATAGCATTATGTTCACTGTCCACCGGTAATAATTCTGCGTCATACTTCGCAACGGCATCAATAAACATCTGGCCAGACATCACCAGGGCTTCTTTATTAGCCAGCAGCACTCGCTTCCCGGCTTTAACCGCAGACATAGTCGGCATCAACCCTGCTGCCCCCACTATGGCGGCCATTACGGTATCCACTTCATCCAGCGCGGCAATTTCGCACATGCCAGCAACACCGGTCAGCACCTGAGTGGCAACACCGTGAGCTTTCAACTGCTCAGACAGTTCACGTGCGGCCTGCTCGCAGGCCATAGCTGCAAACTTGGGCTTCCACTGACAGCACAGTTCAAACATTTTACGGCTGTCTGTCCCAGCCGCCAGCGCGACCACCTCAAAGTGGTCAGGATTGTTTGCCGCTACGGCCAGTGTACTGGTGCCTACCGACCCCGTTGCTCCAAGAATGGTTAACTTACGCATACCTTCACTACTTTATGAATTCTGGCTGTTCACAGCCATAATCCTACCGTCCATTTCCAGTTAGTGTGTAAACAGGGGGTCAACACACTATCAAGGGTATCAAAATCAAAATGGGGGAAGTGGTTACCCGCTTCCCCCCGAATCAGGTCTCAGATAAGCCAGAGATAGAGCAATGCAAAAACGGGCAGTGCCGCCGTCAGGCTGTCTATCCGGTCCAGAATACCACCGTGACCAGGTAAGATCTGTCCACTGTCTTTAATTCCGGAAACACGCTTGAGCATACTCTCTGCCAGATCACCAAATACAGAGGCAATCACAGTCAGCACCACTGTCACTAACAGTGCACCGCTGTTATTAAAGGTTATGCCAAACAGTTCAGCGGTTGCCCACGCGACGACCACTGCCAGCACCACACCACCGGCAAGCCCTTCAAGTGTTTTATTCGGGCTGACTCTGGGGGCCATTTTATGGCGGCCAAAACGTTTACCCGCGAAATAAGCACCGCTGTCTGCCGCCCAGACCAGTAAACACACCAACATAACCAGTTTGGCACCCAGATAGGGGGCTTCGGCATAGTTAACAGCACGTAACATGACGACGCCCCAGAAAAAGGGAATCAAAGTCAGTAAGCCAAAAAGGTAGCGAAGCGTGGTTGAACCAACCCAGAAGCCAGATTGGTTCGGATAAGTCACGACCAGCAAGCAGGCAAACAACCACCAGACGCCACCTGCAGCTAACATGATGTGATGAGGAAATTGTAAATTACCCAATTCGATGGCATCTGCAGGGAGAGCCAGAAATGACGCCAGTAAGACTAAAACAGGGGGTACCATCGCCAGCAGGCGTGAACGGGTATTTACAAACTGGGTCCATTCCCAGAAGCCAACCAGGGTGATACCTGCGATAGCCAACATAAAACCCGAAAAAGGTAGCAGGAAGATGCCGGCTACCACCAATGGTGCCAGAACCAATGCAGTCAAAATTCGTTGCTTAAGCAAGCTTGTTCCTCTCGTTATTATTTATCGTTGTCGCTTCTCAGCAATATCTTGCTTGGCAGCAATCCAACAAGCCACGAGCTTGTTTTCAGAATGGCAGCGGGGTTCCATTTTCCGCGCTACCATCTTGGTGTTACTGAGCTTTCAGTAACTTTTTTATTTGTTCACCCGTACAACCAAAACGACGCTCCCGATCCATAAACCAGGCAATGGCATCGGCTAAGGTATTTTCATCAAAATCAGGCCAGAGTTGCGGTGTGAAATACAACTCGGCATAGGCGGTCTGCCACAGCATAAAGTTGCTGATCCGGCATTCGCCACTGGTACGAATAAGAAGATCGACATCAGGCAAGCCACTGGTGGATAAGCGAGCAGCCAGCATGTCTTCAGTGATATCATCCGGGGTCAGCCCCTGCTCGGCCACTTCCCGGGCGAGAGCCTGAGTAGCCTGAAGAATATCCCATTGTCCGCCATAATTCGCCGCCACGTTGAGAACCATGCCGGTGTTGCCAGCGGTTAAAGTTTCGGCTGCCGTGATTTTGTCCTGAAGACGCTGACTGAAGCGGCTGGTGTCGCCAATAATTTTAAGACGGATGTTATTTTTATGCAGACGCTTCACTTCCCGGCCAAGAACGGTCAGAAAGAGTTCCATCAATAAAGACACTTCATCTTCCGGACGGCGCCAGTTTTCACTGCTGAATGCAAACAGAGTCACTACCTGGATACCAATACGGCTCGCAGCAGAGACAGTTTTACGTACGGCTTCTACACCGGCTTTATGGCCAAACACCCGCGCTTTACCCTTCGCCTTCGCCCAGCGTCCGTTACCATCCATAATGATAGCCACGTGCTTGGGCAGGTTCTGGGTGTACCATTCAGTGCTGCTTGTATGCTCTGTCATACTTTTCCCTCAACAAAAAAGCGCCGTGCTGCACGCACAGCGCTTTAGAGCTTATCAAGCCAGAGTCAATAATAAGTAAGGAGAACCTTATACTTCCATCAACTCTTTTTCTTTCGCTTCCAAAATGGTATCAATTTTCTTCACGGCAGCATCAGTCAGCTTCTGAATGTCATCCTGAGCACGACGATCATCGTCTTCTGAAATTTCTTTATCTTTCAGCAGTGCCTTCACTTCTGCGTTGGCATCACGACGGATATTACGAATGGCAACACGGCCTTGTTCTGCTTCAGCACGAACAACCTTCACCAGGTCTTTACGACGCTCTTCCGTCAATGCTGGCAGTGGAACCCGGATAACCGTACCTGCAGAGGATGGGTTAAGGCCCAGATCCGACATCATGATCGCCTTTTCAATTTTAGGCGTCAGTTCCTTGTCGAATACCGTAATGGCCAGGGTACGGGCATCTTCAGCGATGACGTTAGCTACTTGACGCAGCGGTGTGTTGGAGCCGTAGTAGTCAACCTGAATACCATCTAGCAAACTTGGATGTGCACGACCAGTACGCACTTTTGCCAGCTGAGATTTCAGTGCTTCAACACTTTTTTCCATGCGCGTTTGCGCATCAGTTTTAATATCGTTAATCACGTTTGTACCCTTGAATAGTCGGTCTTAGCAGGAAGCTGTTTTCCTACCCTATCAATATATTACGCCCTTACTCGCTGTGAGCGATCAAGGTACCTTCCGGCTCACCCATCACCACTTTGCGCAGTGCGCCAGGTTTATTCATGTTGAACACACGAATCGGCATACCGTGGTCACGAGCCAATGTGAAGGCGGCGAGATCCATGACTTTCAGCTCTTGTTCCAGAACATCCTGATAACCTAGCTTATCATAAAGAACAGCTTCTGGGTTTTTAACTGGATCGTCGCTGTAAACACCGTCCACTTTTGTGGCTTTCAGCACAACATCAGCTTCAATTTCAATACCACGCAGACATGCCGCTGAATCTGTCGTAAAGAAAGGATTACCTGTACCGGCAGAGAAAATAACAACCCGGCCCTGGCGAAGCTGGCTGATAGCTTCTGCCCAGTTATAGCTGTCACAGACACCATTCAGCGGAATAGCTGACATTACTTTCGCGTTCACATAGGCACGGTGCAGCGCGTCACGCATGGCAAGGCCATTCATCACTGTCGCCAGCATACCCATGTGATCGCCCACAACTCGGTTCATACCCGCAGCAGCCAGACCTGCACCACGGAACAGATTACCACCACCGATAACCAGACCCACCTGTACGCCCAGTTCTACCAGTTCTTTAATTTCCTGAGCCATGCGGTCAAGCACATGTGCATCAATACCAAAACCTTCGTCGCCCTGCAGCGCTTCGCCACTCAGTTTCAGCAGGATCCGTTGATAAGTCGGTTTAGGATTCGTGGTCATTTATTGTACCTTCCAGGCTTACTATAGAGATATGGAGTTGTAAAAAGACCGCAGCCTTGGCCACGGTCTTCTATAAGCAATTTGCGAAAGATTAACCTTTCTGCGCCAGAGCAACTTCTTCAGCGAAGCTCAGGCCTTCTGCTTTCTCAATACCTTCACCTACTTCCAGGCGAATAAAGGTAGAAACAGAAGCGCCGTTTTCTTTCAGTACGTCACCGACAGATTTCTTAGGCTCCATGATGAAAGGCTGACCAGTCAGAGAGACTTCGCCAGTGAACTTCTTCATGCGGCCTTCAACCATCTTCTCAGCGATTTCCTGAGGCTTGCCTTCGTTCATGGCGATTTCAACCTGAACTTCACGTTCTTTAGCAACAACGTCAGCTGGTACGTCTTCTGGGTTCACGTACTCTGGGCGTGAAGCTGCAACGTGCATTGCAATGTGCTTCAGGGTTTCGTCTTCGCCGTTACCAGCAACAACAACACCGATACGGTCGCCGTGACGGTAAGAAGCCACTTTCTCACCTTCGATGTAAGCAACACGACGGATAGAGATGTTCTCACCAATTTTAGCAACCAGAGCAATACGCTTCTCTTCGAACTGAGCTTGCAGTTCAGCGATGTCAGTTTTGCCAGCCAGTGCAGCATCAGCGACTTCGTTGGCGAAAGCCAGGAAGTTGCCGTCTTTAGCAACGAAGTCAGTCTGGCAGTTCACTTCTACCAGAGCAGCCAGGCTGTCGTTGTTCTTGATGATGATAGAACCTTCAGCAGCGATGTTACCTGCTTTCTTAGCCGCTTTTGCAGCGCCGCTCTTACGCATGTTCTCGATGGCCAGCTCGATATCAGCATTTGCTTCAACCAGTGCTTTTTTACATTCCATCATACCTGCGCCAGTACGCTCACGCAGTTCTTTAACCAGGGCAGCTGTAACTGTTGCCATTGTTATATCCTCAGTTTTCAAATCTTGGTGTAAAAATCAGGGGCCTGTAAACGGCCCCTGTTAACCATACTTAGTTTACACAAGGTAACTTAAGATGCTCAAAGGAGCGACTGATTACTCAGCTTCTACGAAACCGTCTTGCTCAGCCTGAACAACGATGTCCTGGTTACGAGCTTCAGTAACAGTAGTTGCAACAGCACCTGTGTACAGCTGGATAGCACGGATTGCGTCATCGTTACCTGGGATAACGTAATCTACGCCGTCTGGGTTAGAGTTAGTATCTACGATAGAGAATACTGGGATACCCAGGTTGTTCGCTTCTTTGATAGCAATGTGCTCGTGATCAGCATCGATAACGAACATAGCGTCTGGCAGACCGCCCATGTTCTTGATACCGCCCAGAGATTTCTCCAGTTTTTCCATTTCACGAGTACGCATCAGCGCTTCTTTCTTAGTCAGCTTGTCGAAAGTACCATCGGTAGACTGAGTCTCCAGATCTTTCAGACGTTTGATTGACTGACGAACAGTTTTCCAGTTAGTCAGCATACCGCCCAACCAACGGTTGTTCACGTAGTACTGATCACAGCTGTTGGCCGCGTCTTTGATAGATTCGCTTGCAGCACGCTTAGTACCAACGAACAGGATTTTACCTTTGCGAGCAGCGATCTTGTTGATTTCTGCCAGCGCTTCGTTGAACATTGGTACAGTTTTTTCAAGGTTGATGATGTGTACACGGTTACGAGCACCGAAGATGAATGGCTTCATCTTAGGGTTCCAGTAACGGGTTTGGTGACCAAAGTGTACACCAGCCTTCAGCATGTCGCGCATTGATACAGTTGCCATTGAATATTCCTCAATTGGGGTTAGGCGTCCACATATCCCATGCTACCGACCCTTGACCTTTTAAGGTCGACTTACTCATAAGCCTTGGGCACCCCGGAGCACGTGTCGATATGTGTGAGTGATTAAATAAAATAATGTTTTCGCAATCTGACCTGCCGCACTGACTTTCGTCAACGCACAATATGCCAAATTACGGCGCGCTTTATACCATATTTAGACCGCAAAAATCCAGTCAAAATCTTCTGTGCAGACCAAAGTCAGTTTTCATCCTCCGCTCTCGCTGATACCATATAAAGTATAGAGACTGACAGAGCAGAGAAGTTTGCATGAGCATTAAGATCAAGACGGCTGAAGAAATTGAAAAGATGCGCGTTGCCGGCCAGTTGGCTGCCGACGTACTGGAAATGATTGAGCCGTATGTAAAACCTGGCGTATCCACTGAAGAACTGAACCGGATCTGTCATGAGTACATCACCGAAACCCAGGGTGCGATCCCGGCTCCGCTGAACTATCACGGTTTCCCTAAATCCATCTGTACCTCAATCAACCATGTGGTATGCCACGGCATTCCCAGCGAACAAGATGTATTGCAAGATGGCGATATCATCAACATTGATATCACGGTAATCAAAGATGGCTACCACGGCGATACCTCTAAAATGTTTGAAGTAGGCGAGGTCTCACTGGAAGACAAACGCCTGTGCCGTGTCGCGCAGGAAAGCCTTTACCAGGCCATTAAAAAAGTGAAGCCGGGCACCAAGCTGGGCGAGATTGGCACCACAATCCAGAAGTTTGTGAAAAACGGTAACAGCCGCTTCACCATTGTCAGAGACTACTGTGGCCACGGCATCGGCGATGAATTCCATGAAGAGCCGCAAGTGGTCCATTACAAAAACGCCGACCGCACTGTACTGAAAGCGGGTATGTGTTTCACCATCGAGCCAATGATCAATGCCGGTAAGTTCGGCTGCCTTCTCGATGATGAAGACGGCTGGACGGTTTACACTGTCGACGGCAAGAAATCGGCGCAATGGGAACACACGCTGCTGGTCACCGATAGCGGCTGTGAAATCCTGACCCTGCGTAAAGAAGAAAGCCTGCCACGGGTGATGAAAAACGCCTGATCCGCAGGTCAGTTCGACGATTACTGACCATTGACTCAAAGCCAGCACATTGCTGGCTTTTTTGTTGCTGTAATTCAGGCTAGAGTAAAGAGACGGCAGTTTTCCTCCCAGCCACCAGCAAAGGCTTGGAAACAAGGCTTTATTGCCCGTCACTGATACCTCAACATGGCATGGACAGCAATGACACAGATTCAATCCGAACCCCACACCCCAACCAGCTGCGAAGACACTGCTCAGCTGCTTATCATGCTCAAAGAAGAGTTGGAGCAATTCAACGATCAGCAGCAGTTACTCTTCTCCCAGCATGTTCCTGTGACTGAGCTGGTCGAAGCCAGAGCGGGCTGTATAGACCGGCTGCTTCGCCATCTCTGGCCCCTGTTCGGACTCGATAAGCGCGACGATCTCTCGCTGGTTGCGGTCGGCGGATACGGTCGCGGCGAGCTGCATCCCTTGTCTGACGTCGACATCCTGCTGCTCAGTACCATCCCGCTTGATAATCATACAGGAAAACAAATCAGTGAGTTTCTGACCTTACTGTGGGATCTCAAGCTGGAAGTGGGCCACAGCGTCCGTACCGTTGAAGAGTGTATCAATATCGGGCTGGAAGATTTAACCGTGGCCACCAATCTTCAGGAAGCCCGCCTGCTGTGCGGCAGTGAAGACAGCTTTCTGCAATTGCAGGATCAGGTCAATTCCGGCAAATTCTGGCCCAGCGAAGCCTTCTACCGTGCCAAAGTCGAAGAGCAGCGCATCCGCCATGCCCGCTATCACGACACCACCTATAACCTGGAACCGGATATCAAATCCAGCCCTGGCGGGCTGCGTGACATTCACACCTTAAGCTGGGTCGCCCGCCGGCATTTCGGCGCGACCAATCTACTGGAGATGAGCCGCTTTGGTTTTCTGACCGATGCCGAGTACCGTGAACTGTATGAGTGCCAGGCCTCGTTGTGGCGTATCCGGTTTGCCCTGCATTGTGAGCTCAAACGCTACGACAACCGGCTGACCTTCGAGCATCAGGCTTCCGTCGCGCAAAAACTGGGCTATCAAGGGGAAGGCAACAAACCGGTCGAAATGATGATGAAAGAGTTCTACCGCACGCTCAGGCGTGTGGCCGAACTCAATAAAATGCTGCTGCAGCTGTTTGATCAGGCGATACTGAAAAACGGTGACGAGTTAGCCATCGTCGATCTGGACGACGATTTCCGCCTGGTCGGCAACCTCATCGAAGCCAGAAAGCCAGCCTTATTTCAGGCACGTCCGGAGACCATTCTCGACATGTTCCTGCATATCGCAGGTAATTCAGAGATAGAAGGCATTTCAGCCCCCACGCTGCGCCAGTTACGTACTGCCCGACGCCGTCTGAACCGTTTTTTAGTGGATATTCCTGAAGCACGCGAGAAATTCATGGAGCTGGTACGCCAGCCAAACGCCCTGAACAAAGCTTTTCACCTGATGCACCGCCACGGTGTGCTTGCCGCCTATCTCCCGCAATGGAGCCAGATAGTGGGGCAAATGCAGTTTGACCTGTTCCATGTTTACACCGTGGATGAGCACAGTGTCCGCCTGCTCAAACACATGAACAAATTCAGCGATCCGGCCAACCGGGAGGTTCACCCTATCTGCTGCGAAGTGTATCCGCGGATTCAGAAAAAAGAACTGCTGATACTGGCGGCAATTTTCCACGACATCGCCAAAGGCCGAGGCGGCGACCATTCCGAGCTGGGGGCAGACGACGCCTACCGGTTCTGCCTTGAACATGGCCTGTCGCGACCGGAAGCCAATCTGGTCACCTGGCTGGTCAAGAATCACCTGCTGATGTCAGTCACCGCCCAGCGCAGAGACATTTATGACCCGGATGTGATCACTGAGTTTGCCAAGACAGTGCGCGATGAAGAGCGGTTGGATTATCTGATTTGCCTGACAGTGGCAGATATCTGCGCCACCAATCAGGAGCTGTGGAACAGCTGGAAGCGCACCCTGCTGGCCGAACTGTATTACTCCAGCCAGAAAGCGCTACGTCGCGGCCTGGAAAACCCGCCTGATGTCCGCGAACGTATTCGCCACAACCAGCAAATGGCCTCTGCCCTGCTGCGCAGCCAAGGCTTCAGCCAGCGTGAAGTCGACGTGCTCTGGCAACGTTTTAAAGCCGACTATTTTCTGCGTCACACCCACCAGCAGATAGCCTGGCATGCCGAGGCGCTGCTGAAACATGAGAATCCGGATGTGCCGCTGATACTGATCAGCAAAAAGCCGACCCGTGGCGGGACCGAAGTGTTCGTTTACAGCCGCGACAAAGCCAAACTGTTTGCCATTGTTGTGGCCGAACTGGATAAGAAAAACCTCAGCGTTCATGATGCACAAATCATGACCAGTAAAGATGGCTACACCTTAGATACCTTCATGGTGCTGGATCCAAACGGTGATCCCCTGACGGACAACCGCCGCGCCACGGTCCGGGACGATCTTATCCATGCCCTGGACACCATGGTTTCGGTGCGGCGCAATAAGCGTCCGCCACGCAAGCTGCGCCATTTCAACGTCAAAACCCAGGTCGATTTTCTGCCCACCAAAACAGGCAAAAAGACCATGATGGAGCTGGTGGCACTGGACATGCCAGGGCTGCTGGCCCGGATAGGTTCAGTGTTTGCCGATCAGAATGTCAGTCTGCAGGCCGCCAAGATCACCACCATAGGGGAGAGAGCAGAAGACTTTTTCATTCTGGTCAATGAAGAGGGTCAGCAACTGAGCGCCGAGCAGGAATCGGCGCTCAAAACCGCACTGATTGAACGTATTGACGACGCGGCATAGTCAAACCAGTCAGCCCGTCAGCCAAACATGACTGGCTGTTGCGAATCCTTGACGCAGATTCTGCGCCGCGTGCAAGATTTACCCAGCATAAATTGCTAGAGTAGCAACAAACTGCCTCTATCAACGCCAGGTAATGCCACTTAGGTTCGCATTTGTTGTACTGAGCGCAGACGGTTTATTGACTGAAACAACACGAGGCCGCCATGTACCCCAACCTTACCAGCCTGGGCATCGAACACCCTGAGCGCATTGAAAGTTATAGTCTGCGCCAGGAAGCTGCGAATGACATTCTGAAAATCTACTTCGCCAAAGGAAAAGGAGAGATTTTTGCCAAAAGCATGAAGTTCAAATTCCAACGCCAGTCCAAGTCTGTCATCGTGAACAGCGGCAACCGTGAAGCCAAGGAAGTCTCGGAGATTAACCGCAAGCTGACTTTTGTCACCGACGAGTTAGACAAGATCACGAAAAAGCGCCACACCGATGTCGATATCAAGAAAAAAATTCTGGACGATTTACGCCATCTGGAACAGGTGGTCAGCCATAAAATTGCCGAGATCGAATCCGATCTGGCAAAACTGAAGTAACTAGTGGTAAATAATAAGTCAGAAATCGGGCACCTGCTGAGGTGCCCTTTTTACATCTCGCTACCTGTGAGTCACCGGCATTACTGCACTTTTTTCATAAAGTCCTGCAGCCAGGGCAGCGCCGCTTCCGCCGGATCAAAATTGACGCAGGCATCAATATCCAGACGCGCAGTCACAGGCTTGGCCTGCAGCTCCTGAAGTAAGGCGTCAAACTGCCGTCCGCCGCCACAGTATCTGTCCTCACCGTAACTGGAATCGCCCATCGCTATCACACCATAGTTGAGCGCCGGCATCAGTGGAAACTGATCATTCAGCGCCATATACAGCGGCAACAGATTTTCAGGGATCTCCCCCTGCCCTGTGGTGGAAGTAATCACCAACGCGACCTGATCCCGGTAAGCAAGAAAATCGTCCAGACTGGGATCTGTGAACAGTTCCGCATCGTGGCCATTGGTTTTCAGCTCGCTGACGACTTCTTCTGCGACTTCCTCTGCCCCGCCAAACACAGAGCCCACAAATACACCAATAGTTGCCATCACAGTCACACCTCACTCCCTGTTTAAATTTCAATGACCTGAGATTACTCTGACCCTTGTACCGGCCAGATGCAAATTCCGAAACACAAATGCGCGATCCTGCAATCAAAAACGGTGATTTTATCCGTCCAGATAAGACAGCGGCCACTGGAAGGCCAGCATCACACCCTGCCAGCTCTGATCCACGGTTGCACGGATCGTTAGCGGCAGACCGGTAACCGGATGGATAAATTCCAGCGCAGAGGCATGCAGCATCAGCCGGTGACAGTCATAGTGCTCCCTGAACATGCGGTTATGCCGGCCATCACCATGGTTCACATCACCAATAATATGATGACTCAGATGATGCATGTGCCGGCGCAGCTGATGCTTGCGGCCGGTTTCCGGTTTCATTTCAACCAGGGTATAGCGGCTGGTTGCATAACGGCCGACAGGGATTGGGGTTTCCACTCTGGCGAGCGGACGATACGCTGTGACGGCCTCCTGCGGTGCTTTGTCCTGCAAGGTCCGCTTATCGCTCATCTTATCCAGCTCTTCTTTCAGCGGATAATCCAATACTGCGGCTTCTTTCACCCAGCCGCGTACCACAGCATGATAGGTTTTCTTCACCTCCCGGCCCGCAAATTTTGGCATCATTTCAGCGGCCATCTCGCTTGAGAGTGCAAATAACAGTACGCCTGAGGTCGGTTTATCGAGTCGGTGTAAGGGAAACACATGCTGCCCACCGAGCTGATCCCGCAGGGTCTGCATCACAAACCGGGTTTCGTGGCGATCAAGCCAGGAGCGGTGCACCAGCATACCGGCCGGTTTGTTAACGGCAACCAGATAGTCATCCTGATACAGGATCTCAAGTTCAGTATTTGGCGCTGTCATTGATTCGCCCCGCCCAGCCAGTGATCCAGTTCAGCAATCAGCGGCAACACACCGGCCAGTTCAGGTTCCAGTTTGGCTGACTCTTCAGCATAGGGATAAATATTGAACTGAGTCGGCAACATCAGCCTTTCCTCGACCAGATGATACATACGGGGCAGAAAAATCCATTGCAGCCATTCTGCACATGTCAGCGTATCAATGGCGAATGGCTCAGTACTGGCCAACGCTTCCTCACTGGGTGGGCTGTGCTGCCACAGTCCTTGCGCGTGTAACTGCTGTTCTAACCGTACCAGCAAACGGGTGGTTTTTTCGTAACAATCCAATGCTGTACTCCTGGATCAACATATCTAGCCTGATGGCTGAGGGTGAGCTCAGCCGGACAACTGGCGCGCAAGGATACCATCTTCACGCTCAACTCCCTATAATGCGCCACCATAAGCCGTCAAACTCTAGGAGCCCTGTAGCATGCCCATGGATAAATTTCACACCCTGACCCAACTGTTGGACAATGCCGGATGCCAGTATAAGATTTTCGATCTGGGCCGCCGGGTCTGTGAAATCGAGCGAGCAACTTTCAAAGCGGTTGAAGATAACCGCCAACCTTATCCATGGCCGTTACAGCAGCATGCTCACCTGTCGATTTCCTTCTGGCAGCAGGGTAATCCGCCCTGGATCTGGTTTCTCAAGCTGCCGCTGGATGAGCGGGGCTTACTCAAACAGGCCGCAGTCGGCGATTTCATTAAGTATGTCATCGAAGCCATGGGCGCCACACTCAATGCGGTGCCAACAGACGAAGAGCAGGAGAAGCTGGCAGCCAACCCGTACACCTTCAAACCGAAAGACGACAAAATGGCGATCTTCCACGCCCATCTGCGTCAGCAACTGGCGTTGCCAGCCAGCCAGTATTACGAACATGCCCAGGTCTATCTCAGCGGTAAACTGGATTGGGCGCAATGGCAGGGCGTCGGCTTACAGGGGCTGGCCGATATCTGCGCCCGCATGAAGCAGGAAAATAACGCGACCTGCCTGCGCAAGGCGCTGCAGAATCTCCCCATGACGCCGCTGTACGCGCTGCTGGGTTGTCTGGAACACTGTGAGCTGCCAGCGGCGCTGTCTGAGCGTCTGGCGGAACGCATTCAAGGTGAGCTGACGGCACAGCAAACCGACATCTTCCTGTTGTCTGCCTTACTGCGTGCCATGTCAGGTGCCGAGACGGCTATGCTGAACCGGGCGCTTCAGGCCATACTGGCCAAACCTGAACTCTGCCACCCTGAAATGCTGGTCGCCATAGCCGGCCGGTGCTGGAAAGGCCTAGCTGACACTGACTCAGCCAGTCAGTTTTTACTGCGCCTGGCCCAGACTCAGGATCAGAATTTATTCAACCAGCTGTTTGCCGATCTGGTGATGCTGCCAGCACTGCGCGGCACTATGCTGCAGGTGCTGCACAGTTCAGCCAATGCCGAGCTGACCGAGGCCATTACCCGGTTGCAACAAGCCACTCGCGGCCAATAACAAATGAAACGGAACTGAGAAGGAAATCCCACGGATGGATAATTTACTTGGCATACTGGCGATGGCCATACTGGGCTATCTGTTCTGGCAGCAAAGGCGCCAGAGCGAGCTGGCCCAGCAATTTATCACTCAACGCTGCCAGCAGTTAGGCTTGCAGTTGCTGAGTGTCGCCAGAGGCTCGCACCGCCTGAAAGATGATGCCGGCAACTGGAGCTGGCAAACCCTGTACTTGTTTGAGTTTTCAGCTGACGGTGCTGATGCCTATCAGGGATGCGCCACCTTCAAGGGGCTGCGTCCGGTACAGTTTTATGTGCCGCCGCACCATATGCCGGGCTGAACCGTTCCCGCGCCAATTTTTCTTTTTCCCAACACACAAAATAAAACGGGCGCAACTTACGTTGCGCCCTTAGGTCTTACTTGCAGCAATCCGGCTACACATAGGCTCCCTGCCTCATTCCTTTGATGCGCCGGAATCCGTCGGCGATTTTCCTTTAAACGCTCATCCTGAACGTGTCCGTTGATCTCCTGATCCGTTACTTCATCCTGAAATAACTCTCTTCGACCTTCCTGGCGGTGTCCCTGCTTTCGTTCTGAAAGTATCCCTGTCTCTTCCTGAGCAGTGTCATCCTGAACACTGCAGCCGGCATCCCGCCATGTCCTGAACCGTCCTTAGCGTGAAAGCTGTCCTCGCCTTCACTATCATCCTTAACCGACCCTGCTCCCTGGCCGTTATCCTGTTCCGTGTGTCAATTCCTTCGACACTTCTAAGACTACGATAATTACGCGCCGGACACAGCACAGTCGTTGGTTTGCTCTTTCCCCTGCGCTCAGGCCACAAGGCGATAAAAACATAAGACAATGAATTGGTTGATATATTTTTAGATTTGTGCGCTGAAAGAGATCATAGAAAACGCATATTTCTCACGCTTTTGTGAGAGATCGCTTACAAGATAGCAGGCAAAATATGAAGCAGGATGACGCGTAATCAGCCGTCGCAACTCAGTACAGCCAATACAGGGTATGAGACAAGGGAACAAAAATGAGCTGACGGTCGGAATGCCTGCTGTGGTACGCCCTGTTACCACATTCCAGACATAAAAGAATGGGCGCAACTTGCGTTGCGCCCTTAGGTCTTACCTGTAGCTTCCTACTACTATGGTGCTCCCTGCATCATTCCTTTGTATGCTGTATCCTTCAGCGCTTCCCTTGTTGAACTTCATCCTGAAGTGTCCTGGTCTCCTGACCCGTTACCCATCCCGGGTGAACTCTCAACAGCCATCCTGGCGGTGTCCCTGGCTTCTTCCTGAAGCATCATCCTTGTGTCATCCTGACGGCAAACATCCTGCTTGCACTGACTACATCCTGCAGTCTCCGAACTGTCCATGTCAGCCCTCATCCTGAAGACCGTGTCTCATCCTGAGACCGCCAACTCCGTGGCTCATGTTCCTGTTCCGTGTCAGCTCCTTCCGACAGAGTTAAGATTACGCGATATCCCGATTCGAACAAGCGCACATTGAATGTCAGTTATCACGCCACATTTAGCCCGGCACGACAAAATCAACATAAACACATGATAATAAACAATTATCTGTATCCATTTAGGCTAACTGCCATAGCAAGACTTCAGTATGTCTTACATGCTTGTAAGCGATCTCTCACAAACCACAGAGACGAATTGACGACTATTCCCCACTATACTTATGACAAACACCAGTAGGGGAATAGCAAGATGGAAACATTCAGCCACGACTTACACAGTTTATTCAATCAGTTAGGAATGAATTCGTCCAAGGAATCGATAGAAGGCTTCATTCGCGACCATAATCTCAAACAAGACGAAACCCTCGCTCAGGCTGATTTCTGGCAACCCGCCCAGTGCCGTTTTCTCAAAGAATCGATTGCTGAAGATGCCGATTGGTGCGAAGTGATTGATCAATTAGACGCTTTGCTACGAAAATAAGTGAACCCGAGCCACTCTTTCAGGAAGAAATATGTCATCTGCCATTACCGATGCGCTGGAGCGCGCCATATCCACACTCATCGCGGAAGGTAAAGAGCCCAGTGTCGCACTGGTGAAAGCCCGCCTGCGTGAGCCTTTACCTATGCCTGTGATCATTCAGGCGCTTAAAAGCTGGAAACAGCATGCCAAAGTACCAGACATTAAAGCCAGCCAGGCAGCACCGGCCAGCGACAGCGAACGACTGGCTGCCCTGGAGCAACAAGTCGCCAGCCTGACAGCACGCCTTGTCGCCCTGGAGCAGACCCAGCAAGATAAATAACCTGCCTTGTTAAGTGCAGTCACCGCCCGTTGCTTTGTGGTAACGGGCGGTGACTGCGTCGAACGGCGCATGCCGACCAACGGGGGTTGAGCTACTGATAATCCCAGGACAGGTTGGACACCAGCCGGCACGGATCGCATTTGAAATGGAAAATACCGTGGATCGGCTCATCCACCCGCCAGGCTTGTCCGCATTTAGGGCAAGGACGATCAGCCTCATCGACCAGACTGACCCCACCCACCCGGTACTGATAATAATAGGTGGGCACTTTGGTCAGAAATTCAATCCTGCCGCGTAAATCCCAGCCACGGCGGAACAAATCACTGTCGGCATCGCGGATTTCATGCAGGGCCGCATGTTCAGCTTTACAGCCTCCGGCCATCTGAATTTCATCACAGGCTTGCCATTCGGTCTGCCATTTGACCAAGGCTTTATGATCACCGTTAAAGGTTGCCGGTATCCGGTACAAAGGGATAGGCAATAAGCTGTCGCCGCTGCGCAGCGGGGAGCAGGTGTGCACATAAGTGGTATACAGCACCTGCCAGCCCGGTGCTTCTTCGGCCGTCGCTTCCGAATTGATATCACGCCCCAAGACTTTAATTTTCGGGGCCAGCAAACTGGCTTGTGTCAGCCTGTTGATACCCGCTTTGACCTGCGGACTGTGAAACTGGCTGTGCAGGCTGGTTTTCTCCGGACAGACAGCCCGCACTTTAAACACGGCTTCATCCATCACGACAGGGAACTCCCGCCCCAGCACCTGGCCGTTATAGCGCAGCGCATCCATCAGGCCATTGATCGCCTGCTCCACCGCAGCGACAGTGGTGTTGTCAAAGCATTCAAACTGTAGCTCAACGACATACATGGCTTAACTCACCTTCACAACGGGCTCAAGCTGGCGAATAAAGGTCTCGACATCGTACGCCAGCACCTCCCGGTCGGATTTGCCCAGCGTCTCGAGAATAACGTTACCGGTCAGATTACAGATAGCAATTACCTGATCTTCTGCATCCATCACCCCGATAAAGACAGTCGGCTTGAGCTTCAGCCGGCGCTGAGTCACCAGGTGACCCAGAATGTTTTCCTGCAGCCGTTGATGATCCGACTCACTAAACACCTGCAGCAGGTCAAATTCCAGCGCCTTGAAACGGGCCGCCATATCGCCACTGAAAAAGCTGCCGTAAAACGCCGTAATATCCGGATGCAGACGAAGTTCAATGCCTGTCTCAACCGCATCAAAACGGCCAGCAGGCTCACGCGCGACCGGCTGCCAGCTCACGGTATCGCCATTATCCGTTTCAATACAAGGAGATGTGAGGCCAATCAGATCGCTGCTGCAGGGCAGACAGGCGCGCTCATCGTGCCACACTTTAATAAAACGGGAAGAAAATTCAGCCAATGCGGCCGTTACAGGATGATTCATTCGCAACCTCAAGCAAGATTCAGTAAACTTTGCCTATTCTAATCCAAGTGTGTGTGTCCAGGACAATATGAGCAAATACAAAGACGCGAAAGAACTAGCCGGTTTAACTCTTGGCCAAAAAAGCGAATACAAAGATCAGTACGATCCCACTCTGCTGCAGGCCGTGCCGCGTAAGCTAAATCGTGATGATCTGTCGCTGAGCGACGACCTGCCATTCACCGGGTATGACATCTGGACCCTGTACGAGTTGTCCTGGCTCAACAGCAAAGGACTGCCTCAGGTGGCTATCGGTGAAGTGCGTCTGCCCGCCAGCAGCCCTAATCTGATTGAATCCAAGTCTTTCAAACTCTTCCTGAACAGCCTGAACAATACCCGTTTCGGCAGCTGGCAGGAAGTGGCAGATATTCTGCAGAAAGATTTATCCGCCTGCGCCGGGATGGATGTGGACGTGACTATCCAGCCGCTGAGTGACTTTACCGATCAGCCTATCGTGGATTTTGCCGGTGAATGCATTGATGAGCAGGATATTGAGATTACCAGTTTCGACTTTGAACCTGAGCTGCTGAACAATGCCGCCAGTGGTGAGGAAGTAGAGGAAGTGCTGCACAGCCATCTGCTGAAATCTAATTGCCTGATCACCAGCCAGCCAGACTGGGGCAGCGTACGAATTGCCTATAAAGGCAAGCGGATAGATCGTGAAAAACTGCTGCGCTACCTGGTGTCTTTCCGCAATCACAATGAGTTCCACGAACAATGTGTTGAGCGGATCTTCATGGATCTGATGCGTTTTTGCCAGCCGGAGCGACTGACTGTTTACGCCCGCTACACCCGCCGTGGCGGTCTGGATATTAACCCTTACCGCACCAATCAGGGCAAGACGCCAAGCAACAACGATCGCATGGCACGTCAGTAAAGGCTCGCCCGCTTAGCAGTCAAGTCCGGCAAATCGCTTTACTTTGCTGGACTTGACGTCCTGAGCCAGTAATATGAGGGCCGTGTTTCCCGATGGATAAGTGCGCTATGAACTGTCGTTACTGGCTCTTCAGCATCCTGCTTTTGTTTCTCACCGCCCTGCCGGCTCAGGCGAAGATTTATGCCACCCCTATTCTGGCCGATGCCGATCTCCTGTTGGAAACCAGCCCGGAAAAAGCACTGGAGATCACCGAACGCTACCTGAACCAACGTCGCCTCAGTGTGCCTGTCGACAGCTCTCGCGTCCATGTTAATGAAGAAACTGACCATTCTATCCGCACCCCGCTGAGCACCATCAATGCGCTGCAAATAAAAGCCAGAGCGCAGTCTTTGTTAAATGCGCAAAGCGACGCCATTCACACCATCAACGAAGCCGAAGCACTGGCGATTGAAAACGCGTTCAGCTATACGCTACTCGAAACACAGCTCATTCATGCCAATGTTCTATGGCACGGGATGGGCGAGGCCTCCTCAGCGGCGGCTCGACTGGATAAAATCGATCAGGTCATCGCCGGTGATGAGAAACTGCAACGCAGCGAACAAATCAAGATTCTGCAGTATCAGTTGCTGATGCTCCGTGCCGATATGGAATCCACCCTTGGCGATGAAAGACAGGCAGAGAAAATGTATATCCGTGCCAAGCGTGACCTGTCCGAGCTTGATGATAGTAAAGAAGAAATCAACTTCCTGCTTAATCACGGGATGCATTATTTACGGCACCAGCACTATGATCTGGCGCTGGATCGTTTGCTGAGCGGCTACTGGCTGGCGCAGGAAAAAGACGATCACGGCAAAATGGCGATCGCCAACCTGGAACTGGCCACGCTTTACGAAGAGCGCAAAGTCTTTGACAAGGCACTGGAACACGCGACGCAGGCAGGAGAGTTTTTCGAGCACTTCAATCGCACCATCCCCCTGGCCCGCACTCTGGCGCTGATAGCCAATATTTACGAACAGCAGGGCCGGTATAACCTTGCGCTGGTGCATTACTTCAATGCTTTAGATCAGGAAAACCAGCTGCGCTTACCTACCCGCTCCTCCAAGCTGCGCCTGAGTATTGCCCGCGTTTATCTCAAACTCTATAACTACCCGAAAACTGAACAATACCTGCACCATGCCCGTCAGCTGGCGCAGGAAAGCGATGATGAAATCACTCTGATCAAGTCACAGCTGCTCCAGGGACAGCTTGAGCTGGCAGAAGATAAAACCGCGCAGGCAATCTCGACCATCCAGGCGGCACTGCTGGCGGCGAGCCGTTTGCCCAAAGCACAGCCGGCTCTGCAAATGCAGGGAGAAATCAGCCTGTCGGCCGCATTTGAGAAGCAGAAAGACTATTACAACGCCCTGCTGAGCCAACGCCGCTATGAGCAGTTGTATGCCTCTTTGCAGGAAAATCAGGTGAAAAGTAATGCCGAAGTGTTCCGCCAGCAACAGCGTATGATGGCGCGGGCGCTGCAGTTAGAAGAACTTGAACGACAGCAATTCACCCAGGAAAAAGCCCTTTATCAGCAAAAGAACATCACCACAGTACTGTTGATCGGCCTGTTGCTGGCCCTGCTGGTGCTCTGGTATCGTCACCGCTCCGCATGCCGCTGGCGGGAGCGCCTGGCGCTGCTGCGGGATGAATTCTACACCCACCCCCGCAGTGGCCTGCGCAACCTGAGAATGCTCAATGCCAGACTCTCCAGCTCGCTGCAGCAGAGCAGTGCGCATTTCGAGCAGTGGCACCTGGGGGAGATCATTAACGAACCCCTGAGCGACCGGTTACGCTTTGCCCTGTTTGAAGTCCCACTACTCAAACATGTCTATCTTGAACATGGCTACCAGCAGGGACTGGAGCTGGAGCGCCAGTTTGGTGATTACCTCAAAGCCCAGATTTGCGAACCGGCCCGCCTGTACCATTTTTCCGATGCCATGTTCCTGTACATAGAGCCAAACTCACGCCTTGAAAGTGCGCCTCAGCAGCTGGCAGATTCCATCAAACAACTGGTGGACACTTTCATGAACGACAGGCAGCTCGACAGCCGGGTACGCATAGGAATGGCCGAGTACCCTTTTCTGCCTCGGGCCTGTACCGCCATCAATGATCAGGAACTGATCGACATTCTGCTGATGGCCACCCATGCCGCCCGCCAGATAAGCAAAACCGAAACCGGCAGCCAATGGGTGCACCTGAGTGCCATCGAAGCAGCCCCGGCCGCCAGTTTCGCCGGCGAGAATATCCGCCGCGCTTGCATACTGGCGATGGACAAAGGTTTGGTCAGGGTGCAGACCTCTTCCCATCAGGAATATGACTGGCGCCGGCACCTCTGAGGAAAAAACGCTCAGTATTTCCGCTGTTTAGAGCTACAAAGATCACGAAATAGCATAAAAAGCACGCGAGCGTTTGTGTCTGGGAAAACAAGCCGTTAATAATGTTCAACTCATCAGAACATTTTTGCTAACATCCGAGCTTGCACAGCGCCTGCCGCTGGGTGTAATGGATGTTTAGATAAGGTAATTATTAGTCGACGTGACTGCGAAATATAATGCAGCTTCTGATGTGAGTGAATTGAAGCTGCGTTTGGATCAGGCTCAATTGTCATACCGCGATGTGTCATTAAAATCGCGTCGTGAAATCGTTATTCTAAAACGCCTGATTGCCCGTATGTCTGTTGCCTGTAAAGGTTTGGATAGCGAGCTGGACAAACGGCTTGATACCCTGCGTACCGATCTGGAACAAAACAAAGATATCAGTAAGATTGTGCCGCATCTGGCCCAGGTTGAACGGTTATTGCTCCGGCAAACCTCAACCCATTCAACCATGGAACGCCTGTCTGATCTGATCCGGCAAAGCTCTGAAAGCCTGAAACGCATCCCTGCCCTGCCGGTTCAGCTAAAACGCGACATCCATGATCTTCTGTCCCAGGCACCTGACTCACTGCACCACAGCCACCAGCAAATCACCCAATTGTTCGGTCTGTATGATCGCGCCCTGAAACTCCTGACTGTGCCTGTCAGCATCGAACGTGAATCACGCTCAAAAGACAACGATTTACAGCATAAGCTGTGCAATGAGCTGCAACAGATCATCACAGAGCTGGATGCCGAGGGTGAATCCGGCGACCAGTTGCTGGCCATACGGCACCAATTGCTCGCCGGTGTCGAGCCCATTTCACTGGTCGAGCTATGCCTGGATGTGTTGCGGTTGGCGCTGGACAGCTTTATTCACGAACGTCGCCATTCGCAAAAATTTCTTGATGTCATCAGCGGCGATCTGGCAGCACTGGAACAAACGACGCGCCAGACCGCCGATCAGGGGCAAGCGCTGTACAAGCACCGTTCTGAACTGACTGCCGAGCTTGGGCAACTGTCTGACCGCTTCCACCACGCGCTGCAGCAGTACACCAACCTGGAAAGCTGGCGCGGTGCCGCACATTCGCTCGATACCTCACTCAGACAACTGGTCGAGCGCCAGCGCTCGCTTGAAAACCGCGAACAGGCGTTGCTGGAGCAACTACATTATCACCAGAATCGTGCCGAGCACCTCTATCAGCAAACGCAGAACCAGCATCGCCAGATTGAAGATCTGCAACGCCGGATATTCCTTGACCCGCTGACCCGTGTTTACAACCGGGCGGCTTTTCATGACCGGCTGGAGCACGAATACCGCCGCTGGATTCGCTATCAGCACCCGCTGTGCCTGGCCATTGTCAATATCGATCATTTCGGGGATCTCAATGACAACTATGGTTTCCAGGCTGGCGACAAAGTGCTGAAGATTATCGCCCGTACTGTGCACCAGCATCTCAGAGATACCGACTTTATCGCCCGGGTCGGCAATGACGAGTTCATGCTTATCCTGCCTGATATCGCCGAAGATGAACGTCATCGACGGCTGTCCGGTATTCGTGAAGCCATCTTGCAGCTCCCCTTCCGGTTCAGGGAAAAGAACGTCACCATTTCGGCCTCAATAGGCGCGACGCTCTTTGATGACACAGATACCCCGGGCAAGGTGATCGAGCGGGGACAAAAGGCTCTGAGCAGCGCGAAACACGCTGGCCGCAACCATCTGATCTGGATCGCTTAATCACTGATTACTCACTCAGCTGCTGGCAAATCCAGGCTCTAACCCACTGCTACACAAACTCTTTTTTTTCTTTCTGCCCTAGTCAAACCCTGTAACCCTGTGTATGTTCAATAGTACGGGTCAGGAAAATGCCCGCTATTTCCATCCGCGGTCGATCCTTTATCCGCCAGGAAAATCGCTTACATACAGAAGCATCAGCCTCTGTATTCGTCTCCAGGGAGGTAAGCATGATTACACACATCAGTCCGGTTGGTGCGATGACACTGCTGTCGCAGCTCGAAGTTGACAGTCTGAAGGCCACAGCGGCCAGCGACCTGTATCGCCTGTACCGCAACTGTTCACTGGCTGTACTTAATTCAGGCAGTAACAGTGACGATTCCAACGCACTGCTGGAACTCAATAAGTCATTTGATATCAATGTACTGAGAAGAGAACGCGGGATAAAACTCGAACTCAAAGACCCACCCGAGCACGCCTTTGTCGACGGTAAAATTATTCGCGGTATTCAGGAGCACCTGTTTGCCGTGCTGAGGGACATTATTTACGTCAACGTTCACGTTAACCAGCGCAACGATTTAAACCTGACCAGTGCACCACACATCACCAATTTCATCTTCAGTATTCTGCGTAACGCCCAGACAGTCCGCTCAAGGGAAGATCCCAATATCGTGGTCTGCTGGGGGGGGCACTCCATTAACCCGGAAGAATATCAATACACCCGGGATGTCGGCCACCAGTTAGGATTACGTGAGATGAATATCTGCACCGGCTGCGGGCCCGGTGCCATGGAAGGGCCAATGAAAGGGGCCGCCATCGGCCATGCCCAGCAAAGATACGGTAAAAGCCGTTTTATAGGCCTGACCGAACCGTCCATCATTGCCGCCGAGCCACCTAACCCTATCGTCAATGAACTGGTGATCATGCCAGATATTGAAAAACGGCTGGAAGCCTTTGTCCGTGTGGGTCACGGCATCATTATCTTCCCCGGAGGAGCCGGTACCGCCGAAGAGCTGCTGTACATCATAGGTATTCTGATGCATCCGGAAAATCAGGATCAACCTTTGCCTGTAGTGCTCACCGGTCCGAAAAGCAGTGAGCCGTATTTCCGCACCCTGGACAGCTTTGTGCGCGATACCTTAGGTGCAGAAGCAACCAAACATTATCAGATAGTCATTGATGACCCGGCGAAAGTGGCCCGCATCATGAAAGCGGCCATGCCGCAAACCAAAGAATACCGTCAGGAAACCGGGGACGCGTATTGTTACAACTGGTCGTTGAAAATCCCACCGGAATTTCAACTGCCCTTTGAACCCAACCACGATGCCATGGGCAGTCTGGATTTGCACTTCAACCAGCGGCCGGAACAGCTTGCCGCGAATCTACGCCGTGCTTTTTCCGGTATTGTCGCCGGCAACGTCAAAGAAGAAGGGATCAAGGAAATTGAACGCAATGGCCCCTTTCTGATCAACGGCGATCCATCCCTGATGAAGCGCATGGATAAGCTGCTCAAAAATTTCGTCGCTCAGCGACGCATGAAACTGCCGGGCAGCGAATATATTCCCTGCTACCGGATCCTCACTCACCCCGACATGGTGAAATAATTTGCCATGCAACGTAGAATACAGGGCCAGCAGGCCCTGTTTTACTATTGTTGATATATATGTCCATACACTTAGTCGTCATTGATGCCCTCAACCTGATCCGCCGTGTGCATGCCGCCCAGCCGGGCGAGCCCGATATCGCCAGCACCAGTAAGGTGTGCTGCCAGGCGCTGAGTAAAATCATTGCCATCAGCCAGCCAACCCATATCGTGGCGGTGTTTGACCATCATGGCGATGACAGAGGCTGGCGGGCTGAGCTGTTGCCCAATTACAAAGAAGGGCGCAAACCTATGCCGCCGGAACTGCAGACAGGGATGGATCAGATACAGGATGACTTCATGGCGCTGGGCGTCGACTCACTGCTGTCTGACGGCGATGAAGCCGATGATCTGATTGCCACCCTGGCGCTCAAAGTGGCAGACCATGGCGGCAAGGTCACTATAGTGTCAACCGACAAAGGCTACTGCCAGCTGCTGCGACCGACTGTAATGATCCGTGATTACTTCCAGCAGCGGTGGCTTGACAGCCCGTTCATTGCAAAAGAATTCGGGGTCCGTCCTGAGCAGTTGCCCGATTACTGGGGACTGGCGGGGATCAGCTCAAGCAAAATTCCGGGCGTACCAGGAATCGGCCCTAAAGCAGCGTGTGAATTGTTACAACTTTATCCGGATCTCGACAGCATTTTGTCCGCGGACAATCTCCCGGAGAAATGGCGCAAGAAAATCGCACCCAATAAAGACAGCGCAAGAGCCAGTAAAGCGGTCGCCAGGCTGAAAACCGATCTAGAGCTTGGCTTTAATTTGCAGGATATCCGATTTCAGCTGGCGGGCTGAGCAGCCCGCCAGCTACCAGATCAATTAGTGAGGATGACGGTTGTCCAGACTCTGGATATGTACCGTGATTTCTTCACGGTCATGGTACAGGTGTTTGGCCTGCAGGCGGAATTTCATGCCATTCTGAATCAGAAAGACTTTCAGATTTTCAATATCCTGCAGTACTTCCTCATAACGGCCTTTCATGGGCAATTTCAGGTTGAAGATGGTTTCTTTTGCCCAGCCTTTAATCAGCCACTGCCCCACCAAATGCGCGACCCGGGCAGGCTTTTCAACCATGTCACACACCAGCCAGGTGACATTCTTACGTGGCGGCTCAAACTTGAAGCCATCCACCATGTGATGCTTCACCTGTCCCGTATCCATCAGACTCTGGGCCATTTGCCCGTTATCAATAGCATGCACAAACATGGAACGCTTCACCAGCTGATAGGTCCAGCCCCCAGGGCAAGCCCCGAGATCCACGCCCCACATGCCAGAGGCCAGTCGTTCGTCCCACTCTTCGCGCGGAATAAAGACATGAAATGCCTCTTCCAGCTTGAGCGTAGAACGGCTTGGGGCATCCGCCGGGAACTTCAGCCGCGGGATTCCCATGAAAAATGGCGAATTGTTATTGGTGTAGGAATAGCCGATAAAACAGCAGCCCGGTGCAGTAAAGCACAAGTGCAGCACCGGCTTCTTCGGGTTATCTTTCGCGTACAAAGCCCCCTGCTTACGAAATGCCTGGCGCAATGGCACAGTAAACTTGCGGCAAAACTTCAACAGTTCTTTGGCTTCGTTGGTATCTGGGGTTTCAACCCGCAGATCGCCACAACGCGGCAATGCTTCCGCCTCAGCCAGAATAGGGCTGATACGATCATCGGTCGGTAAATCTTCCAGACGTGCTGTCACTACCAGCATCTGACGGGCAAAAATCAGCTCCGAAAACGGCTGTAGTTGCACGAACTTATCAGCATCCCCTGCCTGATAAAATTCAAACAGTACATAACCGGTATTTTTCTTCGCACGCGGAAAGCCAAACAATTCGAGTTTATTGGCTTTATCCTGCACCTCTCCGGCACATTCGTTTTCAAATCCCTGACGGCAGTACAACAGAACCTGATTCACCACGAGTCCTCACGCAGAACGCCAGGCCGCCACAGCAAGTGACAACCAGGCTAGAATAAAACACAGTCCCCCCAGTGGTGTTACGGGACCAAGCCACTTCATCCCCGTTAATGCCAGCAGATAAAGGCTGCCACTGAACAGACAGATCCCCACTGCAAATAACAGGGCCGCGTATGATAGCGCTTTTGCAGAAAAATTGCGTGCCCAAATGCCGCAGCCCAACAATGCCAGGCTGTGCCAGAGCTGATAATCCACGCCTGTCTTAAAAACATCCAGTAAATGCGGGCTAAGGTGCACTTTCAGTCCGTGGGCGGCAAAGGCCCCTAAACCTACCCCAATGGCACCGCTGATCGCGGCGAAAAGAATCATACTCCGGCTCTGCATTCACTCTGTCCTTCTGTGGTTTGTATTCATGGAATGATTTCAGTCTGATACGCACTGGCGAATAAACCGGGCTAACACATCGACAGCCTGCGCCAGGTTACCGGCTTCACTAAAGCCCGAGGCTTTGCGCGGCTTGAAACTGTGGTCTCCGTCCGGCAGAAAAGACAGCGTCACTGTGTCGGCATAGCTCCACCCTTCCACCTCACTGCGGATACCAAAGGTATCGCGCTCGCCCTGCAGAATCAGGGTCGGGACAGCGATTGTTTTCAGATGATCGCCGCGAAAATTCTCCGGTTTGCCCGGCGGATGAAACGGGAACCCCAGACAAGCGACGCCGCAGACCTTGTCCTGACAGTTATGGACATCCGGTGTCGATTCGGCAGCTTCCGTCACCATCAGACTGGCCATGCGGCCGCCCATAGATTTGCCGCCGATCACCAGCGGCCCTTGCTGACTGAAATGTTCAATATGGCGCTGAAAATCCACCAGCAGCTTTGGCTGCCGGTCTGGAGGACGCTTTTTGCCGTCTTCCCGCCGTTTCACCATATAGGGAAAATCAAAACGCACCACGCGAATCCCTTCGGCAGCCAGCCCTTGGGCAACCGCCGTCATAAACGCGTGATCCATCCCGGCACCGGCGCCGTGGGCAAACAGAAAGGTGGCAGCGAACTGGCCGTTTTCTGGTGTTGTTATCAGATATTCCACTGATTTCCTCTCATATTCGATTGGCAGACTGAACCTGGGTTACTGGCCCACCCTGATTGTTAATCACTCATCGGCCGGTGCAGAACCAGCAACACAAAATCAGAGTAACGCTGGTGGGATCAAGCCATGACCTCGGCCTGATATTCAGGCTGAGGGAGCGGACCCTCTTCCTGTTCTTTACGGGCTTTCTCCAGCACCCAGTCACGGAAGATCTGAATCCGGCCGGTTTCGGCCTGCTTTTCCTGACACACCAGATAGAAGGCATTTTTACTCAGCAAAGCCTCATCAAACGGACAGACTAATCGGCCGGCTTCCAGCTCAGGTTGCGCCAATACATTGTTGGCCAGTGCAATCCCCTGACTGTGGATAGCGGCCTGCAACACCATGGTAGAGTGACTGAAAATCGGCCCCTGGTTGACATTGGCGCCCGGAATATCGAACTCACGCATGTAGTTTTTCCACTCCTTACGCGAGCCGTCATGTAACAGGGTGTGCTTTTGCAGATCAGCCAGGGTGTCGAGCGGCTTAGGGCCACTGAGCAGCATAGGGGAGCAGACGGGCAGCAGAAATTCCTGATACAGCCGGTCACAGCGCAGTCCAGGCCAGTTGCCACGACCATAATAAATCGCTACATCCACGTCATCTGTCAGAGAGCCTTCATCCAGATCAACCGCTTTGATTCTGACATCCACATCAGGATGCAGCTGATTAAAGTCACTCAGTCTGGGCACCAGCCACTGGATGGCAAAACTGGGAGATAAACTAATGGTCAGCGCCCCTTTTGAACCCCGTTCCAACACTTTGTCGGTGGCATCTGAGATGGCACTGAAGATATCTTTCAGATCGAGAAAATACCCTTGTCCCTCTTCGGTCAGCAACAAGGAACGGTTACGCCGGCGAAACAGTTTCAGGCCCAGAAATTCCTCCAACGCTTTAATCTGGTGGCTGACTGCGGCCTGAGTAACAAACAGCTCCTCTGCCGCTCGGGTAAAACTCAGGTGCCGGGCGGCAGCCTCAAATACTTTCAGCGAATTAAGTGGTGGGAGTCGTCTTGACATAATGTCCTGCCATACTGGTTGCATTAGTTTTTTTTATCCAGGTCATTATAAATTGTCGATTGTTCAAGTACCACATAAACCCTAAGATTGGCGCCGCAATCTCAAGGGTAAAACGCTGTAATTTTGCTTAATCGCAGAATTGTTTATCAGCTTTTGTTACCTCTTAGATTGCAATGTTGTGTTTGCATATTGCCCGGTCTCTTCTGGGCGGGTAGCCGGAGTGCTACCGATTTACTTCCTGTTTTTTGACCTGTCTGTCAAAACTTTTTTATGGCACTGCGCCCCAACGCGGTGCCATTTTTTTAGATAATCCCCCTGCACCCCTTGCCTCAGTGACGGATAATAAGGAAGATCGTCCCATACACCAGACAATGAGCCCAGTATGACCATCCCATTTGACATTCAGGCGATCCGTTCGCAGTTTCCGGCATTACATGATGCGCAGCACCCGATCACTTTCCTCGACAGTGCTGCGACCACGCAAAAGCCGCTGGCCATGATTCAGTCTCTTGACAGCTTTTACCGGCAACACAGTGCTAATGTGCACCGGGGAAGTCATCAGCTGACAGCGGGTCTGACGCAGCGTTTCGAACAAGCCAGAGAGACGGTGCGCCAGCTTATTCACGCCAGCAGCCCGAAAGAAATCATCTGGACCCGCGGGGCCACTGAGGCTCTCAACCTGATCGCACAATCCTGGGCGCGCAGCACCCTGCAGCCGGGAGACGAGATTCTGGTCAGCGAACTGGAGCACCACGCCAACATAGTGCCGTGGCAGATGGTTGCCGAACAGACTGGCGCAACTGTGGTGAAGATCCCGATGAAGCCCGACTGCACCCTGGATATGGATGCCTTTCATCAGCTGCTCGGTGCCAAAACCCGCATTGTCGCGGTTGCGCACATCACCAATGTCACCGGCACCCGGAATCCGATTGAAACCATAATCACCGCAGCGCACGCCCACGGCGCCATTGTCGTGATTGATGGTGCGCAGGGCATTGTGCATGAAACTGTTGATGTACAGGCGCTGGATGCCGATTTCTATGTTTTTTCAGGCCATAAGCTGTTCGGCCCTTCCGGCATTGGTGTGCTCTATGGCAAACAGGCGTTGCTTGAAGCCATGCCGCCCTGGCACGGCGGCGGCAAGATGGTCGAAAAAGTGTCCTTCGAAGGTACTCACTACACCGGACTACCGGGCAAGTTTGAAGCCGGTACACCAAACATTTCCAGCACAATCGCGCTGGCAGAGAGTATTCACTGGCTCAACAGCATTGATCGTCAGGGTGCCGAGTGCCATATTCACGCGCTCCGCCAAAAAGCACTGGATGGAATCCAGGACATCGACGGCTTGCGGATTGTCGGCCTGCAAGCTGACGCCAGCCTGTTTTCGTTTGTGGTTGACGGCATTCACCATCAGGATATCGCGACCCTGCTCGATGAACAGGGCGTGACACTGCGTGCCGGCAATCACTGCGCCCACCCAATGCTGGATGCACTCGGACTGACAGGCACCCTGCGGGTTTCTCTGGCCCTCTATAATACTGAAGAAGATATTGAGCGTTTTGTGGCTGCGCTGCACAAAGCCTGTGATTTGTTGTAACCAAAGAGAGAGAGCATGACCTCAGTTCCATTCCCTTCGCACCCGTTTGGCACCACGATTTCTGCTGAAGATATTCTGGAGAAAATGGCTCAGACCAAAGGCTGGGAAGACAAATACCGCCATGTGATTCAGTTTGGCAAGCAATTGCCCGCCCTGCCGGAGACGCTGAAAAACGAGGAAGTGAAAATCAGTGGTTGTGAAAGCCAGGTGTGGCTGGTTCAGCGCTGTGACAACGGTCATTACCATTTCGCCGCCGATTCCGACGCCAGAATTGTCAAAGGGCTGATTTGCCTGGTGCTGGCCGCCTACGAGGGGAAAACTGCGGAGCAGATTCTGGTGTTTGACATCGACGGGTATTTCGAACAGCTGGGATTACTGGCGCACTTGAGCCCATCACGCAGTAACGGGCTGAAAGCTATTGTCGACGCCATTATCACTAATGTGAGCCGCTAAAACACGGCTCACGCAGCAGTGGCTGTTAACGGTGTTTTTCAATCAGTTTTTGCAAAATGCGGGATACTGCCACAAAACCGAAGGTCGCGGTGACCATAGTTGCCGCGCCAAACCCGGTTGCACAATCCATACGTTTCGGGCCTTCCGCCGTCGCTTTGGCCTCACAGACACTGCCGTCAGCCTGAGGGTACTTGAGCTGCTCGGTTGAGAACACACAGTCAATACCAAATTTGCGCGCCGGATTTTTGCTGAAGTTGTAAAAGCGGCGCAGCATATTGCGGATTTTCGCCGCCAGCGGATCCTGAATGGTTTTGGCCAGATCAGCGATCTGAATCTGGGTCGGATCAATCTGGCCGCCCGCACCACCTGTGGTGATCACCTTGATTTTATTTCGCTTGCAGAACGCCAGCAACGCCGCTTTAGGCTTCACACTGTCAATCGCATCCAGCACATAATCAAACTGACTACCTATGTACTCGGGGATGTTTTCCGGGGAAATAAAATCGTCAATCAGGTTCACTTTACAGTCCGGATTGATTAACGCGATCCGCTCTGCCATCACCTCAATTTTACTGCGGCCTACCGTCCCCGACATGGCATGGATCTGACGGTTGATATTAGTCACACAGACATCATCCATGTCGATCAGCGTCAGCTGACCGATACCGGATCGGGCCAGGGCTTCGGCAGCCCAGGAACCGACACCGCCGATACCAATCACACAGACATGAGCAGCCCTCAGGATCTCAACCTCCTGATGACCATACAAACGGCGGGTGCCGCCAAAACGCTGGTTATAATTGTCTGATGCTGGAGTGTCGGGATGCTGCATAACGGCCTGTCAGAGTGTGTTGAGAATGAGCGCGTTTTTATACGCGCTCTGCTGTCAGTTGTCCAGTCCCTGCGCCTGTTGAGCCGGCTGGGCCACAACAGCTTCCTCATGGAAGGTCAGCGTGGTATCCACCGGTGATATCACGGCTTCCTGACTGGCTTCGATTCTCTGTTCCGTCAGCTCAGCGTCGGTATCTGGTGTCAGTCCCAGTTTCCATACCCGGCCAAAATGCTTGTAATGACCGGCATCGATTCCGGCCTGAGCGCCCATACCATGGTAAAGATCCAAATGGTTACGCTTGACTGCGCCGCCGGTATCCAGCGCCATCAGCAAGGTTAATACATGCTTGCCATTCCAGTTGCCGTCCGCATCCAGCTGTGGCACTTCAGCCAGCAGCACACTGCCCATAGGTAAGAATTCCCGGTCAGCCGCTACCGAAGCCATAGGTAACAGCGGAATACCCGCAGTGCCTAACACATCCAGCTCGTCGCGCGGACTAAAGAAGACATAAGACGGATTCTGCTCCAGCAGCTCACGTACTGTGGCATCATCATGCTCACTGACCCACTCAGCGATCGCTTTCAGAGACATTTTCTCTCTTGGCACCTCACCGCGCTCAATCAGCACTTTACCGATACTGACATAAGGATGGCCGTTCTTACCGCCATAAGCAAAATACTGCAGCTCGTCATTGTCCTCGAAGTGGACAAAACCGCTGCCCTGCACTTCCATCATGAAAACATCCAGCTTGGAGGCGGAATACCCCAGCTCCAGCCCCTGACCAGCCAGTGCACCATTGTAAATCTCGGCACGGGTCGGGCACTGGCCGTTACATTCTGGCAGCGCGTAAACCGGGTATTTGAACCTGTCGTCCTGCTCGTGACGCAATTCGATCACCGGCGAAAAGTAACCGGTGAACATCACATTACCGTAACCGTCACCGCCGCCCATCTGCTCAGTCGTCAAACCGTACTGAGAGAAAGATGTCGGATCGCCGCTGTTCGCCGCCCAGTCGTTAATCTGCTGATACAAATTCTGATAACGCAGCATCATAGAAGGAGAACGGGTGAGCACTTGTTCCGCTTGCGCTTCGAAGCGGCTGTAATCGCGAGGTTTATCCGATACCACATTGGTGACCGGGTTCAGCAGATCATCAAACTCGCCATCAAGGTATTGCTGGCCGCGGTCAACCGGTCGGGCACACGCCGCCAGGCCGAACACACAGGAAACGAAGGTCAGTTTTCTTAGCAGGGAAAGTTGTTGGAACACAGAAATGCCTTAGTAATATCGACAGGTTAACGCATGGCAGGTCATCTCAAACATACCATGTACATATAAAGCCACAATGTTAGGCTGTTTTATCATAACCAATGTCAAAGTCTTGTTTTGATTGTCACGAAAGATTAATAATACGCATTGGCTGTCATATAAGTGTCACAATATAACGGTTTAATAAAAACGTCATACAAACGACATCATTGCCCAGCCGACAGACAATGTCAGCATGGCAACAAAACGACAAACAGCAATGCGAGCACCTTTACGGGTCTTAAGCCCCAGAGCATGACATTTCAGGAAGGACTGGCATGAACAATCAGTTTAAAATTGGCAAAGAAACCTTACTTGATCCAAACGCTATTGAATATCAGTGGATTCGCAATCTGGCCAGTGACGGCAATTCTCCGCAACAAATCAACACTGTGATCCAGCGTTGCCTTGGCGGCACAGCCCAGACTGCGGATACACTGCGCAAGGTAGCCTTGAATAAACTTCCGGTCCACCAGCTTTTTACCCGCCTCAAGGAAGAAGAATAAAGCGGGTGGCCCGCTTGGAGATTTACGAGCCCTGTTTGGTTTCTTGCCGTGCGAACGAAGACACATAATGCGCAGGCTGCTGGCGGATGAACTGACCTTCTTCAAAGGTATAACGGTAAGTATCCTCTCCCATGCGGTAACGTAACTGGCTACCGTCCCATTCATAGGTGGTACTGACCAGACGGCCTGACACATAGACACCATTAGCTCTTAGTTCGAACTGGTCCGCGGCGTAGGGCGCCACGTCCTGCTCTATCCAGGTGCCGTAAATAGTTGGCTCTGGCGTAGGGGAAAACCAGTCTCCTTTGGCTGCCCCCACCGCAATAAAGCCACTTAATGCAAGGCCACTCACCAAGATAAACAGTACTGTGGCTGCCTGCCACCGGGTGTAATTATTGAATGCCATTAACATTGCCAGTCATCCGCACGTTCTACAACTATACGCTTATCTGGCGTCGCTTCGGCGCATCGAATAAGTGCGTAATGTCAGAATGGGATCTCGACTCAATATTTTCCTTCCGACGCCGCGCGTCCTGAGTGATTTTCATGCTTGCTGCGCAGAGGATAAACAGGCAACATGCAGGCATGCTTGATCCCTATTAATTATTGTAACGGAAGACAGAGTGAAGCTCAGAAGCACTGCGCTGGTGAAAGGCTTTCGCCAATCAGCGCCTTATGTAAATGCCCACCGCGGCAAGACGCTGGTGATTATGCTGGGCGGTGAAGCCATCGCCGATAACAACTTTCGCAATATCGTTAACGATGTTGCTCTGCTGAACTGCCTCGGGCTGCGCATCGTGCTGGTTTATGGCGCTCGTCCGCAGATCTCTCACCTGCTCGATATGCACGGGTACAGCACCCCGTACCATAAAAGCGTCCGGGTCACCGATGAACGTTCACTGGAAATTGCCAAGCAGGCCGCGGGTCAGCTCCATTTAGATATCACAGCCCGCTTCTCTATGGGTCTGAACAATACCCCTATGGCGGGCTCGCAGATCAATGTGGTCAGCGGCAACTTCGTCATCGCCCAGCCTTTGGGCATTGATGACGGTATCGATTATTGCCACAGCGGCCGCATCCGCCGCATCGATGTCGACGGCATTAAACGCCAGTTGGATCAGAACAGCATTGTACTGCTGGGCCCGATTGCCAGCTCGGTCACCGGAGAGTGTTTCAATCTGACCTCGGAAGAAGTGGCAACTCAGGTGGCAATCCGGCTCGAAGCCGACAAACTGATTGGCTTTTGCTCTCACCAGGGCGTGAGGGATGAAAATGATCAAATCGTTTCTGAAATGCTTCCCGCTGAAGCCGAAGCCACACTGCAGCGACTGACAGAACAAAACAAAGCCGATTCAGGCACCGCGCGTTTCTTGCGTGGCGCGATGACCGCTTGCCGGGCAGGTGTGCCGCGCAGCCACCTGATCAGCTATAAAGAGGATGGCGCACTGATCCAGGAGCTCTTCTCTTTTGACGGGATAGGTACGCAAATCGTCATGGCCAGTGCTGAAAAAGTCCGGGGCGCGAACATAGATGATATCGGCGGTATTCTGGCACTGATCCGCCCGCTGGAGCAGGATGGCATTCTGGTTCGTCGCTCCCGCGAACAGCTGGAGCAGGAAATCAAACAATTTACGGTGATCGAACGGGACGGCCTGATCATCGGCTGTGCGGCCCTGTATTCCTTTATGGAAGAGCAGATGGGCGAGATGGCCTGCGTTGCCGTTCACCCTGACTATCGCGACGGTGACCGCGGCTCTCTGCTGCTCAACCGCATTCGCCACCAGGCACGCACTCAGGGGCTGAAACAACTCTTTGTGCTGACCACCCGCAGTCTGCACTGGTTCAGGGAACACGGTTTTGTCGAAATTGATGTCTCTGATTTGCCTATGGCAAAACAGGCACTCTATAACCTGCAACGCCGCTCAAAAATCCTGACGCTGGCACTGTGAGCCGCTACCGCCAGTCAAAGACTGGCGGATAAGCAGCCCTCAGCTTAAGTTGGCTTCCAAGCCACTGGCCCGCTCAATACAACGCTGGATACTGCGCTGCAACACCTCTGGCTGAGCATACAGGTACAGTCTTTCCCTGGCCCGGGTAACGCCGGTATACACCAACTCCCGTGTCAGGATCGGGCTGAAATCCGGCGGCAGTATCATCAGGGTATCGGCAAATTCCGAGCCTTGCGATTTATGGATTGTCATCGCATATACCAGTTCATGATCCGGCAGACGACTGGGCAGAAAGCTGCGAATACTGCCGTCCGGCATATCGAAATACACCCTGAGTGCCAGACGGCCTTTACTGTCAGTCCGCCCCTCAGGGTCTGGCATCGCAATACCAATATCCCCGTTATACAAGCCCAGACCATGATCATTGCGGGTGATCATTACCGGCCGCCCGACATACCAGGTTTCCTCGCCGGGGGCGATCAGCCCCTCTTTGGCCAGTTGCCGCTCAATGCGTGTATTGAGACCCTTCACGCCAAAATCCCCTTCCCTGACCGCACACAGCAGCCTTACGCTGGCAAACGCCTGCAGCACCTCACCGGGCTCTTTACCCTCAGCAATTGCCTCAAGATAGCGACGATAAAAAACGGACATCTGTTTGATCAGACGCTGGTAATGCTCGGCACTGAGCGGGTACTGATGAATATCGGTAAAATTCTGTTGCCACACAGTCGCAAGCCTGTCGGGCAGGCCGCTGTTGATGGCTTTCGCCAGTTGCCCTATGCCTGACAATGCATGAAAACGGTAGCTTTTTTGCAGGACACACAAACAATCAGCGACCGGACTCTGCCCGCCTGACGGCCCGGCCGGCAACACAAAGCCCGTCATCTCACTCAGCTGTCTGGCTTGTCCGGCACTGTAGCCCTGACCGGAAAATGCACAGATATCCCCCAACACAGCGCCCGCCTCCACCGAAGCCAGCTGGTCTTTGTCGCCCAGCAGAATCAGCTTGCAGTGAGCAGGCAGTGCTTCCAGCAGGCGGGCCATCATAGGCAAATCGACCATAGAAGCTTCATCCACCACCAGCACATCGGCATGCAATGGGTTCGCAGCGTGATGCCGGAAAGAGGCCCGGCCCGGAATGGCGCCGAGCAAACGGTGCAAGGTACTGGCCTGGGTCGGAATGGCCGACTGAATCGCCGGTGGCACAGGCAAAGACTGAACCGCCTTGCCGATCGATTCGGTCAGGCGTGCGGCCGCCTTTCCGGTCGGCGCCACCAGCACAATATGGGGCACTTTGGCTGAATCAAGCGTTTCTGTATCGGGTTGCGCCTGCATCACCAGCGCGGCCAGCAATTTGGCGACTGTGGTGGTTTTCCCTGTTCCCGGCCCGCCGGAGATCACAGCAAACTGACGACTGAGGGCGGTGGCGGCCGCCACTTTCTGCCAGTTCAGGCAAGCATCATCCGGGATCAGCCGATCAAGCGCTACCAAATCGGAAAAGCGCTGCGCCTGACACAGCACACTGTCTATCTCAGCCCATTTCAGGGATTCCGCTGCCACCACATCCAGCTTATCGCACACCATCATCCGGCGCTGCTCCGCGCTGTCGTTGCCGTTGCGTCGTAAATCAGCCAGAGCGTCATAAACATAGCGATAATTGCGTGAAAACAAGGTGTCCAGCATGCCGGCCTGGCGGGCTCCCCGGACATTCCCCTGCCCGGCAGAGACCAGCAGTCGCTGCGCGACAGTCTGTTCATATTGCCAGTAACGATGCAGATACAATCGATTGTCGATCAGCACCAAAGGCGTGGGCTGAGAACCATCGGACACGGCAGCGGACTGGCTCAGTACAGCTGGCCAGCTGGCTGGTAAACGCCAGGCTGCCGGCAATACCGCCAGCAACGATTCAGCCATCTCTCTTGGCAGCCCCAAAGGCGGGCTGGTCGCAGTCGCCAGCGGCAGGCAAACATGGCCGCGCCCCAGCTCCTGACTGAGCCAGGCCGCAGCCAGGGCCAGCACCTGTTGCAACGCTTCATCATCCTGTCCGTTGACCGACTGACAGATAAACTTGGCAAACTGGCTATCCAGCGGCCGCAGCGCGCCCTGACGGGTCAATCGCTCAAGCTGGCCGATAACAGCAATATCATAGGTAGTGTGGCTTAACAGGCTCATCAGGCTGGCTCTCCCTGGCTAATCTGACCATCGATCAGCTGTTCAAGTTCGCTCAGCAGCGCATGGCTTGGCCGGGCATGAAAAATACCACTGTTGTCTTCTGCCCGTACGCCGCGCAAAAACAGGTAATACACGCCGCCAAAGTGCTGCTCATAATCGTAATCGGCTTTTCGGCTTTTCAGAAAACGGTGTAGCGCCAGCGCATAGAGCTGGTATTGCAGATCGTAGCGGTGCTCGCTCATCGCCGTATTCAATGCCTCACCACGGTACGCCTCATGGGTGTCTCCCAGCCAGTTCGATTTCCAGTCCAGCACGTAATATTTCCCCTGATACTCAAACACCAGATCGATAAACCCTTTCAGCATCCCGCTGACCGTAGAGAACCCCAGCTCCCCTGCTTTTGCCGACAAAGCATCATGCCGGGCCAGCGTTTTGTTCAGCAAGGCCGATGACAGCAGGCGAATCGGCAGCATGAATTCCATCTCGACCAGACGTTGCTGGGGCTGAAGGGCGCCAAGACGCAAATCCTGACCATCCAGGGCACAGTTCAGTACCTGGTTCAGCATTTGCTGCAGTACCGGCAGCCACTCGGGGTCGTAATTTTCCTGTCGCAGTAAATCACTGATGACCTGGGTGGTGGCAGCACTGTCGACCGCATCGGTGAATTCAATAGTCTCGAACAGGCTGTGCAGAAAGGTTCCCGGCCTGGCGCCTTTCGGGAAGGTAAACACAGAGCGCTCAGGCGCGGCAACGGCCATTTCACTGTCCGGGTCATCCAGCAGGTTGTCTTGCGATGAATCGGTATCAAAACCGGGTAATTCGCTGGTGGCGTCCAGCGCCGAGTGGCCCTGCTTCACCAAAGCGGAATAACTGGTGATCCACCAGTTGTGCTCGATGGGATGTGAAAAGCGGGCCGCTTGCGGCACAGGCTGCTCGCTCAACGCCGGTTGCCAGAGCGACTCAGGCAGCGCGGGCGGGAGCTCCACACGGATATCCTCACTTTGCGCCAGCGTATTGAGTGCCTCAGACAGCTCGGCCAACCCGCCTTCTTTGCCGTTCTGAATCAGATAACCCATTGCAGACAGGTGCAGCCCGGTGGGTTCCTTAGTGCTTCGTCCATTGCGCAGCGGCGCCATGCCGACATAACAGCCATAAACAGCCCGGGTCAGCGCCACATAAATCAGGCGCAGATCCTCGGCCAGTCGCTCTTGATCGGCCAGAGCCAAGCTGCGCTCTTGGCCACTGATATCCAGCACCGCCTGCTGAGACAGCGGATCATGGAACAGCGCTGTTTCGGTGCTGCGGTAACTGCAGACAAACGGCAGAAAGACCAGCTCGTATTCCAGCCCTTTGGATTTGTGGATGGTGACGATTTGCACCAGATTACTGTCGGATTCCAGCCGCAATTGCTGTTCATCACTGTTACCGTTCGGCGATGCCATGTGTTCAGCCAGCCAGCGGATCAAGGCCTGATCACTGTCCAGGGTCTGACTGGCCTGCTGGAGCAGCTCGCCCAAATGCAGTAAATCCGTCAATCTGCGCTCACCGCCGTTTTCACCCAGCAGACGTTCGGCGATCTGGCGGCGTGTTAAAGCATGACGAATCATAGGGAGTACACCGCGGCGCAGCCACAGGCTGCGATAGTCACGAAACTCCGCAATCCAGCGCTCCCACTCGTCTTCTTCGTTATTCAGCCTGTCGAGCTGAAAGGCACTGAGCGCAAACAGACGGGTGGCCAGGGCGGCCCGCAAGGTCGTTTCCTGCTCCGGGTGCAGTACAGCCACCAGCAAGCGAAGCAAATCTGCCGCTTCCTGGCTGGCAAACACACTGTCGCGGTTAGACAGGTACACACTGGGTATCCCCTGAACAGCCAGTGCCTGGCGTACCAGCGCCGCTTCTGAACCGGTACGCACCAGCACAGCAATATCACCGGCCGACACCGGCCGCTGCTCGCTGCCCTTAACCAATAACGCCTGGTTATCCTGAGCCTGAGTCAGAATGGCCTGAATCTGCGCTGCCGTCGCATCCGCCATCGACTGCTGATATTCACCTTTGCTGACCGGGGCGTCGGCGTCCATCTGCCACAAACACAGTGCCGGCTGACGCTCACCGTTGAGCTGCCAGTGCTTGCTCTGCGCATTCGGGCTGGGCTGAACGGGCAGAAACTGGATATCGCTGTCATAAATAAACGGGCTGTCCGGCAGTGCAAACACCCGGTTAGCCGCTGCCACCATGCCGGCGGTCGAACGCCAGTTAGTGCCCAGCGTATAGTGCGCGCTGACCTGGCGCCTTGCCCGGATGTAGGTAAAGATATCTGCACCGCGAAAAGCATAGATCGCCTGTTTGGGATCGCCGATCATGAACAATCCGGAGCTCATAGCCGCATGATCCGGTCCGGCCTGATCATCAGGCAGATACACAGTGCTGAAGATCTGATACTGAAGCGGATCGGTGTCCTGAAACTCATCAATCATGGCAACGGGATACAAATGGCGGATCCTGGCAGCCAATGCGCCTTCGCCGCTATCTTTGTCCGCCAGTAAAGCCGCCGCCAGCTGAGTCAGCAGATCATCAAACGACAGCCAGCCCTTGCGCTGCTTGGCCTCTGCCAGCAGCTCCCGGCAGGCCTGAATCGCATGGGCCAGAATCGGCTCCCTGACACTGGGCTTGGCAGCCAGCAAGTCATGAATGGCGGCAAACACCGGATGCTGCGGCACGGTGCCCTTGGCGGTTTTCTCTTCCAGCACCGCCTGATCAAATTTTTCCAGCGCCTTGGGCAAGCTGTAATCCAGCGTTGGCTGGCTTGACCACAGTCCCACTTCTTCAAGCGCTTTAGGCAGGCTGGTTTTGGTATAGCTGCGTTTATTCACACCTGAGTCACTGATCAGCGCCAGAAAATCTGCCGCGTGCTCGCGCCAGCCCTGCTTTACCGCCTCAATCCGCTGCAGATTCTGCTGATGCAGCTGCGTCAGATCGCCCAACAGCGGCGGGGCCATCAGCGTGACCGGGGCGCCGGACAAAAATGCATTGATATCTTTGAGCAGCTCTGCCGGTGCAGGCCAGCAACGACGGATTTCGTTCGCCAGTTCGCGGGGCAGAGGGTAAAAATAGCGCCGCCAGTAATCCGCCGCCACCTGCGCCCGCAGCTGGCTTTCTTCGGTAATGAATTCATTGGAAAACAGGCTGCCTGACTCGAAGGCATTTTGCGTCAGCATACGCTGGCAGAAACCATGGATGGTGAAGATCGCCGCTTCATCGATCTGCCTTTCCGCCTGCAGCAGCAAGGCCGCCGATCGGGCATGATCCGGCAGATCACGCAGCAGAGCCGCCAGCACAGGATCATCACTCATGCCGCGGCTGAAGGCGATCCTGGCATCATGAATACGGCGACGGATCCGGTCACGCAGCTCAGCCGTTGCCGCTTCGGTAAAAGTCACCACCAGTATCTTGTCCACCGTCAGAGGCTGCGGGTACGCGGTATTGGCATCACCGTGTCCCAGCAGCAAACGCAGGTACAAGGTCGCTATGGTAAAGGTTTTCCCTGTCCCTGCCGATGCTTCTATCAGTCGCGTACCGTGCAGCGGAAACACCATAGGTTCCAGTGTTTGCGGCATGATGGCGGAGACATCTGTTGATGGGGTCAAAGTCATGATCGTCAACCGGTTCCTGTTGTCAGGCTCGCTGCGGCTCATGCACTCACTCCATAAGCCGCAGCGACAATAATTTAGGTTTCAGGCAGCATAAATGATGGAAAGCTGCCGCTGGTTTCAAAGCACTGTGTGATCTCTGACTGATTAGCTCTCAGCCAGCGGATTCTATCCTGATTCATCTATCACTATGGGATACGTTTCACATTTTCAGTGCCGGGCTTTCGGTAGTATCGCTGCCAAGAAATTTGGTCTACCTCTGGACCTTGTGGCCGACCGGTGAACACCCTACACCTTATAACGATTTTGCCGGCGGCCACCTCGCACCTTTCTCCTCGCACCTTCCACTAAGCTATCTCTTCAAGATGCATCAACACAGGCTGTAACACCCGCCGCGCCCACTCCATTGCCTCAATGGCAAGATCGTCCTGCCAGTTCGGCCAGACCCGGGCGATGTAAGCATTGCTGCCTTCACCGCTGAACAGATAACTGTCGTTAAACACCCCGGCCATTTTGGTGAATGCTTTTTCCTGACTGTCTTCATCTGTCAGCCAGTGCCCGCTTTTGTCGCGCAGCGCCTCCAGGCCGGCCTGCGCCGTTCGCGGAAAATAAGGCAAAGGGGATGACTGTCCGGCCAGATACCCTTCTGTCAGCATAGTCAGTTGCTCCCTGGCGTACGCTGCCTCAACGGGCCGCAGACGAACATGCTTGTCAATACCCAGTATATGGCTATCGGCAGTTATCCCCTGTACCGACATCGCCAGATGCTCCAGCCAGGCATGAACAAGATCCTGGGTCCGCACTTTGCCGGGCCTGAAGTGAATCACTCCAGACGCAGTATAATGGCGGATCCAGCCTAGTAACCGGCACTGCCCGGAAGAGATCGCCATCGGCAGGTCAATTTCCGGATCATCGAGTGGTGAGGCAAGCAAACCGGCAATTCGCTCAGCCAGCGGGGCTATCTGCTGTTGTTCCTGCTCCAGAGTCAGCTCACCAAATGCCGCAATCGGCAAGGTGCCGGCCGCCTGCTGCATTGCCTGAAAACGGCTCATCGCTTCGGGGCGGGTTTGCGCTTCGAGCATAGTGGTCAGCAAATGTGCCCGCAGCTGATAACTCTGCAGACCATCGAGCGCAAAGGGCTCTTCATCCACCATGGCCCCAGCAGCGGCGTCAAAATACACCTTGAGACGCCGGTTAAAAAAGTACTGCACCGGCAGGCGCCAGAAGCGCTGCAACTCTGCCATTTCAATCACAGGCAGTGAGGAGGATGACTCCGCCAGATCCGTCAGCGCAAACGGGGACAGCGATTGCGACAGAAAATCCACAGTGTCGACCGTGATGCGCCGTGCCGCGGGCAGCCATTCGGCGGCATAGCTGGGCAATGTTCCCAGAAACGCCTGCGGGCTGAACGGCGTCAGTGGATGGTGGTGAGTCAACCAGCGGATCAAACGCTCCGCGGAGTCTTCAGGAGGCAGCGCGCTGTCTCCCTGCAGACAAAAACCCTGCTGGCAATAATCCAGTAACTCACTGAGCAGGACGGAAGGCATTTTTTCGCTGTTATCCTGAATAGAGCGCCCGACATAACTGATGTACAGCTGCTGCTGGGCAGACAGGAGTGCTTCCAGAAACAGGTATCTGTCATCGTCGCGGCGAGAACGGTCACCGGCGCGCTGGCGCCCCACCATCAGATCAAAGCCTTCAGGGGCAATCGTTCTGGGATACACACCATCATTCATTCCCAGCAGACAGACCACTTTAAACGGGATCGAACGCATCGGCATCAGAGTACAGAAGTTTATCTGACCGGCCAGAAAGCGCTGACTGACACGCTCGCCGCTCAGCTTATCATTGAGGTAATCGCGCATGATCGCTGGCGTCAGCGCTTGCTGATAACCGGCATCATCCAGCTGTTGCTCCAGTTGCTGCAGCTTTTCCCGGATCAGACGCAGCACCAGTTCGCCTTCAGTATCGACACTGAAAAAGTCATCCAACAGCTGATTCAGCACACTGAACCACTCGACCGCCGAATGCGGCTGATTGAGTACCCGGCGGTAATGGATTAGCTGCTCAACAAAGACACTGAGCTGACCGGCCAGTTCGGCATCCATGCCCTGCACTTCATCATAGGCCAGTATCCCCTGATACAAACCCGCCTGCGCCGGCATCGCATAGCCAAGCAACATACGCTGCAACCCGAACAGCCAGGTATTTTGCTGCTGCACCGGCAGTGAAAATTCGCTCGCCGTGTCGGCATCCAGTCCCCAGCGGATCCCGGCTTCCTCAATCCAGCCCTTTACCTGCATGAAACGATCGCTGTCGAGATTAAACCGCTTCATGATGGCCGGTACTTCCAGCAATTCCGTCAGCTCAGAGGCATGACAACGGCTATTGGGCAAATCCAGCAAGCGCAGACAGGCCAGCAGTACGGGGTTTTCCTGATCGGCACTGCGGTCAGAAATGGAAAATGGCAGGTAGCGATCAGACGGCGCATTACCGAAAACGGCCTGAATATAAGGGCTGTAGGCATTGATATCGGCAACCATGACCACGATATCGCGTGGCGACAGGCCGGGATCGGCATCCAGCATCGCCAGCAAATTATCATAGAGAACTTCCACTTCCCGCATCGGTGAGTGGCAGACGTGCACCGACAAAGAGCGGTCTTGCGCCTCAACCGGCTGTTTGTGCCGGCTGTCGGCCAGCAGCTGGTCATTCACTCTGTCTTCCAGATTCAGGATGTCCGACTGAATGCTGTGCAGCAGGCTGTCAGACTGAATATCGACAAACGCATCAACTTCATAGGCCTGTAATTCCGACAGCAGATACAGATTGTCCCGTCCCAGCTTACCCAGTGACGCTAACAATGTGTTGCCAACTGCGGCATCCTGATGCGTTTCGTCAATCAGGTTATCTTCCAGCGAGCCTTTGAGTATCCCCACGGCCCCGGCCTTCTCGCTGTGTTGATCCTGCCAAATCACCTGCTGACGCTGCTGCGCTGCCAGCCGGGCCAGATACTTGCGATCTCTGACATCCCCCCAATAGTGGCGACAAGGATTGGTAAACATCAGGTGCACATCAATGTGCTGCCCCAACGCCGCCAGGGCATCCATATAGCGTGGCGGCAGCGCTGAGATACCGAAGACAAACAGACGCTGAGGTAATCCATCCGGTAGCTCTGTCCCGGACTGGGCGTAATGCGTCAGCGTTTCAATAAACTGCTGATACAAATTAGCGCGGTGGTATGGCGATTGCCCCTGCGCCAGAATGTGGTCATACAGCGCCTGCCATAACACTGGCTGCCAGGGGTGATCGCCCGCCAATTCAGGATCAATGTGCCCCGCTTCCCACTCCTGTATCCACTCCGGCCGGTACACCAGATACTGATCAAAAATGTCGGCAATTTTTCCGGCCAGCTGAAAACGGCGCTGCTGATGGGCATCCTCTGCAAGGTAACGCGCCAGTGGCGCAAATTCCGGCTGCTCCAGCAATCCGGGCAGCACCTGCATCAGCGTCCAGGTCATGCCGTCTTTATTGAAGGCACTGCGTGCCGGCACGTCCTGCAGCACTTTGGTGAACATGTCCCAGATGAAGGTCGCTGGCAGCGGAAAAGTAATATTGGCGGCCACGCCCAGCGACTGGGCCAGTTCGAGTTTGAGCCATTGTGACATGCCCGGACTCTGCACCAGAATCTGCTCAGGGATAAAAGGGTCTGAAAGCGGATCCCGGCGGATCAGCTCAACCAACAAAGACTTCAGCAGATCCAGCTGGTTGGAATGGTAGACAGTAAACACGCATCAGGCTCGCTGGCAGAGAATAATGCCATGATTGTCTACCAAGGCACGCAGGGTGTAAACAGCAGTGCCTGTGATGACCGCCGACCTTTCGCTTCAATGCATTACATCGCTGCTCTGCGATAACCTGTCTCAGCGGTACAATAATGGGCCAGATAGCGCACTATGACATAACTGACCACCACAGTAGCGATTAACAGCTCGGCCAGAGCCAGCACCTGAACCTGATGCGCGTAGTCGGCCAGCAGGGGCTGAGTGCTCATCCAGTGAGCCGTTTTGTACAAGGCCGTCGCCCCGATCACCATAGGGAACGTAAACGCGGCATAAGCCGGACTGAAGGGTAATCGCAAGAGTCTGAAGAAGGCCAGATAAATCACCAGCGTCATCAGCAATCCGATACTCGCCAGCAGCGCTACCAGTAACACTGAAGGGTGCGCCGTCACTGTCAGATAACCCGCCAGTGACAAACTGGCCGGTGCCGCCAAAATCGCAATGGTCGGCTTGGCCGCATCCGGTACTTGATGACAGAAAATCAGCCGGTATAACATCACGGGCAGCATCAGGGCGTAAGCACTCAGGCCAAACACCATCAAGCCCTGCGCCAGGGGTGCCAGCGCCCCACCCGGAAAAGTGACATCGGCCACTATGATACCGACAGGCGGCACAAACCAGCTGGGCACCATATGGTGCAGCTCAAACCGGCTCAAGCGGTGGAAGACAAAGCAGGCTAAAAACGCCAGATGCAAGATCACAGCCGCCAGCCACAATACTAACCCGGCAAGCGGCAGATATTTCGCCAGCGCATGAGAAACCACCATAAGTGCCATCGAAAAAGTAGGCACGACACTGCCGACCACAGGGTGCTTCAAATCCTGCCACAGTAACTGAGGATGTAAAACAAACTTCAGCGTCAGCCCCAGCAGCATCACAGCGGCAATGACGGCACTGCCCGTTTGCGCCATACCTTGAAATGGCGCCGCATTCTCCCAGCACCAGCCCAGGCTGGCAATGGCCAGCGCCAGCCCGGCCATGGGTGTCGGCATCAAGGTAAACCGATTTTTCCAGGCTTGATTCATGATTTGCTCTCCATCACATCCGATTCGTTTTTTGTTCTTTTTGTCGATAGAGGCAGTGTACTTCTCTCGCATGGTTTAGAATAATTGAATAAATTTAAACAATAGTTAAATTTAATTTAACCGATAAAGAACGACTATGAACATTGCGCTGAAACAATTAAGAGTCTTCGTTGCCGTAGCACAGGAAAAAACCATTACTGCTGCCGCCGAGCGGCTGTTTCTAACCAAGCCGGCTGTCAGCATGGCGCTGGCCGAGCTGGAAAAACAACTCAGCCAGCCACTGTTTGATCGCCACAACAACCGGCTGACCCTGAACAGCGAAGGCAAGCGCCTGTTACCTCTGGCCGATGAACTGCTCCAGCGTACCCAGAGTATTGAACAACTCTTCGCACAAACCGGCGCGTTGTCCGGCAGCTTGGCTGTAGGTTCCAGCGATACCGTAGGTAATCAGCTCACGCCTTTTCTGCTGCGGGATTTCAGGGCGCAGACAGCACATACTGACCAGTCACTGCTGATCGGCAATACCGCGTCAATCGTGAAAAAGTTAGGTGATTTTGAACTGGATATCGGACTGGTTGAAGGCCGGGTCACGGAAAAACACTTGGTAAGCCAACCCTGGCTTAAGGATGAGATGGTAATTATCGGTCATCCCGAGCACCCACTGCTGACCAGAAACAACCTGTCTCTGTCAGATCTTGAACACTCGGAATGGGTACTCAGGGAAGCCGGATCCGGCACCCGGGATTATTTCCTGCATCATCTCGCCCCGGGAATTGATAACTGGCAGTTGGCCTTTGAGCTCAACACCACAGAAGCCATTATCAACAGCGTCGCCGCCGGACTGGGCCTGACCTGTTTATCGCGGCGCGCGGTCCATCATGCAGTACAGGAAAAACGCGTGGCTGAACTGCCCATCACGCTGAGCAAGCAGAGACAATACTGGCTGCTGTATCACAAAGACAAATACAACAGCCCGCTGTTATCTGCATTTATTGCATTCTGTCAGCATTGGCAACCGGGCTCAGATCCGGTTATCGCCGCCACTGAAGGCAATGATCTGGCTGATCTGACATAAAGGCCGGCCGGATTCCTGCTGCCAGTCATTAAACGCCGCCTGTGCCGCCGACAGGGAGCGCTGGGTGTCCCGACCGCCATCAATAATTCCGGTACTGCGCAGGTAAGCTTCAACATCCTGGCTGAGAATAAAAGTATCTTTGCCCATCACCCGCAATGTATAGGGGCCGGTATTACCGCCCAAACGCTTACCTTTGCTTTTCAGATAGTGCCATAAACCGATAATGTCATCCGATGGCCATGCTGCGACCATAGCGGCAAACGAGCCGTGCTCTTTCGCGGCTCGGTGAATCATGTACGCATTTTCCGGAATCGTCATGACTTTGCCGAGATGACGGATAATGGCCGGATCTGTGGCTTTTCGCTCCCACATTTCGTTCGGCACCAGCAATAACTTTTCTATATCAAAGCCAAAGAATACCGACTCAAAACCGTCCCACTTTTGCCTGACCACTTTCCAGCTCATACCAGACTGGAACACTTTCTGCGTAAAGGCGGCCAGCCAGCGATCATCGGCAATGGCGGTCAACGCCTCTGCACTAAGCGGGGCCGACAACAAGCTTTCCAACGCCGCCTTGCCCCCTTTGCGATCAGCGGCACGGGTATAAATTTGTTCAAATTTTTCTCTCATGCTCACAAGAACACCTTCTGTCAGAACTCAGCACTGGACTATGCCTTTATCCTACTGTATAAAAAACCAGTTAATCAATATCTGGAGAGGGTGACCATGGCTGTTATCGTCAAATATGTAGTAGAGCGCAACGGAGAAGAGAAGATGACTTTTACCTCTAAATCTGAAGCTGATGCCTACGATAAAATGTTGGATATGGCTGACGAGCTGTTTGCTGTTCTGAGTGAAAGCAAACTGCTTGAAGACGAAGCCAAACAGGAAGAATTAGCACTATTCCTGGCACAAGAGCGTGAAAAAGTCCTTGTCGCTCTGGGGGCGAAAAAAGCCAAACCCGCCGCTAAAAAGAAAGCGGTAGAACCCGAAGCTGTGCAAGACGACGCTGACAGCGAAGCCGCCTGAGTCAGTCCCCTTGACGATGAATAATAAACCTCCGCCGGGAGGTTTATTTATTTCCGTGTTTATTCACAAAGACTGATTTTATATGTGGTTAAGTGCGGATTTTCGTCATTTCTCAGTCATTTTGCCATGAATGGCAGATTTCCCCTTCAATATCCCGCTCAGTCTCTTTATGATGGGAACATCTCACTTTTTCAATATCAGACAGACTGCCATACATTGCAGTCGTTATCCCTTTTGACATGGAGACCATTTCATCATGGCGACATTTTCTCTAGCCCTGGGTACCGCGACCAAAAACCGTGACGGTAAAATCATCGAAGCTTTCTTCCCGACCCCGCTGCTGAATCCAGCTCAGGCTCTGGTTGATACCATCGCAAAAGTTGTTGATTACCAGGAAGGTAACCAAGCCATTGAGATTACCCCGGCTCAGGCGGCTGAACTAGCCGGTGCTTTCGCAGCGAATGGCGAGCAAGCCAGTGCTGGTTTTGCTGAAAAAGCAGCACAATCTAGCCAGTCTCTCGTGGTAGTCATTCTGGCTGCTGATACGGCGCCGGCTTCTGTTGCTGAAGGCTTCCTGAAACTGCAATTGATCTCTCAGCGACTGGTTAAGCCTCATGGTCTGGTACTGGACGGTATCTTTGGTTTGCTGCACAACATTGCCTGGACCAATAAAGGCCCGATTGATCTGCCTGAACTGGCAGAGCGTCAGATTGAAGCTCGCCTGAGCGGCGAGGTGCTGAGCGTCGATTGCGTTGATAAATTCCCGAAAATGGTCGATTACATAGTCCCGGCTGGCGTGCGAATTGCCGATACCTCCCGTGTTCGCCTCGGCGCTCACGTCGGTGAAGGTACCACAGTGATGCACGAAGGCTTTATCAACTTCAATGCTGGTACAACAGGTGTGAGCATGGTTGAAGGCCGTATTTCTGCCGGTGTTGTGGTCGGCGATGGTTCCGATATCGGCGGCGGCGCTTCTATCATGGGTACCCTGAGTGGCGGCGGTAAAGTGGTCATTGCGATTGGTGAAAACAGCCTGCTGGGTGCCAATGCCGGTCTTGGCTTCCCGCTTGGCGATCGTTGTACCATTGAGTCTGGCTTGTATGTCACCGCAGGCACCAAAGTAACTATGCTGGATGCAGATGGCAATGTCGTTGAAACCGTCAAGGCACGTGACCTGGCGGGCAAATCCGATCTGCTGTTCCGTCGTAACTCAGTAAGCGGCGCGATCGAATGTCTGACCAATAAAACTGCGGTTGAGCTGAACAGCGAGCTGCACAGCAACAACTGATCCTCAGTCACTGAGTGAAAGATCCCAAAAGGCTGCCAATGGCAGCCTTTCTTATTTGTATCAGTAGCCTCTTTCCGCCAGCCCGAACTGGCTGGCATCTTGCCGGCATTCATCTGGGTAACCTGGGTTAAGCGCTGTGGTCACTGTTTTCTTACCCGTGCAGTACTCATATCGCCCCTGCAGATAGCCCGCGCGGTATTTTTCATAATCAGATTCAGACATCACGCCAAGCCGGTCCAGGCGCTTTTTCTCCCACTCCTGATAACCATACTCTCCGTGATAAGCCCCCAGTTCCTGCCATTCACCATGCTGAGACAAGTTAGCCTCATACTGACTGACACAAGCCGATAGCAAAATAATCACCACCAAACAGATCAGCTGACGCATACGACCTCCTCAGCCAACTGCGATCCGGTGTCTTAAGTATGGAAGAATATCTCTGGCGTGAGAAAGTTTCTCATCTGAGCCTTTTATCAAGGCTGGCTCAGTTCCAGCGATGCCTGCCGCCCTGATTCACTTCTTACCCCCAGATTCACCAATACGATCCCAAGAAATGCGGCGCTCAGCAATACTGCCCCAAGATGCCAGGGCTGGCTGATCCCCATCTGTAACAGGCAATGGCTGATAACAGACGCCGCAACCATCTGGCAAGCCCCGGATAACGCAGACACAGTCCCTGCTTTTTCACCGTACGGAACCAAAAGCATCGACTGTGCACACGGAAAAGCAATGCCGTTTGTCATCGCCAGCAGAAAATGGGCCGCTGACATCCAGACCGGGTCTAACGGGGCCAACACATACACAGCGGCCGAGACCAATTGCATCAAAGGTGCCAGCTGCAACATTCTTGCTGTCCCCAACTTTGGCCGTAAGCGCTGACACAGCAAACCACCAAAAAGCAGTCCGCAAGCCGGCACCATAGCCCACATCGCATACTGGTCAGAGCTTATCCCTAACTGAACTTGCATAATGTAGGGCATCATGGAAATTGCCAGTACAACCATGGCAAAATTGATCCAGCCTATACCGGCAAATGTCAGGAAATGGCGGTCTTTAAACAAAGACAGGTTATTACCCGCAAGTTGCTTAACTGAAGGTGGCATGCCTGTTGTCTTTAAGGTTTCGCGAAAGCTAAATACAAGCAATAACCAAACCAGTGCGATGTAAGCAATAAGCAGCACAAAAACAGAAAGCCAGCCCAGATAATGATTAACCATACCGCCAATCACTGGGGCCATAATAGGAGTAAATGCGGCAACAATGGCTAACCAAGTCATGGCTTTCGCCAGATTTTGCTTTTGGTAGCTATCCCGGATTGTCGCCCTGGCCAGTACAGACACACTGCCGGCCCCACAGCCCTGAATAAAGCGTCCAAGCAATAATCCGGAAAACGATTCCGCTTTGAAAATCGCCAGCGCAACACCGAACAAAGCTATCATCACCCCAGCAAGCAATACCGGCCGACGACCCAGCACGTCAGAAAGCGGACCGTAAACCAGCTGTGAGGGACCAAAACCTAAAAGATAAATGGCAACCAGAAGCTGTGTTTGATCTGAGGTCAATGTCAGATCCTGTCCAATCCAGGGTAACAATGGAAACACCAGGCCAAGACTGAGCTGACCAATACTGACAATCAAACAAGCAAATAACAGGGGTTTCCAATGGAATGCTGGCATACATTTCTCTATATCGATAACAACACAGATATTATGCCTGCATACTGGCCAGGAATAAGCCATCATTGGCAACAGGAGCTATGTCCTGACAGGAAAGAATAGCCGCACTGTTTTACGGCTATTTCATGAAATGAAAGACTTAGGAGTCGGAGCTCTGTGTTTTTTGAATCACATAACGAAACGGATTAGTGAAAGAGAACTTGCTGCCCTGAGTGGTAACCCGCCCCTGTTTCATTGCAACCAGCACTTCGCGCTGTATTCTGACTAACGAAAAGAAACGTATCACCATGAACACAATAAATATCGGCATGATGATTTGCGCCATGGAGGCTGACTTTAACAAGAAATCATTCCCTAACCAGATCGCGAGCATCACCAGCATCAGGTACAAGGAATGCGGTTTCAGCGTAATAGTGACAGAATCAGCGGTTTCTTGCCGCTCGTAGAATAAACTCATGGCGAATTATCTTTAATCATCCCAGAAAAATTGTCCTAACCCTCTCACAGCTTCACACCTAAGGCAAGAGCTTAACCAACCAAATTGTAACCAGTTTCTACCTGCTAGAGCGGGTTCAGAGGCGTGTCATGAGGTTTCAATAAGTAACGAGCAGTCGAACAAATTACAAACGCCAGATAGCAAAAAACCCAGCCATTGCTGACTGGGTTTCTCTGATAAGTGGCGGAGCGGACGGGACTCGAACCCGCGACCCCCGGCGTGACAGGCCGGTATTCTAACCAACTGAACTACCGCTCCGAAACTGGTTATTTTCAATGTGCTCGTCGTTATTCTGCATTCTTCACTCAGTCACATACTTTATGTATGCTCCTTCGTTCATCTTTTGAATGTCTTGAGCGCATCAAAAATTCCTGCGTTTCCCAGGAAATATCTTTCAAACAAAGTCTTACTCTTACAATGCTTTGTTTGAGTAATTTGTCGCTGTGCGATGACGATTTTGATGCGAGAAGCGCAGTGTACATTCAGTACATGAGCATCGCAGCACTCAAAAGCGGCAAGCTACCGTAGACAAATTGGCAATTAAAGCCTGGCGATGACCTACTCTCACATGGGGAGACCCCACACTACCATCGGCGCTGCTGCGTTTCACGTCTGAGTTCGGCATGGGATCAGGTGGGTCCGCAACGCTATGGTCGCCAGGCAAATTCTGTTTGAAAACATCCCGCTGGTTATAAAGCTCGCTATCGGCGTTAAGTGGCTCTCTCGTTCGGTCATTTAGCGTACTAAACCCCCTCCCTCGACTCACAACTTGCCTTGCTATCAAGCTTTATCCCGGCACTACCTGAGCAGGTGGGATATTTTCACAATTCTGGAAAGTTAACTAGTGTTCTCAGCACGACATTCAAGTGCTCATGGAGTCCGTAAAACCCCTTGGGTGTTGTATGGTTAAGCCTCACGGGCAATTAGTACAGGTTA
>NZ_JAUOQQ010000021.1:0-84347 GCF_030547675.1 Photobacterium sp. 2_MG-2023
ATTCTCGTTGAATTTGGACTCAGTCTTCCCAAAGGCCATTCAACAATGAAAAAGTTATTTCAATGGATTGCAGAGCAAAACCAATCACTGCCCCAAGCTTTAGTTTTGGAATTAAAAGAACTTCACGAGCATTACCTGTACCTCACTGAGCATGTTCAGAAGCAAGAACAAAAATTAATCAAAATGACCTCTGATAATGAAATCGGTGAATTGCTCATGTCGATCCCCGGTGTTGCTCATATCACAGCGAGCTCATGCTTAGCTGAGATTGCCTCTCCGGGAAATTTCAAGTGTGGCCGTGATATGGCAGCATGGATAGGACTGGTTCCCAGACAGTACTCAACTGGCGGGAAAACCACATTATTAGGGATAAGCAAGCGAGGGAATAAAAGGCTCAGAACGTTATTTATTCATTGCGCCCGCGCTGTCTTATCTAAGCCAGAAACAACGGGGAAATGCTTCGGACCCTGGCTCACTAATCTAAGGGCAAGCAAACCTTTTAATGTTGTTGTTGTCGCACTGGCTAACAAGTTAGTGCGGATCGCCTGGGCTGTGATGAACTCACACCGAGCGTTCAATGCCAACAAACTTGCTTGCCAATAAACTCATTAACCCATTTTGCAATGACAATGATGACGATAACGGTCAATCGGCCAGATATGTAACCTGATAGGCCAAATAGCACTGAGATGCTTGCACTCTTTTAAGGATTATCTGGCGCAGATATCATCGTGGAGCTGGAATGCGAGAGAGCTTCCAAGAGAGACTCCGAATACATTAGCGCAAACCACTCCCGTTAAAATTGTAGTTGCAAAAACGGGGCGGACCATACATTTGGGCCAGCAAAGAGTGTCTGGCGCGCATCCGGAAATGGTGAGATTGCCACTAAACGTAAGCGCGACATACCCGCAAAATCCTCAGAATTACCCCAAACCACGCTACCGCCAAAGCGCTCTATCAAGACCCCCTAAACATCCCGTTTCCAAGACTAGAACACGGTTTCAGGGTTGCTGTATTGAATCAACCACAGTGTGATTTCAGGCAACAAATCAGTACAACGGCTTTGTTGTGCAATATCTTCACCGCAGACGAACGACCTGAAAGTACGCTCGTCTGGGTTAACTCAACCTGAAAGGTTTGCCCGCTTTGCCGGGCAACAAAAAAATGCCCGGACAAGCACTGCACTGCCCCTCTAACCAACAATGGGGCAAAAGCCTGTCACACATTTCCTCCCCAATACATTACTTACTTCAACCTTTCAGGTTGTCGCCTGGCACGGCGTTCAAAGAAGACGAAAATTTCTAGTTTAATATCATAATGTTATGCCATCATTCCCGCGAATGCGGAATCCAAAGCTGGCCTCTAAGCCAGCTTAAACCGGTTGATCATCGTCATGAGATCAGCAGAGACATGGATTAACTCATCGCTTGCCTGTGCCATTTGGTTTGACTCCGTCGCCACCGACAAGGACATGTCTTTGAGGCTGACTACATTGCTGTTGATATCGTTCAGGGTCAGTGTCTGCTGCTCGGTCGCCGTGGCGACATGCTGATTCATCGCCTGAATTGTCTGCACTTCAGCGTTAATATTGTTGAGTGCCTCTCCGGCTTCTGCTGATATTTTCGAGGCATTGGTGGCTTTTTCTGTGCCTGTTGCCATCACTTTCACCGCATTTTCTGCGCCGTGCTGAAGTTGCTCGACGATTTTCTGGATCTCCAGCGTCGATTCCTGAGTGCGCTGCGATAGCGTCCGGACTTCATCGGCAACCACGGCAAAACCGCGTCCGGCTTCCCCGGCACGGGCGGCTTCAATCGCGGCATTTAATGCCAGCAGGTTGGTTTGCTCGGCAATCCCCCGAATGACTTCCAGTACGGTATCCACATTGCGGCTGTTGGTGGCCAGTTGCTCTACCACCTTGCTGGCCTGATCAATATTATCCGCCAGCAGATTGGCTTCTTCGACATTTCTGTCAACAATGGTTTTTCCATTCAAGGTGCCTTTGGCTGCCGACAAGCTGGCATCGTTGGCTTCAACCGTGCGGCGGCTGACTTCTTCTACCGTCGCCAGCATTTCGTTCATGGCGGTTGCCAGTTGTTCAACATCGTTTTGCTGCTGGTTTAAATTGCCATCGACGGTATGAATTGATGACGAAACCTGATTGGCGGCCGTCGCAACCTGAGTGCCCGCCGTACTGATCTGCACCATGATCTGCTGAACCGATGCGACAAACTGATTGAAATACCGTGACAGATCCACCAATTCCCTCGCGCCCTCTTCTCTGAGGCGCTGGGTTAAATCGCCTTCACCACGGGACAGGGCTTTCATCGCACCCACGGTCTGTTTCAGTGGCTTGGTAATTGAACGGATCATCAGCGCAATCAGAACAGACAGCACGACCAGCATGATACCGACATTCGTCAGGGAGATAATTTCAGCTTTCTGTACATCCGTCTGCAGCGCCTGCATATTCATACCACTGCCAACCAGCCATTGCCACGGGCCGAATTCCAGCACATAACTGGTTTTAGCCTCAGACGCATTGGTACTCTGGCCACTGTGCCAAGCATAATCGACAAAACCCCCGCCGTTTCTGGCTTCGACATATAACTGACGCACAAACTGAAAGCCTTCCGCATCTTCCAGACCCATTGTATTGGTGCCAATCAGGGACTTCACGCCCGCCAGTTGAATCCCGTTTCGGTCGTTCACAAAGATATAATTGCCCTGATCAAACCGCATGGCTGCAATGGCCGCAATGGCGTCAGACTTCGCCTGAGGTTCACTCAGAACACCGGACTGACTGAGCCCGTGGTAGTACTCAATCACGCTGATAGCACTCTCGACCAGATTCACCACTCCCCGTTCATAATTGTCTCGCATATACTCACGCGATTTACTGGCACTCACAAAGGTATTCACCACGAGTCCTAGGGCAAACAGAGCCAGCAGCATCCATATCCGTGCAGCAATACTTAATCCAGAAAACCAGCTTTTCATTCTGTCCTCTCCTTTGCCCGTGCTCACTGACTATCATGCGGTGCAGCCAATCCCTGACCTTCCAGGCAGAGAGGATCTTGCCGATGCAGTTCACGTATTGTGTCCTGATTCAGTGTCAAGTCCTCACCGCTATGCGCAACAAAGTGGTTCACAGCATCTTCAAGTGTGGCCAGTAAAATGTGCGACTGAGCTTGCTGTTGCTCAATCGTTTCTTTTTCTGCTTCTGCGTTATTAGTGGCTTGTTGAATGTGCTTATCGCTGGCCTTCTGAAATACCTTATTCATACGGTTTCCTTATGGTAATGAGGTTCAAAGCAATAAATATCGACACTGTGCAGCATACAGCCCGAATGCCTCCGCAATGATCAATAGTCATTTCCCATCGGCGTAATAATAAACACATTTCCAAAATGTATTTTGATAGTCTTCCTGTATGAATAGACGAGCATATGAGTAATGAAAAAAACGCTGTTGTGAAACTTGATAACGCTCAAAATTCACACAAAAGGTACAGATTCAATGACAATAAAATTGGTAATTCCCAGAATGATGTTTTTTACCAGCGTCAATTTTTCGACAATGTAAGCCATTGAATGAAAAAGCCAGCCATGAGGATCCCTCTGGCTGGCTCGTACCGCGTCACGCAATGATGCGCGGCTTTTTTATTCTCTGAGTGTGGTGCAATTTATCGTTTTAACCGGGCGCGTTTATGAAGTTGTGTCTACCCACACCTCCCCTTTCTCTACTTTCACTGGCCAGACAGGCACACTGACGTCGGGCTGTTCCAGGCACTGGCCGGTTTGCAGGCTAAAATGCTGTTTATACAGGGGTGAGGCCACACACACTTCCCCTTTGATGTCTCCCACTATGCCTCTGGCAATCACAAACGCCTTACCGATGGGGTCCCAGTTATCCAGCGCAAAGACCGCTGGCTCTTGGGTTGGCAGGTAAAAAAGGGCCAGTTGCCGCCCTCCCACTATTGCGCCCATACCTGAATTGGTAATCAGGGCATCCAGATCGCAGACTTTATCCCAGCTCATGCGCCCTCCTGTTCTGTGTGCTTAATTAACTCTGCTTTAGGATCGACCATCCGTACCGGAATACGCTGGCCGCGTTCACGCCGGTAATCCGGTGTTGCAGCGGCGTCACCTTCATTAACAAAGCGGCGGAAGCGGGCCAGTTTTTCCGGCGTTGACAAGGTGGTTTTCCATTCGCATTGGTAGGTATCCACCACATGATTCATTTGCGCTTCAAGCTCGGCGTTGAGGCCCAGGCTGTCTTCCACCACTACACTGCGCAGGTAGTCCAGACCGCCTTCCAGATTTTGCAGCCACACGGAGGTGCGCTGCAGCTTATCGGCCGTGCGGACATAAAACATCAGCACCCTGTCTATCATGGTGACCAGCTCATCGGTAGACAGATCAGACACCAGCAGATCCGCATGGCGCGGACGCATCCCGCCGTTACCGCAGACATACAGGTTCCAGCCATTTTCTGTCGCAATCACACCGATATCTTTACTCTGTGCTTCGGCACATTCCCGGGTACAACCGGACACGGCAAACTTGAGTTTGTGCGGTGAGCGAAGGCCCTTGTAACGGTTCTCCAGCATAATGGCCAGGCCCATTGAATCATCCACACCGTAGCGGCACCAGGTGGAACCGACACAGGATTTGACGGTTCTCAATGACTTGCCGTAGGCATGACCGGTTTCAAATCCGGCGTCAATCAGCGCCTGCCAGATATCAGGCAACTGCTCAAGCTGAGCGCCAAACAGATCGACACGCTGTCCGCCGGTGATCTTGGTGTACAGGTCATATTTTTTCGCCACTTCCCCTAACACAATCAGTTTTTCCGGGGTGATCTCGCCGGCCGGTATCCGGGGCACGACAGAATAACTGCCGTCTTTTTGCATGTTAGCCAGGAAGGCATCATTGGTGTCCTGTAGCGGCTGATGCCTGGCATCCAGAACATGTTCATTCCACAGGGAGGCAAAAATCGAGGCGGCGGCGGGTTTGCAGACATCACAGCCCATTCCCTGACCATGGCGGGCGATCAGCTCGTCAAAACTGCGGATTTGCTCGACTCGGGCCAGATGAAACAGCTCCTGACGGGTATAAGCGAAGTGTTCGCAGATATGGTTATTAACTTCCATGCCCAGGGCTGCCAGCTCTTCATCGAGTATGGCTTTCACCATAGTGCTGCAGCCGCCGCAGCCTGTGCCGGCCTTGGTGCAGCTTTTTAATTCAGACAGCTCGTGCGTCCCGGCCTGAACCGCGTCGGCGATGTCACCGCGTGTCACATTGTGACAGGAACAAATAATGGCACCGGCGTCTTTGCTGCCCTGCAAAGAGGAGCAATCAAACAGCAGCTCGGCCGGATGAGCAGGCAGCGGCATGCCATTGAGGTAGCATTGCAGCAAGGCATCATAGTCCTGATTATCACCAATCAGGATCGCCCCCAGCAGTTTGTCGCCGGCATCATTCACCACCAGCTTCTTGTAGACACCAGCGCGCATGTCCTGCAGCACCATCTCCTGGCAACCTTCGCCCTGACCCAGCGAGTTGCCTATGGCAGACACATCAACGCCCATCAGCTTCAGCTTGGTACTCATATCCGCCCCGCTGAACTGGCTGTCACCGCCAAGAATCTGGTCTGCCGTAATACGTGCCATGCTGTAACCCGGCGCCACCAGCCCAAAGATTCGCTGCTGCCACAGGGCGCATTCTCCGATGGCGTAAATATCCGGATCGCTGGTCTGGCAGGCATCGTTGATCACAATGCCGCCGCGCTCGCCGATCTCCAGACCACACTGGCGCGCCAGCGTATCCTGCGGCCGGATACCGGCAGAGAAGACGATCACATCCACCTCCAGCGGCTCATGGTCACTGAAGTTCATTCTGTGAAAAGCGGTTTCACCATCGGTGATCGCCGTAGTGGCACGCTGAGTGTGGACCTGCACACCCAACTCGGACACTTTGCTTTTCAGCAGCGCACTGCCTGCATCATCAATCTGCACCGGCATCAGCCGGGGCGCAAATTCCACCACATGGGTTTCCAGACCCAATAAACGCAATGCGTTTGCCGCTTCCAGTCCGAGCAGGCCACCGCCCACCACGGCACCGGTTTTAGCACCGGCACAGGCGGTTTTGATGGACGACAAATCATCCAGGGTACGGTAGACAAAGCAGTTGTCCCGGTCGCTGCCCTGCACAGGCGGCACAAAGGGGAATGAACCGGTTGCCAGCACCAGCTTGTCATAGGCCAGCTGGGTATCGCTGGCGAGTGTCACTCTTTGCTTGTCGCGATCGATAGCCACAACCTGCTCACCGAGCAGCAACTCAATGCCATTGTCCTGATACCACTGCTCACTGCTGAGCAGCAGATCCTGATGTTCGCTGCCGGAAAACAACGATGACAGATGCACCCTGTCGTAAGCGACAAAGCGCTCTTCACCCAACACAATAATCTGATAACGCTGATGAGCGTTCTTCGCCACCAGTTGTTCAATAAGGTGATGGCCGACCATGCCGTTGCCCACCACCAGTAATTTTTCTCTTTGCATCAACATAATACTCTCCTGCACATTCGCGATGTCACTGCTGCGCCCGATCAGGCCACTTTCTTGTTGCTTTTCTTGTCCGGGATCGGCGCCACTTTGCGTTGTTTCTCATAGAGGAAACGCAGCACGCTTTGTCTCAGCCGCTGGTAAACCGGATCATCGGCCAGCGCGACCCTGTCCCTTGGTCGCGGTAAATCGATATCCAGCACCTCACCGATCGTCGCCGCCGGGCCGTTGCTCATCATCACGATGCGGTCTGACAGCAGCACCGCTTCATCAACGTCATGGGTGATCATAATGACGGTGTTATTCAGCTCGGCCTGAATTGCCATCAAAGCATCCTGCAGATGCGCCCGCGTCAGCGCATCCAGCGCGCCGAAGGGCTCGTCCATCAGCAGCACTTTAGGCTGCATGGCCAACGCCCTGGCAATGCCGACCCGTTGTTTCATCCCACCGGAAATTTCATCCGGCCGCTTGTCGTGGGCGTGATCCATCTGCACCAGTTGCAGGTAATGCATCACTTCATCACGGATCGCGGCCGACGCTTTGCCTTTGCAGGCCTGCTTCACCGCCAGTTCGACGTTCTGGTACACCGTCAGCCAGGGCAGCAAAGCATGGTTCTGAAACACCACAGCCCGCTCAGGGCCCGGACCGTCAATTTCACGGCCTTCCAGGATCACCCCGCCGTCCGTTGCATCGAGCAAGCCCGCAACCAGATTGAGCACAGTGGATTTACCACACCCTGAGTGACCAATCAGAGAAATGAACTCTCCTTTATTGATGGTGAAGTTGACGTCTTTCAGCGCCACAAACTCGCCGTTTGGCGTCGGAAATCGCATTCCCAGATAACTGAGCAATAAATATTCGCGTGACATGGTTCTCTCCTTGTCTTCAGCTGACTCAGCGCAGGCTCAGCTGTTTATTCCATGAAAAATGTCGTTGCAGGCTGAGCATGCCGCGATCGAGCAGCAAACCAATAAAACCTATGGTCACAACGGCCACCATGATTCTGCCCAGTGATGCTGAGCTGCCGTTTTGAAACTCATCCCAGACGAACTTGCCCAGCCCCGGGTTTTGCGCCAGCATTTCAGCGGCGATCAGCACCATCCATGCCACACCGAGTGACAAGCGCAGACCGGTGAAAATCATGGGCACAGCAGACGGCAGCACTATGGTTCGGACATGCTGCCAGCGCGACAGCTTGAGCACCCGGCTGACGTTGAGCAGATCGTTATCGACCGCGGTGACACCCACAGCCGTATTGATCAAGGTCGGCCACAGGCTGCACATCGCAACGGTAAACAGCGAATTGAGAAAAGACTTAGATACCAGAGGATCGTCGCTGACATAGAGCGCACTCACCACCATAGTGACGATGGGCAGCCAGGCCAGCGGCGACACCGGTTTTAACAGCTGAATCACAGGGTTAAAGGCCGCGTACAGACTCTTGTTCAGCCCCAGCACGATCCCGGCAGGAATGGCTAAAGCAGAAGCCAGCAGGAAACCGGCGGCCACTGTCAGCAAACTGGTGCCAATCTGATCAAAGAAAGTCGGTTTACCTGTGTACTCACGGGTTTTCACCTCTGCCTGCGGATTTTGCGCCAGCGTGGCGGCATTGCGCTTTTCCTGACGCTCGTAGAAGGCGGCTTCGCGGCTGCGTTCACGCTGATGTTCGTCCACCAGACCGCTAAATTGCTGCCAGGTCTGCGCGGGACCGGGTAAGGTCCCCAGCGAGGTATTGACCTGACTGGCCGCCAGATGCCAGATCACCAGAAAGACAAGCAGTCCCAGTGCTGGAAAAGCCAGTCCGCGACTGAAATGAATCACCTTGGCCGGTTTAGGGATAGCCGGTAATGTGAGAATCGATGCCATGAACGGTACTCCTTACAGTGTGTCGTCGCCTTTCAGACCAATCGCGAACTTGTTGAGGTAGGCATTGGGCTGTTGGCCATCAAAAGTGATCTGATCGATAAAACCTTGCTGCGGAGGACGGAAACCGTCTTCCTGGTCAAAGTCAGGAAAATCGGCCGCAGTCAGCTTGCCTTCTTCGATTAAGGCTTCAGCGGCCTGACGGTAGATCTCCGGGCGGTAGACTTGTCTGGCGATCGACATATACCAGTCATCGGATTTCGCTTCAGGGATCTGCCCCCAGCGACGCATCTGGGTCAGAGTCCAGACGGCATCGCTGTAATACGGATAGGTGGCGTGGTAGCGGAAGAACACATTGAAATCCGGCGCCGGGCGGATATCGCCTTTTTCATATTCGAAGGTGCCCGTCATACTGTTGGCAATCACCTTGGCATCTGCCCCCACATACTGGCTGCGGGCGAGTAAGGCCACCGCTTCTTGCCGGTTGGCATTGTTTTTTTCGTCAAGCCAGTGAGCGGCCCGGATCAGGGCTTTCACCACACGAATATGGGTATTGGGATAGGCATCTGCCCAGGCTTTGCTGACCCCGAACACTTTCTCCGGGTTGTTACGCCAGATGTCGTAATCGGTAATCACCGGCACGCCTATACCTTTGGATACGGCCTGCTGATTCCAGGGTTCGCCGACGCTGTACCCCTGAATGGTCGCGGCCTCCAGCGTCGCGGGCATTTGCGGCGGTGGAGTAACGCTCAGCAGCACATCCGCCTGACGCTGGCCGCTGTTATCGCCGTGGGCCGGATCGTAATACCCCGGATGTATTCCCCCGGCAGCTAACCAGTAACGCAGCTCATAGTTGTGTGTGGAGACAGGAAACACCATGCCCATGTTGAACGACTTACCTTGCGCCTGATACGAGGCAATCACAGGTTTAAGCACGCTGGCACTGATTGGGTGCCGGGGAGTGCCGTTGTCTGTTTTCGCCAGGTTCGGCTTGATCGCGTCCCAGACGTTATTGGCAACCGTAATGGCATTACCGTTGAGATCCATGCTGAAAGCCGTGATCACTTCCGCTTTGGTCCCTATACCTACGGTGGCGCCAATCGGCTGTCCGGCCAGCATGTGGGCGCCATCCAGCTCGCCGTCAATCACTCTGTCCAGCAGCACTTTCCAGTTGGCCTGAGCTTCCAGTGACACGTACAGGCCTTCGTCTTCGAAGAAGAAGTTTTCATACGCCACGGCCAACGGGGCCATATCGGTCAGCTTGATAAAGCCGAACTTCAATTCATCTTTTTCCGGCGGACCTACCTGGGCCTGTGCCGACAGCGATATCAGACTGGCACTTGCGATGCCGGCTATCATCCATCGATTGATCGATTCCATATCCAAACCTCTTCCATAGATAAAAAACAAAGCGTTACAAACAAAAAACGCCGCTCTCCCCGAAAGGAGCAGCGACGTTGCTGTATTGATCAATTTTTTCAGTGGCGCGTGACGTTAGCGCGGGTTTATACCGGCTAGACCACCTTACCTTTAATTCACCAGTCTCTGCTCTGTAGATCCCCGCCTACGCGGGGATGACAGGCTAATGCCACCGGCATTCTCTCGCTCTCTCGTCATTCCCGCGCAGGCGGGAATCCATTAGCGTATTACCGGGTCATAAACGGTTCAGGCTCAGCAGCAGGTTTTTCGCAATCTGGCCTAAACTCTGGCTGTTGTGCATGGCGGCCTCACGAAGCAGGCGATAGGCTTCTGCCTCATCCAGTCCCTGATGCTTCATCAGCAGTCCTTTGGCCTGCTCCACCAGCCGCCTGTCCTCAAGGCGGCGATTCAGCGTCGCCAGCGCATTTTCCATCTGACTCTGGCTGTCCCTGACCTGGCATGCCCTTTCTACCCATACACTCAGCGCCGTTGCTGAGTCAGCCGGTAAAAGCACATAGCCATTAGGTGCAGGGAGCCGGTCGATATCCTGATGCTCAAGCTGCCGGAGCAGTACCACCAGCGGCCACCGTTGGCTGTCTGCATGGTCTACCAGCATCCTCAGCTCGGCATCAGCTCTGGCCCAGTTGATCACCAGTGCACTGCCCTGCGTCTCTGCCGTCAGTGCCGCAAACTGGCTGAAGCGACAACCGATAACATTGTCATATCTGGCCGCCAGTTCGCCGGTCAGCTTTGCCTGTTCCCGGGTACAGTCGCTGCAAACCAGTATCTGACTGATGTCTTTATGGCTGGCGGCAACTTGCTTTCGATCTGACTTTTCTGGCTTGGCCATTGGCCTGTCTTCCTTGTACACAATGGTTCAACACGCATTCATACATAAAGAAGCAAGCAATCAGCCACTTAGTCAAAATCAGCCGTAAAATACCTCTTTAGGGTTAGTCTCAGTGGCATCATTGCAGTTAAGTGCTTGATTCAGGGTTGCACGCAGTTCAACAACATCGCCGATAATGAGTAATGCCGGTGACTGTCCTTTTAACTCCTGCCCCAGTTTGGTGAGCTTGCCCAATGACGACACATGGACTTTCTCCTCCGGCGTGCAGCCTTTAATGACCACAGCCAGCGGGGTGTCCTTGCTGAGGCCACCCAGTGTCAGGCCGCTTTGGATCTCTCTGGCCTGCTCAAGCCCCATATAAAAGACTATGGTTTGCCCCGCGCCGATTAACTGCGCCCAGGCAGGTAACGCGCCGGACACCACATGACCGGTGACCAGAGTGACTGATCGGGACATTTCTCTGTGCGTCAGCGGGATAGAGGTGGATGCCGCGCAGCCAATGGCAGCGGTAATGCCGGGCACGAAATCAAACGGGATTGCCTCTGCCGCCAGCGCCAGCCCTTCTTCCCCGCCTCGGCCGAAGATCAGCGGGTCGCCGCCTTTCAGGCGCACCACATAGCGGCCTTGTCTGGCCTGCTCTATCAGTACCTGATTAATGGCTTCCTGCTTCATGCTGGGCTGGCCGCAACGCTTACCCACATAGATACGCTCAGCATCCGGGTTCGCCATCGCCAGAATGGCATCACTGACCAGGCGGTCATACACCAGCACTTCTGCCTGCTGGATGGCCTTGAGGGCTTTTAAGGTCAGCAGTTCAGGATCGCCCGGCCCCGCTCCCACCAGACTGACGGAAGGGCGACGCGGCACTGACTGGAGCCGGGTTACCGTCGCTGCGCTGTGTGTCGATATCATTGGTTTTACTGTACTCATACCTGTTCTCCTTCCGTCACTGCTTCTTCCGTGTTCACTTGCGTCTGTCTGAGCAGCGCCTTTACTTCGCCAAGGCAAGACCCGCAGTTAGAGCCGCATTTCAGTTGCGCCTGCAATCCCGCCAGGCTGGTCAGTCCATTGCGCTCAATGGCTTGTACAATCTGTCTGTCCGTTACCCTGAAGCAGCTGCACACCAGTTTTGAGGGTGCCTGTCCCTGCATCGCCAGTGCCAGAAAAGCACTGACCGAAAACGCCTTATCAAACAAGCCGGTATAGGGCTGGGGATCAGACCGGAGTGGCTCCTCGCTCACTAGGCACATGGCGGTTAACCGGCTGTCGGCTGTCATCAGAGCCGTCCAGTCGCCGTTACCTGTACCGTCCATCACCAATGCCTGCGGCGTGATGCCATACAGATGGGATTTAGACAGCGGCGTGCGGCAGGCAAAGCGCCAGATATTGATCGTTTCTCCGGTCTGGAAACTGAGGAAATCTGTCTCAAACGGCGGTGGCAGCGCGCCCATCCAGATCCCGTAACTGGCTGCCCGGGCCGGTGACAGCGTCACAGCCGCCGATTTAAAGGCAGGCTGGCCCGACACGGGATCAACCTCAGGCGCAACCATCTGATTGACCCGGCTGGCAAAACCAAATGCCCCTGCCCAGTGCATCGACATGTAGAGCTGGTTTGACGACAGGCCATCATCGACCGCCAGCTTGGCCAGCATGCTGTTGCCGTCATAACCCAGTGACACCAGCTGTCCTTCGCTGAGCTGATATTTACTGGCCGAGAGCGGATGAATATACACAGTCGGCTCCGTTTCGCTTTCGGCCAGCCTGGCTATATGCCCGGTGCGCGTCATGGTGTGCCATTGGTCGCGCTGGCGTCCGGTATTGAGCCACCAGACGCCGGGCTGGACCTCTTTTTCGCTATGATGAGCAGTGATCAGATTGGCGCGGCCGCTGGCAGTCGGAAAGACCCCGTCACTGAACAGGTGTGACTCTCTGCCCAGCGGCCAGCGCTGCGGCTGCCAGTTGGCATATTCGGCATCTGTCATTGACGCTAACTTTGAAATATCAAACAGATAAGGTGAATTTTGGTTAATGCGGCTCAAGGCCGCGTATTCGCGATACACATCCGCCACAGTGGCGAAATCAAACCCGCTGAAGCCCATTTCTTTAGCCACTTCACAGATAACCCACCAGTCGGCTTTGGCCTCGCCGGGAGGAGGCAAAAACGCCCGCTGACGGGAGATCATTCTTTCAGAGTTTGTCACCATGCCGTCTTTCTCGCCCCAGCCGGCCGCCGGCAGCAGCACATCGGCAAATGCCGCCGTGTCCGCTTCCGGTGAAATATCAGACACCACCACGCACTCACATCGCGCCAAGGCTTCCGCCACTTTGCAGCTGTCAGGCAAAGACACCACAGGATTGGTCGCAATAACCCAGACAAACTTGATCTTGCCCTGATGGATAGCTTCAAACAGCTCAACCGCTTTGAGCCCGGGTTGAGTGGCCATATTCGGCGCCTGCCAAAAATCGCCGACTGCTGAGACAGATTGCGGATCAAAGCCTCTGTGAACCGCCAGCTGATTTGCCAGCCCGCCGACTTCACGGCCGCCCATGGCGTTGGGTTGCCCGGTCAGCGAGAATGGTCCGGCCCCCGGTTTACCGATTCGCCCGGTGGCCAGATGGCAGTTAATAATCGCGTTGGCTTTGTCGGTGCCGTTGGCCGACTGGTTAATACCCTGACAAAACAGGGTCAGGGTATGCGGGGAATCTTTGAACATCGCGTAAAAATCGTTGAGCTGCTCCCGGCTCAGTCCCAGCGTCTCAGCGCAGCGAGCCAGACTGTAAAGGTCACGGCTGATTTCAGCTTTCAGCGACGCAAAGCCCTCACAATGCCTTGCGATGAAATCGTCATCCAGCGCATGATGATCAGACAAATAACGCAACAGGCCGTTAAACAACAGCACATCGCCGTCGTTCGCAATCGGCAGATGGAGATCGGCCTGCTCTGCCGTTGTCGTGCGTCTGGGGTCGATCACGACCAGACGCAGATCCGGGTTTGCTTCACGGGCCTGCTGAATTCGGCGAAACAGTACCGGGTGCGTCCAGGCGGTATTGGCACCGACGATGACGATGAGCTCCGCTTTTGCGATATCGTCATAATGAACCGGTACCAGATCTTCACCGAACGCCCGGTTATGCGCCGCCACCGCCGAGGACATACAGAGCCGTGAATTGGTGTCGATATTGGCTGTACCAATAAAGCCTTTCATCAGCTTGTTGGCGACATAGTAATCTTCTGTCAGCAACTGACCGGAGACATACATAGCCACACTGTCCGGGCCGTAATTGGCAACCGTCTCCTTCAGCTTCTGTGCGATAGCGCCAGTGGCAGCAGACCAGCTGACTTCCTTGTCCCCCAGGCGCGGATACAGCAGGCGATTGGGTATGTTCAGGCTTTCTTTCAGCGCAGATCCTTTGACGCAGAGCGCCCCATGATTGGCAGGGTGAGAGACATCACCAACTATTTCAGGCTGCTTGGTCAGGCTGCCGGGCTGAAACTTGCCTTTCACCGCCACACCACAGCCTACACCACAATAGGGACAGGCAGATTTCACTGCTTCACCTTGCTTACATCCTGCAACCTGACCGGCTGTGTTGCTCATATTCTTCTCCTTCGCGTCCCGCTTAGCGCCGGTTTCAGGCATAAAAAAAGCCACGCCCCCGGGAGAGGACGTGGCTGCAATGCCTAAAACCAAAGTATCAAGTGTTGAATGTCGTGTACCTTAGTTGTGTTGCATCTTGTGTGCCAGTTTTCATCAAACAGCCAAAGTTGTTTTATTTCAGATGATTACCGCTGATAACACCACCACAACATGATGTCGCACAGGTTAAGACAGCCAATCTTAGTGCACAACTGCACTGAGTTGGGGAGCCCCTTAGCCAAGCCGCGCCTGCCGCTGCCTGAACCACACCGGGCCGAACGTGTTGAACAGGGTCGCCAGTACAATCAGGCTGACACCCACCACTTTGTTCCACACCAAAGTCTGCTCAAAGAAGCTGATCTGCCAGATGAAAGCAAACAGCAGGTTGGTCAGAATAAGGGGCGCCAGGCTGGAGCCGGATTCCACCAGGCGATAGGCTTTGACCCGAAAGACCTGGGTATTGACGATGCACACCGCCAGCAACAGCAACGAGGGTAACAGCAGCGATTGCAGATCGGTTAACTGCTGCCAGCTGGCTGCCAGCCTGTCAGTGCTATGAGTAAGGAGTACCAAAGGCAGCAACATCAGACTGGCGAGCGTAAAGCACCAGGCATTTAAGCCAAAGGCCGACATGCTCCCTTTACTCACCCGGTACAGGCTGACCTGGGATCCGGCATTGAACACCCCCGCCGCTACCCCGATGATCAACTCCGGCCGCAGGGCAAAACCGCCGGCATTACCTGCCATTAGCACCACCCCTAAAAAGGTGATCATCAGATTCATGACTGTCATCGGAGGAATCCGGGTGTGAAATAACAGTTTTTCTAACACAGGAATAAACAGCGGACCGGTACTGAACAGCACCACAGTTTCCACCAGACTCAAATGGCTCAGTGAAAAGAGGAAACACAGCTGAGCGGCAGCAACGCAAAAGGCCCGGATCCCCAGTGACTGCCAGAGCTTTTTGCTGTCGGGTACGGCCCACTGAGTCAGCGACATCAGCCACATCAGTAACACGGCTGGTATTGAGAATCGCAGAAAACTGAGCATTTCTATGCTGATCTGGTCACTTAACAGTTTGGACACCAAACCGTTTACCGACAGACTGAAGGTGGAAGCCAGCATGAAAAAAAGAGGGCGCAAATCTGTTGTCATTAAATACTCCTTAGCTGGCGAGGAGTCTAACGAGGTTACAAATGATAAAAAAGCGAATAATATTAACCAAAACTGTTAGAAAAACTTACAGATGAGAAAACTCGTAGCACTGAAATCACTCTATGCTTTTGTAGCAGTAGCAGAAACGGGCAGCATGACTGACGCCGCTGAAGTCCTGCATGTCAGCCATTCGGCTATCAGCCAGGCGATAAAGTCACTGGAAAACCAGCTTGGCCTGCCGTTGTTCCAGCGGGTGGGCCGCCGGGTGGAGCTGAACCGAAATGGCCGCAAATATTACCGCCAGGTGGCTCCGGCACTCGAACAGATAGTGTCAGCCGGTGAAGCCTTGCAGCAGCAGAACCCGCACCGGCTGACACTGAATATGGTGAACTCGCTGGCGCTGCACTGGTGGATTCCCAGAGTGCCCGATTTTCAGGCTCTGGCGCCTCAGATTGATATTCGTATTTCTACCCTGACCCATGTGTTTGATCTCGACAAAGAGGGGGTAGACGTTGCTTTGATCCACGGCCGTTCGGATGACTGGCAAGGCTATCATTGCGAAAAACTCGGTGACGACCAATTGATCCTGGTTTGCGCGCCGTCACTCATCGATACCGGCAGTGCTCTCAGTGCAGACGCCATGCTGTCGGCCCATCACCCCATTTTTGTCACCAACCCAAGGCGCGAAAACGACTGGCAAATCTGGTGTCAGGCCAATCAGCTGCCGGTGCCGGCACAGCGCCACAACCTTTGCTTTACCGCGTCGATCCAGGCGGTGCAGGCAACGCTGAGGGGATTGGGTATTTTGGTCACTCATCGCCTGTTTGTCAGAGATGAAATCAGGCAGGGACTGCTGACAGAAATCGGCCCGTCGGTGCGCAATCCATACCAGTCCTACTATTTTGTCTGCCAGAAAGAGAAGCTTGTTCAGGAAAGCGTATTGACGCTGCGGGCCTGGCTGCATCATGAATTCCGGCTGGCCAGTGCATAAAACACTGGCACTGATTACTCTTCTTCCGCCAGCAGCAGGTAATCTGAGAACAGGAAGTTGCCTAACAGCATTGACTGATTTTCGGCGCCATCGAAATAATCCAGATAAAAGTGCACCAGTACATAGCCGGGAGAATCCCCCTGACCGAGATCTAAAATGTTGAGGGGAATTTCCAGCGCTTTGTCCTGCTGATGCTGAAGTACGACAGGCTCGGCCAGAATCACAGTCTCATCATTCTCCGGTCCCAGGCTCATCCCTTGTGCGGGAACCGTGAGCCTTGGCGGTACATGCTCGCCGGGATAACCCGTCTGGGCCGGGGACGTGACAACAAATACCCGCTCACTGCGCACAGTATTCAGGGTCGCCTCCCTTGCTCCGCTGTTGGTAAAGCTGAAACGCAGTGTGGGCTGCAACCCGGCATTCACCTCATCTTCTATATAAGCCACAGGTTGGGGTAAATCACTCAAAGGCAGGTTGGATAACTTTCCCTGCTCGTCGTAGCGGTAGTAATGCTGCTCACCGTCATCATGGATATAAATATCCAGCCGTGACAGCAAACTGCCTTTGGCGTCCGGATCACGTTTGATATGGTATATGTACAGCGCATTCTGGCGCGTATTCGCCTGTAGCAGCCCTTCAACCACCAACTGAGAGGGAGAGGCAAACTGCTTCATCTGATCCGTATGCTGAAGGTAACCGGGATCGCCGCATAATAACCAGGGAGGCATGATGGCTGACCAGCGCTGGCACTCACCAGACATGGGATCTTGTTCAGTCGACGCCTCTCGCTCAGCAATCAGGGCGTTATACTCTTTCTGACTCATGATGATCAGTTCGGGCAAAAGGAACACCGACTTTTCGTCCGAAAACGGCGCCAGTTCAATGCCGGAAAGGTGCAACTCAGCCGGGCGGGTGTTATGGGTGTAAATATTAAGTACAACAGCACCCAGGATCATGGCGAGCAACAGCGGCAGTATGAACCTTAGCAACAGATTTTTTTTGGTCATGGCGACAACTCAGCAATCAGCACCAGGAGATTGTGCTAAGTATAGCCTTCATGCGGGTACTATTATTTGCGGCTCTGACCGTTACGCTCGCTGAACCAGTGCCGCGATAGATTCGCCGGAATAAATAACACATTGTTTCTTCAGGTACGTATCACAAAATCACACGATAAAAGGCAAAACCCGCATTCAATTATGAGCAGAAGGGCATACTCAGTCGCTCATTTAACCTATATTAGAGCACTCAACGGCACCTTTAGGTTCCTGTCCTGTATCATCACCAGTCAGGAACTTCATCAGGTGGCAACAGTCGAATGCTTTTGTGCGACTGTATAACAGATGTATTTTTTCTTAATCTAAGGATGCTGACTATGTGGCAACTCTCCGATCTGGCTCCCCTGCTGTCTGACCATGACGGTTGGGAGGTCGACGTACAGGGTCAGGCGTTACTGATCCATAATGAAGACAACATTGAAGCTTTTCTGGCGGTTTCAGGTGAGCAGATTCTGGTTGAAGTCTTATTGTTTGACGCCGGACAGGTGAAAGACACCGATGCACTGAACCGTGAAATACTGCGTACACATAAAATGTTCCCGCTGTCGACCATAGGTATCAATGCGATCAACGGCAATGACTATTACGTTGCCTTTGGTTCACTGTCTTCCCAGTCAAAAGCAGAAAGCGTTGTGATTGAAGTCGCCACGCTTTTCCGTAATGTTGAAGCCTTTATTGATTTGTACCAGGACTTCCTCAAGGAGCAAACGGCATGAGTGTCTGGAAAAAACTCTTCACCGCAATGAAAGGCGGTGCCAACGAAGCCGCAGAAGCCGTCGCAGACAGCCAGGCGCTGCGTATTCTCGATCAGGAAATCCGTGAAGCCAAAGCGGAACTGCGCCGCTCTGATGAGGCACTGGTTGGCATAGTAGCCAAACGTAAACTGTCTCAGCAAAAAGTGGAAAGCTTTAATCTGGGGCTCACCGAATACGAAGCCTATGCCCGTAACGCGATGGAAAAAGGCCAGCAGGACTTAGCGCTGGAATGTGCACAGAAAGTCGCCAACCTGCGCAATGAACAGCAGGCGGAACAGACGTATCTGGATCAGTTCACTCAATCCGAGCAGACACTGAGAACCAACATCGCCCAGGCCAAAGATAAACTTCGTCAGCTAGAGCAACAAGTGGATGTTGTAAAAGCCAATGAAGCGGTGCAAAAAGCGCAGTCTGCAGTGTCATCCGGTCATGTTGGCGCTAATGCCAAAATGCATACCGCAGCTTCGTCGCTGGAGCGTCTCAAGCAACGTCAGGCAGAAAAAGCCGCTCAGCTGGAAGCTTCTGCGGAAATGGCAGCCGAACAATCAGGCAGTGCGCTGGACAAGAAACTGGCCGACGCCGGAATCAAGAGCGGGGGCACAGCCTCTGCCGAAGATGAACTGGCACGCATTCTTGGTCGATAATAAGCGGTAACTCCGGGGGCTGAGGTCATTGCTGTGGCTGCTCAGCCCTTAGGATTGAGGAGAAATGCATGTCTATCTGGTTGTTGGTCCGCCGCTGGGCCCATCAACAATTCAATCAACTCAATGGCCGAAATCTGCTCATTACGCTGCTGTGCTATGTCGGCTTATCCTGGCTACTTCTTGAACTTGCGGGTGAGCAGGCGCTTACACACTCATTAACTCACTTTTTCTACTATCTTGTCGTGACGGCTTCTACCGTCGGCTACGGTGATTACTCCCCGGCAACCCAAGCCGGAAAGTGGGTGGTCGCCCTGTTCGTCATTCCGGGCGGTTTGGGTCTGTTCGCCATCGGGATTGGCCGCTTGGCTACGCACTTTATTAGCTATTGGAAAAGTGGCTTGCTCGGAAAACGGAGAATTAACGTGGAGAACCATATTCTGGTACTCGGCTGGAATAACCAGCGAACCTTGCACCTGATTAAAATGCTGCAGCACGAAGAACGACAGCGTCGCCATATTGTGCTGTGCGTGCGCCCTGAAATGGAAAACCCGTTGCCGGGTGAGATTGATTTTGTACGTGTTGTCAGCTTTACTGACACCGCTGACATGGACAAAGCCGGTGTCAGCACAGCAAGCTGTATCATCATAGATAACGAGCAAGACGATGTGACGCTGGCGGCGGCACTGTATTGTTCAAGCCGCAATCCCGATGCGCATTTGCTCGCCTACTTCACGGATGAAGGACTGAGCGACTTGCTGAAATCACATTGCCCCAAAGCCGAATGTATTCCGTCCGTGGCGGTGGAAATGCTGGCCAAGGCCGCTGTCGATCCGGGTTCCAGCGAGCTTCACCATGAACTGCTGAGTACCCATCACGGCATGACCCAGTATGCGGTACGCTTTCCTGAGACCGCTTCCCCGACACAAGTCAGCCGACTGTTTACCCTGTTCAAAGAAGAACACGAGGCCACTCTGATAGCCATTGATCGCGGGCAGGGTGTGGAATTGAATCCACCGCTGGATCTGGCCGTATTGCCCGGTGCCAACCTGTTCTATATCGCCGATGAACGTGTCAATGATTTCAACTGGCCGTCTTAAACCGGCAAGGAGTAGCTATGTTCGACTGGTTAAAAAAACGCAAGCAAGCCGCAACCACTGAGCCGGCAGCCCCCGAGCTCATCGGTCTTCGTTTAGGCGGTGCCTTTGAGCTGGATGATTTGAAACTGCGTCTTACCGAACCGTCTCTGATGATTGAAGGGGCTGCGCGTACCCAGCTCATCCAGGCTGTCGGGGAAGTCTGGCTGGACGAACAAACACGCCTGGTACGCTATTACACCGATGACGAAGGCTTTGTTCAGGTGCTGACCCACGGTGCCGGTGATGCTGATGTCAGCGAGGTAAAACTGTTTTACTTCTATGACAGCAAACCTGTCGATACAGACAGTGAATGGCAGCATTTACTGGACAAAGGGATAGTCAAAGGCCAGTGGCAACTGGAAGACTTCACTTATCAACAAGTGTGGGAAAACAGTCGCCCTGTTGCTATGACAGAAAAAACCTGGCTGCAGAACGGGACGGCCAGCTCCACCGATCAGTTTGTCATGGTATACGAGCGAGACGCAGAAGCCGGGATGAAAGAAGTGCTTCTGGTGTCTGCAGAAGAGAAAATATTCAACAACAGAGCTGAACGCAGCCTGGTGTTGAGCACAGGATTTGACCTCAGCCCGACAGATTTTAAACTTATTGGCTGAGTCAGATAATAACCACTAAACATTTATAATTTCAGGGATTTCCATGGATCTTTTGACACAATCACTCGCCGGGCTAGGCTCATTTGTCGCTTATTTTGCTATCTCTATCGTGTTCTTAATGCTGTTCAAAGTCATCTTTGTCCGCATTACTCCTTATGACGAATGGAAACTGGTCAAAGAAGAAAAAAACACCGCAGCAGCCATTACCCTTGCCGGTTCAATTCTGGGTTACGCACTGGCGATTTCTGGTGCTGCCAGCAACTCAGTGAACTTCATTGACTTTGCTATCTGGGGTGTCGTGGCATTACTGGCGCAGATGCTTGCCTATGTGATTGTCCGGGTTGGTTTCATGCCCCGTATTGCCGAGCGCATTGAAGCGGGAGAAATTCCTGCCGGCCTGCTGATGGCTGCCACCTCAGTGTCAGTTGGCCTGCTCAATGCGGCCTGCATGACCTATTAAGGGGGACTGCCATGAAACGGACTAAAGACGTCAATCTTTCCGGCATGCGAAAACAATGGCGTCCCTTTGCCATTGCGCCTGTTACCGCTGCCATTACAGCGGGATTGCTGACAGGTTGCAGCGATCCGCAGGAAGATGCCGTGATCTACCATACGGTCAATGACTGTAAAGATGACAACCCGGGCTATTCCGAACAGTGTGAAGCGGCCTATCAGAATGCACTCAAGGAAGCTGAGCGCACGGCACCGAAATACAAAAACTTGCAAGAGTGTACCACTGAGTTCGGAACGAACTCTTGCATGAAATCAACGGAAAACAACTGGTTCATGCCTGCAATGGCCGGCTTTATGTTTGCCCGATTGCTGGACAGTAACCGCGGTTACTACAGCCAGCCAATGTTCAGCTCCTACTATCCGGGCAGCCGTTATTACGGCCGCTGGACCACTTCCGACGGCTACGACTACGGTTCATACCGCTATAAAAAGTCAAAGATCAAAGTCGGCCCGGAGCAGATGAAACCTAAGCCTACCGTCAGCCGCACCATCTCGCGCGGCGGCTTTGGCTCCAGTGCTGCAGCAAAATCCAGTTGGGGCAGCTCTTCCAGCCGGAGCTGGGGGGGATAATAGGTTCCGACTTGATCCAGAGCGCCGACAGGCGCTCTTTTCATTAAAACTTACAGCTCAAAACAATCGTCCACGAATTTTTATCAGCCACCCCCAAACTGATATATTTCTCTTAATAAACAACAATATATATTAACACTTAGAGCATAAACGCAAAAACAGACCAAGATCACACTTTGAACACTAAGCAAAATATTGATAATATCCTCACGTTTTTCATAAGCAGAAAATCTGAAATACCTGCTTTACATGAGGTCTGGACGCAGTATTTTGCGTCCAACATGGCCTATTTCACTGTCCGTTAAATTGATCTACATCAATTTTCACTAAGGCCTCTGCCACTATCATGGCGCTCCCCTAATCGGACATAGCAACCGTAAGATTTGAAGGATTTATGGAAATTAAGTCAGATTTAAATAAACCGGTATTTTTTACCTCGGCAATTTTCATTGCCGCGCTCTCTTTTATAGGTGTGATGTGGCCGCAAGCCATGGAATCCTATTTTAAAAACATTCAAGGCTGGATCATCACACAGGCTAGCTGGATCTACATCCTGGCTGTAGCCATCTTTTTGATTTTCCTCATTCTGGTCATGTTCAGCCGCCTGGGTGATATCAAACTTGGGCCCGATCACTCCGAGCCTGATTACAGCTACAGCTCCTGGCTGGCGATGCTGTTTTCCGCTGGCATGGGCATTGGCCTGATGTTCTTTGGCGTCGCAGAGCCAGTCATGCACTTCACATCTCCCCCGGTCGGTGATCCACAATCGGTAGAAGCGGCACGTGAAGCCATGAAGATTACTTTTTTCCACTGGGGACTGCATGCCTGGGGGATCTACGCGCTGGTCGCACTGGCGATGGCCTACTTTGCGTACCGCCATAAACTGCCACTGCTGCCACGCTCTGCCCTGTATCCTATCCTTGGCGACAAAATCTATGGCCCTATCGGTCATGTGATCGACATTTTTGCCGTGATCGGTACGCTGTTTGGTGTGGCTACCTCTTTAGGCTTTGGTGTGGTGCAGGTCAACGCAGGTTTCAACTATCTGTTTGATATGCCACAGAACACCACAGTCCAGGTGCTCCTGATTGCCGCCATCACCCTGATTGCCACCGTCTCCGTTGTCATGGGCCTGGACGGCGGTATCAAGCGTCTGTCGAACATCAATATGTTCCTGGCCGTTCTGCTGCTGGCCGTTGTCATCATTGCGGGTCCAACCGCTCTGATCATGAAGTCTTTTGTGCAGAACACCGGGGCCTACCTGAGCGATATAGTCAATAAAACCTTCAATCTCTATGCATACGAGCCGAAGGAAGACTGGATCGGTGGCTGGACCTTACTGTACTGGGGCTGGTGGGTGTCCTGGTCACCGTTTGTGGGTATGTTCATCGCCCGTATTTCACGTGGCCGTACAATCCGCGAATTCCTGGTGGGCGTACTGCTGATCCCATCGCTGTTCGGTTTCCTGTGGTTCACCGCCTTTGGTAACACAGCGATCGATGCCATCATGAATCACGGTGCAACTTATCTGAGTCAGGCGGTGAGTGAAAATGTGCCCGTTGCCCTGTTTAAGTTCTTCGAGCACATGCCTATGTCGACGGTACTGTCAGTCATAGGTGTAGCACTGGTGATCACTTTCTTTGTGAGTTCCTCCGACTCAGGCTCGCTGGTTATCGATACCCTGACCTCAGGCGGTGCGGCTGAGCCACCGGTCTGGCAGCGTATCTTCTGGGCCGTGATTGAAGGTGTGGTGGCCGCTGCGCTGCTGGCTGCGGGTGGTCTGTCTGCCCTGCAAACCATGACCATTGCCAGTGCCTTCCCTATCATGATTCTGATGCTGCTGTTCTGTTACTGCCTGTTCAAAGCACTGCGCAATGACTACATGCTGCAAAACAGTATCCAGACACACAACACCAGCGTGCAGTACACTCAGGCCAGTGTGAGCTGGAAGTCCCGCATTTCGGCCATGGTGAACCATCCGAAGCAGGATGAAGCTGAGAATTTCATGACCTCAACGGCCATACCGGCTTTGAAAAACCTGGTCGAAGAAATGAAACTTCAAGGTCTGGCTGTCAAGCTTCAGGTTTTAGATGAATCTCGTGTCCGGTTAGTGGTTGAGAAAGAAGATGTGGAAGATTTTGCCTATGGCATTCGCCTGCGCCACTTCGCACTGCCGACCTATGCTAACGAATCGTATGACGATTACTACCGTGCAGAAGTCTTCCTGCTACAGGGCGGCCAGCAATATGATGTGATGGGTTACAACCAGGAACAGATCATTGCTGATGCGTTAACCCAGTACGAACGCCACATGCACTTCCTGCATCTGGCAACGTCGGAAAACATTCAGGAAGAGCCAGCCCTGTCATAAGGTTTCAGCTTTCTGAAAATACTGAAAAAGCCAGCATCGCAACACGGTGCTGGCTTTTTCCTTTATACCGGATGAGGTCATTACTTCATTACTGAGATACAGAAAGCACAGAAAACTCACTATTTCTCCATCTGAATAACAATATTTTCATTGCAGTTGATTGTCGTCAATAAAACATCACTCTCCCGGAGTTGGGGGATGTTCAAATGACATCATCTTGCTAGCATTGACATCCAGAACAGCTTTCCGGGTTTCATTATGCCGTCGAATATCGATCAAGCTCTGCTGAATATTGCGTTAAACCTCAGTTCCAATTGCTCACATGAACAACAGTATCAAACCATCATTGATACGATTGAAAAAGTATTCCCTTGTGATGCCTGTTGTTTGTTTATCTTCGATGAAGATGGTTTTCTGACGCCTGTTGCAGTGAAAGGCTTATCCCCTTCTGTCTTAGGAAGGCGCTATTTTCCTAAAGCCCATCCAAGGCTCAACGCTATTATTCAGAGCCACCAGCCAGTCCGTTTTGATGCTGATTGCTCACTGCCGGATCCTTTCGACGGTACATTACTCACAGAAGACCAGTGTATCGACGTTCATGATTGCATGGGATTCAGCTTATATGTGGAAGGCCAGCTGATAGGCGTACTGACGATGGATGCACTCTCTGTGGGTGCCTTTGAGCATATTGATCCTGTAGCCATCGAAACTTTCGCAGCATTAACCGCCGCAACACTGCGTAATATCTCTCAGCTAAGAGCATTGAAAGCACAAAACCAAAAGCAGAAAAATGTCACTCAGACCCTGATCCAGCAAGCACGCTCCCAGCACGGGGAAATCATAGGTCTCAGCCAGCAAATCAAACAGCTACGCAGCAATATAGCCACAGTTGCTCAATCAGATTATGCCGTATTAATCACAGGTGAAACCGGGACTGGTAAAGAGTTGGTTGCTCATTCCGTTCACGCACAATCGCATCGCAGCGACAAACCAATGATTTATGTGAACTGCGCTGCACTGCCTGAAGGACTGGCGGAAAGTGAACTGTTTGGTCACGTCAAAGGTGCTTTTACTGGCGCAAACTGTCATCGGACGGGTAAGTTTGAACTGGCCGATGGGGGCACCATTTTCTTGGATGAAGTCGGTGAATTACCCTTAATTTTACAGGCGAAACTACTGCGTGTAATCCAGCAGGGCGAGTTACAGCGGGTAGGCAGTGATCAACACTTGGTGGTGAATGTTCGCATCATAGCTGCAACCAACCGACAGCTTGAAAAAGAGGTGGAAGACGGCACCTTCAGGGCAGACTTGTTTCATCGTTTGAATGTATTTCCCATCCACGTCCCGCCACTGCGCACCCGAGACGGCGATATCCCTGTACTAGCCGGATATTTACTGGAAAAAGTGCGTCAACAGTTCAATACACCCAACCTCCATGTTCACCCGAAGGTACTGGCACATTTTGAGTTTTTCCCCTGGTATGGCAACGTTCGTGAATTAGAGCACACACTCACGCGGGCTGCTTTATACGCTATCCAGCAAGGTTCAAGCACCATCATGCTCAATCACTTTGATGCGTCTCTTACCTTAAGCGATGTCAAAAACACATCACATCACCTACCGGCCACAAGCCAGCCGATGCGTGAACTGGTTGAGGACTATCAGAAGGATTTGATTGAGCACGCATTAAACAAAACGAACCGTGTATGGGCAAAAGCTGCCGAGTTTTTACAGATGGATCGGGGAAACCTCTATCGCATGGGCAGAAAACTTGGAATTAACCGATAGCAACCGAGCCAGCCTGGATGTCATTAAGACATCGCGCCTGTTGTTGTTATCACAACATTTAATTTTTAAAAACCATTAAGTTACAATAAAATCAACAAGTTAATATATGGCACACATCGTGCACTCTGGTGAGAGACAAAACCAAGTCTGGCTAAAATCACTGGAGAACCCAATATGTTCTGTATTCAATGCGAACAGACACTTCAAACCCCTGCGATCAAAGGCTGTTCGTTTGCACAAGGGATGTGCGGCAAAACGGCCGAAGTCTCTGATCTGCAAGATGTGCTGGTCTACATACTGCAAGGCGTTTCTTTTTGGGCAACAAAAGCCCTCGAATCCGGCATCATTGATAACGAAATCAACCAATGGGCACCAAAGGCATTCTTCTCAACACTGACAAATGTTAACTTTGACCCTGATCGCATTCTGGAACTGACCTCCCAAGCCGAATCCTACAAATTACGACTGAAGACAGCAGTCACCGCGGCGGCGAGATTGGCAAACCAGCCCATTTCAGAACTGCCTGCCGTCGCAACCTTCGAACTACCGCAGACAGCCGAAGAAGTCATTGCGTTCGCACCTCAGGTTGCGGTAAACCGCGGTAAGGATAAGCTTCACGAAGATGTCATCGGTCTTCGCCTGTTATGCCTTTATGGCCTGAAAGGCGCTGCCGCTTACATGGAGCACGCTCGAGTACTTGAACAGACAAGCAATGAAATTTACACGGAATATCATGAAATCATGGCCTGGCTGGGGTCGGACCCAGGCGATCTGAACGCACTGCTTAATTGCTCCATGCGTATTGGCCTTATGAACTACAAAGTCATGGAGATGCTTGACCACGGGGAAACATCCACGTTCGGGCACCCAGAACCAAGCACTGTAAACGTCAAACCCGTCAAAGGAAAATGCATTCTGGTCTCCGGTCATGATTTGCATGACCTTGAAAAAATCCTGCAGCAAACCGAAGGGAAAGGCGTCAAGGTGTACACCAATGGTGAGATGCTCCCCGCGCACGGCTACCCGGAGCTGAAAAAATACGCCCATCTGGTTGGTAACTACGGCAGTGCATGGCAGAACCAGCAGAAAGAGTTTGCAAACTTCCCCGGCGCTATCGTGATGACTTCAAACTGCCTGCTCAATCCAAATCTGGGCCATTATGCAGACCGTCTTTTCACACGCAGTATTGTGGGCTGGCCAGGCGTAAGCCACATTGAAGGGGATGACTTCAGTCAAGTTATTGAATGCGCACTGGCTCTGCCGGGCTTCCGGCATGATGAAATCGAGCATCATATTACAGTCGGTTTTGGTCGCAATGCATTAATGAATGCTGCGCCGGCTGTTATCGATCAAGTCAAACAAGGCAACATCAGACATTTCTTCCTTGTGGGTGGCTGCGACGGCGACAAAGCGGAACGCAGTTATTACACCGATTTCACAGCAGAAGCACCGGAAGACACACTGATCCTGACGCTGGCCTGCGGCAAGTTCCGTTTCAACAAAAACACCTTTGGCGAGATCAACGGCATTCCCCGTTTACTGGATGTAGGCCAGTGCAACGATGCCTACTCAGCAATCCAGCTCGCCTTAACTCTGGCAAGTGAATTCGAATGTGGTATCAATGATCTTCCGCTGACACTGGTGCTTTCGTGGTTTGAGCAAAAGGCAATTGTTGTCCTGTTAACACTGTTTGCACTCGGTGTGAAAGGTATTTATACCGGCCCGACCGCACCGGCATTTCTTACGCCGAACCTGATTGCAATTATGCAAGAAAAATTTGATATGCGCAGCATTGGCAATGTTCAGGAAGATCTGAAAACAATTCTGGCCGCGTAATACAAGTCAACGTCAATAAGCCCCGCCTCAGGGGCTTTATCTACCACAACCAAGAGATGACTATGTTTTTTGAATGGCAAGCTAATCAGGCTGTAACGCTCCGCTGCGTTGGCAAATATGCAGAAACTCAAGATGCTGTCAGTATCAGGCTGTCTGAACTCAGTGAGTCACTGCTATTTCAATTCAAACCAGGACAGTTTATTAATCTGGGCGTCGAAATTGCTGGAAAAATGGAGTTTCGCGCTTATTCCATCAGCTCTGCTGTCGAAGATGAGCACCTTCAACTCACAATTAAGCGTGTGGCAGGCGGCAAGGTCTCTAACTACATTATCGATTCCTTATTACCAGGAGACACAGTTCAGGCCCTGCCTCCAGCGGGTGATTTTAACTGTATCGATCATCCGCCACAAACAATCAACGGGCACGCAAAAGCTCTGCTCATCAGTGCTGGCTGCGGGGTGACTCCTGTCTTCTCAATGGCAGCATACTGGTTAAATAACCGGGACAATGTTGATATCGCATTTCTGCATATTGCCCGCAGCCCGGAAGAAACGATTTATTTTGATCAGCTGGAAACGCTGGATGCCATCTATCCAAATTTTCGCCTTGAACTCCTGCTCAAAAACAATCATGGCACTTCTCATCCACAAGGTCGCCTGAACGCAGACTGGATAACTCAACTCGTGCCGGATTTTAAAGAGCGTACCATTTATTTATGTGGCCCAAATCAATTCATGCTTGATACTCAGCAATATTTAAAGCAACTTGATTTCGATATGAATCAGTTTTATCAGGAGAGTTTTACCCCGGCACCACGAGAAGATGTTCAGCTATCTGATGAAAACACAATGGTTGCGGTTCCAGACTTTTCTCAAAGTATTCAGGCCAGAAAAGGACAGGTTCTGGCAGACGTTTTGGAAGGTGCGGGTTTGCCGGTTATTGTGGCATGTCGAAGCGGCATTTGCGGTTCATGTAAATGTAAAGTGCGAGCGGGCAGTGTTTCGTCAACCAGCCAAGAAACGCTCACACCCGAAGAAATTGAACAAGGCTATGTACTGGCCTGTTCTTCAACAATTCAATCAGACTTAGACGTACAAATTGGCTGAAAGCGTTCAGGCCAGCCAGAATCGACGTCACTGACTGTAAGCACCGCTGGCATAATACAGCTCATAACTGTGACTGTAGATTTCCAGAATATTCCCGAACGGGTCTTCCATATAAATCATGCGATACGGCTTCTCGCCCGGGTAATTATAGCGCGGTGCTTTCATCCGTTTTTTCCGCCAGCAGCCACGATCCGCTCTGCCAGTTCCTCGACATTGGGGTCCTGCACGCAGAAGTGAAACACACCGGTTTTCCAGTATTCAAAGTTGTTATCCGGCTGTTGCTGATTGTCGAACTGAAACAGTTCCACACCAATGCGATCCCCTGTTGAGAGGTGTGCAATCCGAAAACGTCCCCAGCCCGCGCCAAACACATCGGTACACATTTCACCGATAGCGCTGTCATCCTCAACGATTTCCGTCGGTGACATGATCAGAATCTAGGTTGTCTCAAGCCTTGCTCACAAAAACCGGATTCATCGATCACCCCAATGCCCGCCGGTATCTCGACAGTGTATTGTTAGATCTGACATTTTCCGTGCCGCACGATTCGCTGCCTGTACGCGGCTACATCAATCAGCTCAGCCAGATTTTACTGCCGGTTTCACTCGGGCTCGGTTTTACCGTCCTGCCGGAAAGTACCATTCTGGAGTCCCCGTACGCACAGGATCTGCGTATTCTGCACCGCAGCGTCAATGCCAGAGAACCTTTGTATCTGGTACGGAAACGCCATCGCGAGCTGGCCTCTCGTTACAGATGGTTCACCGACTGTATCCGGCAAACACTGCAGTCTTCCTGAATCGTCCGGAAAAGAACCCAAATATTCTGCATTCACAATGTTTAGCTCACTGAGTGCTCAGGTGTTTTTGCAGATGCTCAACGAAGATTGTGATTTTTTTAGCCAATTGTTTTCGCCCGGCATAGAAAGCATAAAGAACCAGAGGCTCAGGTTCAGCGTCTAGCTCTATGATCTGCAATGTGCCTGCGTTGATTTCATCGGTACACGATTCCTCAGGCAATATCGCGAAGCCAAGACCTGCCAGCGCACCAAACTTTGCCATGTTGCCACTGTTTACTTTAAATGACGATTTCACACTCTGCGTAAGCAACTGACCGTTTGAATGCCTGAATACCCAGGGGGAACCATTTAGCGCCGTTAAACTACTGATACAAGGCAAGTGGTTCAAATCGGCCAGTTTGTGAGGACGGCCATGCTGTCTGATCAAGTCCGGTGCAGCGACCACTGTGCTTCGCAACCTGACTATCTCTTTCGCGACCCAGCCACTATCAGTAATTTTTCCACGATGATAGCTCAGGATCAGATCGAATCCATCCAGTAAACTCTCTTTAGGGCTCAGGCTGGTTTCACAAGATAGCGATATTGCAGGATGCTCTGCACAAAAAGCCACAACTGCCTTTGCAAGTACCGGGATATCTGGCATCAGGATTCTGAGTTGACCCGTTACCGTTTGAGAGTGCTGATTGACGTCTTCAAGCGCATCATTCAGCGCCACTAACAAGACCCGCGTCGTAGAGTAAAGCTGCTCACCCGCCTCGGTTGGGGTCATACGACGCGTCGTTCTTTCCAGTAACCGGGTATTGAGCTTCTCCTCCAGTAAAGCGACATGACGGCTGACATTTGATGTTGGTAAACTAAGCTGCTCTGCTGCCTTTTTAAAGCTGTTGTACTCATAAACACAGTGAAAACTTTTCAACCACTGCTGCTCGATCTGCTCAATCATTTATTATCCCGAAATACTGGATTATCAAACCAATAAATCGCACTTTATTACTCAATTCGGGCTAATACAATAAGATCTTTCATAGGAATTTACTCCTCAAGACCAGAAAGGCTTAACAATGCTCACTTCATTTTTTTCATCACGTCGCATGTCTGATTGCAGTCTCTATATCTGCTTTATGATTCATTTTCTGGTTGCACTGGATGCATTAGTCATTGTGCCTTTCAGCTCGATAATGGCACTGGCAGCGAGTGTTCCAGCTTCACAGTCTGGCTATCTGACGTCTGTTTACGCTATTGCCGCAGCACTTACTTGCCTGATGATAAAAGGCTCACAGGATATGACTCGTGAAAGAAAAAGAATCCTTTTCTATCTTGCTGGTATAGCTATTACAACGCTCATTACCTCAATGCTGGATGACTTTGCTCTTTTGCTGTTGGCTCGGATATTTACGGGAGTTTTTGGCGGAGCATTAGCTGTTGTAAACCTGAATTATTTAATATTGATGTCTGATGAAAAGAAAAAAAAGAAAAACACGGCAATTCTAATCAGTGCATTTCCGTTAGCGCTCGCTCTTGGTGTACCTGGCCTCATCATGGTGTCCTCAGGAACTCACTGGCAGTTTGGCTTTCAGCTATTAGGAATGGCTTTCATATTGTCAGCCTTCTTGTTTTTATTCGTTCATTTAACCTCTCCCAAATCGTTGCCGACCCCAGGATATACAAGAGTTACTAAGCAAAATACACCAATTAGCTCACTCCGAAATCACAAGATATTACTTTTCTCTGCTGTGCTGATTTTCACCGCCATTTTGAGCACTTTTGTCGTATCAACCCAATACCCTGTCATGCTAACGATAAACCTCGATATACCTGAAAAGCTTCTGAGCCTTTGTTACACAATAAGCGGGCTGGGTTCTTTTGTATTAATACAATATTACGCAAGAGCAAAAATGAGTGATCTTACAGTTGGCAAGTTAATAGGGCTACTTTCATTAATTATGGCGATCACTGTAGCAATGGGCTTTCATACAGAAAATGTAAATCTTGCCGCACTGGCCTTTGTCATTTTTATCATTGTCAGCTCTGCTCGCACTCTTATCTTAATTACCGAATTAATCAGCGCTCTCACGCCACAAGATCGTGTGATTATCATCGGTCTGCAAAACTCGCTGCAACACTTTGCGGTTGGTCTGGGCGGCGCCTTAGGTAGCCTGTTTGTTACCTCGCAAGCGGATTTATCGGTAGATTTTTCAGCAATGACCTATGTGGCAATCGCCTTAATTGCCTGCACGCCTGTGCTATGGAAAGGCAAGTCATTGATTAGCTTTGATAAGGTCAATCAGACGGGATGAGCCGTGTGCTATCTGAGAATAACCGGCTCTAAAAAATCGCCGGTAGAGACATAACCACAATTAACCCAGGCAGTGGCTGTCAGTTCAGCCACTCTCAAAATCACCCGCCTTTTTGATGCAAATCTGAAATTCATATTTGCGCAACACATTGCTTATTCGTACCTATACTCCTTCCAGACTCTCGCTTAAAGCGTACGACAGGACGTCATCTAACCAGACAGGAGTTCAGGATGCTGCGCACTCTGCTACAACGTTTATTGACCTTTGCCATGCTGTTCTCTGCTTCAGCTCAGGCAACAAACGTGCTGCTTCCGCCATTGAATGCACAAGCCAATCAAACCTCGATTTCTGGTCTGTCGTCCGGTGGTTTCATGGCGGCGCAATTTCATGTGGCATTTGCTGAATCACTGGTCGGGGCGGGGATTGTTGCGGGTGGTCCCTGGAACTGCGCGGGCAATAATCCCTTTGTGAACCCACTAATCAACGCGACGACAACTTGCATGAACCCCTGCGCAAATAGCCTGAGTGGCTGTTCGTCAACCCTGTTTCCCAACAGCGGATACTTAGCGGAGCTGGCGAAAGTAACAGCCAGCAACGGCCGGATAGACGATACTGAGCACCTCAGAAACGATCAGGTTTACCTTTTTTCAGGCCGGCTGGATGAAACAGTCGTCACAGGTGTGGTCGATTCCGCCGTGACCTTTTACCAGAAACTGGGAGTGCCTGAAGCGCAGATCCGCTATAACAACAGCGTTGATGCCGGCCATGCCTTTATCACCAGCGATCCGGCAGATACCCCCTGCGATCTCACACAAGCTCCTTATATCAATAACTGTGACATCCCGCAGGCAATGCGAATTCTGGCGCACATTTACGGCCCGCTGAATCCTCCCGCTGCAGCGCCCGGCGGTGACTTAATGGCCTTCGATCAAAGTGAATTTATCAGTAGCCCGCACACCAGTATGGACGACACGGCGTATGTCTACATTCCCACCAGCTGCCGCTCGGCATCCTGCAAAGTGCATGTTGCTGTCCACGGTTGCCGCCAGGGCATTGCCGCTATCGGCACGACTTACATAAAAGAAACCGGCTACCTGAACGTTGCCGATACCAACGAGATCATTGTGCTGTTCCCGCAGGTGAAAAAGTCTGAGTTCATCCCCTACAACCCCCGCGGCTGCTGGGATTTCTGGGGTTACAGTACTTTAAGCCAGCCGCCCTACAACTATTACACCAAAGACGCCCCGCAGATGAAGGCAATAAAGGGAATGATAGATCGTTTGGTCAGTGCAGGATAATCAGTCCAGTGCGAGAAATGCCGTATCAATCCTATTTCCCTGCTACTGGTCAAAAACAATAAGGGCGAATAAGCAGAGCATTCGTTCAAATTCTTCTGCAGCAGACGCCTTCTTTCTAATGCTGCTTTTAACTGCCAATATTTCAATTAGTTACAGTGAATACGTCGCGAGAGTCACGATTTTACCCTCCCATCGCCCCGCAGAACACAATGCAACAAGACACTTATTATTTCTCGCCATAAAATAATCTCAGATAATGTCAGGACGGCCAATGCCCCCGTCACGTGGCCAATTGCTGCAAGCACAGAAAACATAAATCAGGACAAATACATGCAACGTCAACTCCCTTTATTAACACCGATTCGCGGTATTGCCGCGCTCATCGTCACCTACTTTCATGCGCGTTTAATTCTGTTTCCGCAATGGAGAGACAGTATTGCGGAATCCACACATTTTCTTGAAAACGGCTATCTCTGGGTGGACATTTTTTTCATCTTGAGTGGTTTTGTCATGATGTATGTTTATCAATCCACTTTCGCCACAGGCAGTAGCTTGAAAAAGTGGCGAGGATTTATGTGGTTGCGTTTCAGCCGTATCTACCCTCTGTTCTTTGTCACCCTGGCTGCACTCTTTATCTGGGAATATTACAAATCTATTCACCAAATCGGCTTTTATGCCGGCCCGTTATTTGATGCCTGGGGTGCAACAGGAATTCCACCTTTTTCCGGCCCGTTTAACCGAACCGAAACCCTGGTACCAAACCTGTTTCTGGTAAATGGTATCCTTTCCCAGCCTTTAAGCTGGAACATTGCCGGATGGTCGCTGAGTATTGAATGGCTGTGCTATCTGGTCTTTCCATTGCTCATGTCAGTGCTCTTGCGGCCAGCAAAGAGTAATGCCTGGCTGCCAGTCCTGATTATGATGGTACTTGGCGGTATGGTTAGCATGCATGGAACATTAGATATCACTTCAACACTGAATGCATTTGTCCGAGGCATTTGTGGCTTCACATTAGGCATGTGGTTATCCCGAATCTCATTCAGTCCCAGAATGAAAAGCTGGGTGAATCATGACGGGTTACTGATTGCGCTCATCATTGCTTTAATCTCAGTGCTTCAGTTCAGCATCAGTTACACAGTCACTATGACAACTTATGTGCTGTTTGCACTTTTGGTACTCGTCGCGGCCAATCAGCAGAATCGTTCTTCGTTGTTACTCGGTTTACTCGATAACAAAGTCACGCAATTTCTGGGCGATATCTCTTATTCCATCTATCTGTGGCACTCAGTATTACTGCTGGCCGGTGTGGAGATTCTCCACCATATCAATCCTGACTGGACGGCATGGTGGTATGCGCAAACATCTGCGGCAACCGTGCTGACAGGTATTTTTATCTTTACTGCTGTACTAATTATTGTGTCTGTATGCAGTTACTACTTGTTCGAACGTCCATTGATGAAATGGATGCGGGGAATGGGAGGCAAACGCACTACGCCAGAGGTGTCAAAAGCATAACCGCTGAATACAATCACAGTGGCTGAGATTCAGCCGCTGACAAACTGGCAGATTAGAACCAACCAGTCATACTGTATGCAATCAGTACAGCTGTGTTAGCCTTTGGCTGTACGCTCCGCAACACGACACTGGACTTCTTGAAAGCAGTAGGAAAATTATATGACGGCATATCTTACGAATAGTAATCCCCTCAAGTTATTACTCTGTGGCTTATCGATGATGCTCTCTGCCGCCGCAGCTGCCGATGATATTCGCACTGAACGCGTTCAATTTCAGAAAGGCACTAACGGCGCGGTGATCGAAGGGAGTATAAAAGGCTATGAAGTCGTTGACTACGTGTTGAATGCCAAAGAAGGCCAGCAGATGAACGTTAGCATGGCAACAAAGAACACTGCTACCTATTTCAATATTCTTGCACCGGGTGAAAACGACGCTGCCATGTTCAACGGCTCAGTCAGTGAGAACCAGTATGAAGGCAAACTGCCTGCGTCTGGTGACTACAAAGTCCGGGTTTATATGATGCGCTCTGCCGCACGCCGGAACGAAGTCGCTGACTATAGGTTAGAAATGATGATCAACAGCGGAAAGTAATTCCTGCTGCACGGGATTAGGCCGTATAAGTGTACTCGAGCGCCTAATTCCCGTAGCCCTCCCCCTCCAACCTTCGTCAGTGTGTTCATCGGGGTCGCCACCAACAACGCGATAAACCTGAGTCGAAATACGCACTTAAGTAAGGCATTGTGCCGGATAACCAGCATTATTAAATGACCCAATTAATACTGAGGAGGCATCGAGCCAAGTGACAATCAAACGGCAGATATCCTCAGCGTACGAACCAATAAGTCATGAAGGTAATCTACCGCCGGAGAGCCTTTTGATTTTTTGCTCCGGTATACAGAAACTTCCATGGGCTCTAACGGCCCCAAACCCTGCTCTTCTCCAAGTATTTCAAGGTGAGGAGGCACACTACACTGGGTAAATACCGCAATAGCAAGTCCACTTTCCACTGCAGCGATCTGACCTGCCAGACTCGAACTGTTATACACCACTTTGTAGGGTTTACCCTGCAAAGCAAGGGAGTGTATTGCACTTCTTCTGGCAAGGCTGGCACTTTCATAAACAGCAATCGGCAATGTTTCCCGACGCCAGATTTCAAACTGAGATGCCCCCACCCACACCATAGGTTCATGGAAAAGAAGCGTACCCCGGCTCGGGTTGTCTCTGGAGACTAAGGCCAAATCCAGATCATTATTCTCTACCCTGGGGATAAGAGAAGTGGACTGCTCGCAGTTTAATTCAATCTCTACCCCACCGAATCTCGGGGCGAAATTGCGCAGCACAGGCGTAAGATATTTTGCTGCGTAATCATCCGGTACCCCTAATTTGACTTGGCCTACCAGCTCTTCACCATGGAACGCGGCTTGCGCTTCAGAATGTAAGTCAAGAATTCGTCTGGCGTATCCCAACAGCATCTGACCTTCGGCTGTCAGCTCACTGTGCCGGCTCCCTCTGACGAGCAATTTCCGTCCGACGGCATTTTCTAACTTTTTCAGTTGCATGCTCACCGCAGATTGCGAACGGTGAACGGATGTCGTTGCATTCGACAAGGAACCGGCATCAACGACGGCCACAAAGCTCTTTAACCAATCTATCTGTAAGTCCTGATAACTCATTTATTCGATTTTCGAATGGATGATTTTTGAATTATGCGCTTTTCGATTTTCCCATTCCAGTTTATTGTTTCGACAATCTCAGATTATTCAAAATGATGGTTTTTATGCATACGCAAGAGTTGAAGCTTGAATTGAATGCGATACAACAAGGCTTTGTCAGCTTAGTTCCTATCTCATTGTTCGTATTAGTCTTCGGTGTCGCTTTTGGCTTAGCCGCGTCTCAGGAGGGACTACATGAAGCCGCCGCCGTATTGATGAGCGCACTGGTGTTTGCGGGGGCCTCTCAGTTCGGTGCTTTAGATCTTTGGGGAACCCAGGTGCCTGTGCTCCCATTAGCTATCACAGTCTTTGCCATTAATGCCCGGCACTTGCTCATCGGGGCAACCTTGTATCCTCATATTCGTTCCCTGAATCCGGCCACACGCTATGGCGTCATGCTGGTGGCATCCGATGCGAACTGGGCGCTGTCGATGCGGGCCTTTGCGCAAAATGAAACGTCCAAAGGACTCGGTTTACTGTTCGGTGGCGGGATCGCCCTTTGGTTTTTCTGGATTATTGGTACCTGGATCGGTTTTTATTTCGGCAATGCCATACAAAATCCATCCGCCTTTGGAGCCGACATGGTGATGGGGTGTTTCCTGCTTACCATGGCGCTGGGAGGCAGCAAAAACAATAAGACTTACGTGATATGGGCTGCGGCGGCCACATCATCTATTGCCGCGTATCTGTATCTGCCTGAAAACAGTCATGTGATTGTTGGTGCATTCACAGGCGGCATTATGGGTGTTTTACTGGGAGGAGAGAACAATGAGCATTGATACCTCTGAAATGGGTACACTGCTGCTCGTCATCATTATGGCGGTGGTTACAATAGCAACCCGCTGGGGAGGTGTCTTCATCATGTCGTACATTCCCATCAGCAATCGTGTTCAACAGTTTATCTCGGCGATGTCAGGTTCTGTGCTCGTTGCAATCATAGCGCCCATGTTCATCAAGGGAGATACGGGCGCTCAAGCAGCACTGCTGGTGACAGCAGTAGGTACCCTGGTACTGAAAAAACCGCTGCTCTCTATTGCTGCCGGCATAGCGATGGCTGCACTGATGAGAAATATGTAGATGTTCCGAGGGTTGCAGCGGTTATGCAGACATCGCTAAGCTAACCTGTGTGCCGTCACACTCAGGGCCGGTTTAGCCGGCCTCATACCCCATCACCCACTCGCCTTCGCCTGTGTGCTCATCAACGTTACCGCCGATGACGCGAAAGCCCTGAGAGAGATAAAACCGATAACTGACGTCATTGCGTTTGTAGACATTTAGCGACAGCGATTCACGACGTTTTTTAGCATGACTGATCAATGCTTTACCTATGCCTTTACCCTGCACATCGGGTTTGACGAAAATGGCCGCCAGCTGGTTTTCGTACAGGGCATAGAAGCCCTTCACTGTGCCTTTTTCAACCCAGACGTAAACTTCAGAAGCCGGCAGGTACATGCTGCGCATGTTGTCGACCTGTGATAGCCAGTAATTCGGTGAAATGAAATCGTGCGCTTTAAGTGAAGCATTAAGCCAGATATCCAGTACCGGCTCCATGTCTGTGTCTGTAAATGCTCTAATCATTGTGTCTTCGTGTTGTTTGCGTTAACAGGAGTATCACAGCTAACACGGTAGCCTTGCCAGATCACAGATCTCAGAATGAAGGAAATAAATCTTTATACGTCGCAAAATTCCGCATCGGCACTCCATCTTGTAACTGAATCCACAACGGCTTTAACTCGCTTTCGTTAAAATCCCGATCCCATGTTGAAGTAAAAAGCGCTTTCTTCGTCGCTGAAGGCAATATCAATTCCGGTATGCAGACCGTACCGGCGGGCAATCAGGTAGCGAAAGCCTGTGCCATAAGCGGTTTCACTGTGTTCATATAAATCGTGGCTTTCGCTGGCAGCAGAGCCAGTGCCGATAAAGCCTGAAAGCGTCCAGCGGGGATCGATACGCCACATCAGCTGTGTCTGAACCGCACTGACATAATCATCCTGATATCGATAGGCCGAAATACCACGCAATTTTACATATGGTTTCACCAATGGCGGCAGACTTTGATCATCTGAACGCATTGACTGGTAATCACCGGCAAAAGCCAAAATCAATTGTTTGGATAGTGGGAAGAAAACCTGGCCATCTAAAGCAAACGTATCGTAATCGTAATCACTGCCAATGCCATCACGAAAGAACATATACTCGGCAGTCACCTGATAGCCATCTGTCGGGAAGAAAAAGTTGTCTCGGGTGTCATACTCAGCAACGAATCCCACACCGGATGAGGTCGTACTCTTTCCTAATACACGCTGAAAAATCTTATCCACCACCTGATTGGACGCACTCACCTCCGTACGCGTCCAGAACTGAGAAAACCCCAGCAATAGCGGTGTATCCTGAACACGGAACTGGAGTTTCTGAATCGCCCCGTAACCTTCCGTCTGCGTTTCAAAACCCAGCGCCTGACTGGCGGGAAGCCGGCCACCGAAATCGTCGTAAATATCCATCACGACATCCCCATAGCCAATCCCGCCCAGATAACGAATATGGTCTTTATTCCAGGTTCTGCGATGCCCTAAGGCAGCAAACCAGGTGCCATTTTCCGTCGCTGCGCCACCTGCTACAGTGATCGCAGGAGGGATAAGCCTTGCGCCACCATCGAGTGATTCCAGAGCCAGCTTACGACGTGCTTCTTTTTCAGCGTCAGTTTCATGCAGAAACAAGCCAAATATACCACCGCCACCACCTAATGCCGGCTCGGTAATAATCACAGGAACCGGAAGAAAGCCGTAAGCGTTTTCAGCCAGATATTCCCCCATGTCAAACATGCCGTCGATAGGATCTGTCATGGATATCCCATAAGACGCTGAAGAAAATATTGCCATTGAACCCAGAACGCTAGCTCTTAGAATGCGATACATTGAGGTCATCTTCCTTAATTAATGCTCTGACATATTGTCATTACCCGCTGAAATTAAATCACACTAATTTGTGTGACCAAATCTCACGGCGGTAGATATCTGTCCCGCGCAGGCTGCCATCCTTACCAACACGCTGCCAGCCCCAGCGACGGTAATGCCGTAACGCCCTTTCGTTAGTGCGACTGACGGTTAAAAGCATAGCCTGACAGCCTGCCTGATGTAGCATGTCTGCCATGAACTGCTGTGCGGCATCAGCCACCCCGGAGCCACGGTATTCAGGAATAACATAAATCAGGTGGATATAGCCCGTTTCGGCTTGATCGGAAAAACACTTAAATTCTAACTGACCAATAATCTGGTTATTATGCCAGATATGAATGTAATACCATCTGGGATCCACCAGCCGGGCACGCATTCTTTCTTCATAACCGTGAATAAACGGCCCAAAGCCGCTGTCTGACTGAAACGTACACACAAAAGCATCGCGCCGGAAGGCCATGCAAACGGCAAAGTGTTCATCAACATTGACAGGACGAAATTCAGGTTTCACGTGACCTCTCAGGCGGTGCAATTGCGTCAGTTCAGATGCCGGCTAGCCACACTATAGCGAATAATCCGCGCAAACGGTGATTCAGAAGACTTAAAACCGGCAATTTATGCCTGACCTGACAAGCCAAATACGTTACTTGTTCATACTCTTTAAGATGCTCAGTCAAATAATATCTGAAGCGATCGACTGTCAAAATGATCATTCGCATTTTTACTCATACACCGAAGTGGCACTAGCCAGTCAAGGTCATATAACCGGGCATGTTCAAACATCATGCAAGCCTGATAATTCACGAAATAATCTTCAATATTATCTTCAGACAGAGCCCCATAACGTTTGATGGAATCTGAAGCACAATAATTCGAAGCAGGTGATATCTCAACGGTGCACACACCTTCAGAAATATTCATACATTTCTGATATATCGGATTAGCACAGATGACTTTTCCACCATTCTTTTCTATTTTCCCTGCGACCAGTTCCAGCCAAGCATCATGGATTACAGGCTCCTCTTGCGGTTCACTCGCACAGCTTGTCAAAATACTCGCCATTAGGCTCACTCGGATGATTTTATTCATTATCTTTAGGCTGTTTTCGCCATTACCTTCACGGCTTTCTTGACTTTCTTCATCGCCATTTGTCGTTTGAGTGGCGACAGATAATCAATGAACAGATTTCCGCGCAGATGGTCAATTTCGTGCTGCATCACAATTGCCAGAAAATCATCACGCTCAATCGTTACTGAATTACCCTGACGATCAAGCGCTGTAACAACCACAGACTGATAACGTTCAACATCAGCGTAATACTCCGGCACCGACAGGCAGCCTTCCTGCCCCATGGCTTTATCTTCACCGCTCACCACGACCGGATTAATCAGCACTAAGGGTTGATCTCGGGTTTCTGAGATATCAATCACCACCACAGCTTCACGACGACCAACCTGAGTCGCCGCCAGGCCAATGCCATTAGAGGTGGCGTACAGAGTCTCCAGCATGTCATCCACCAGTGTCTGAACAGAAGCAACATCAGTCACAGGAATAGCCTGCTCTTTTAAGCGGGGATCCGGGGCGGTGAGAATGTCTAATCGTGCCATAGTGTTTCAATTACCTTAACGTTAACTTCAATCAGATTCAGCATACTTTGATACTTTGCTGTTCATCCGCGTTATCTTACTGGTTTTATTTAATTTTCATAGGTCACTGGCGCGGTAAAAATATAACCGTTACCCCGCATGGTTTTGATGTATTTAGGATGTTTACCGCTGTCGCCCAGCCGCTGTCTTAACCGACTGAGCTGAACATCTATCCCCCGTTCAAACGGCAGCGCTTCGCGGCCCCGGGTAGCATTGGAAATGGTGTCCCGGTCCAGCACTTCATTGGGACGGGATAAAAATAACATCAGCAAACTGAAATCTCCGCCCGTCAGTTCATAGTCCTGTTCTGTCTGAAGGTCATATAGTCGGTGAGACAAAGTCTCCAGACGCCAGTGTCCAAACCGGATAGCGCGCGGTAATGCCGTTGGCTGTACCAACTCCTCCGCGGCCACAGGGCGGGTTCGACGCAGCAGCGCCTTAATGCGTGCCAGCAACTGACGCGGACTGAATGGCTTAGCGATATAGTCATCAGCGCCGATCTCCAGCCCCAGAATCTGATCCATTTCATCGGAAGCGGCTGTCAGCATCATAATCGGTACTTCCGATGATTTCCGTACAAACTGACACAATGTAAAGCCGTCGTCCCCCGGCATCATCACATCCAGCAAGATGACATCGGGCGTATGCGCTTCAAGCTGTTGCTTCATGGCAACGCCATCTTCTGCGGTTATCACCTCATAGCCGGATTTAACCAGATACTCCTGCAATAACTCGCGGATTTCGACATCGTCATCCACAACCAGAATGGTCTTTGTCGACATGGTGGTGTTCTCTTTCTGTTCGTACACGTCATTATCGTTATCATTTATTACTGATAGCTTTCATAAAGCGCTTTGATCATCGCTTCATTTATCCCTGAAAGTACTTCAGCCGCCAGCAGTGTTATTCATTACCGGGATGAAATCACGGTGCAGGCAACAAAAATTTGAGGCAGATAAGGTTTTATCGCCCTGTTACAGGTGAAATTTTGCTGCCAGCTTCCCCTGATACGCCATTCATGCATAATACTTTTAAAGCAGTATGTTAAGAGAAAAAGTTCCTTATGCTAACCATTGATTACGCCACGCTTGATGATCATTCCGCAATTACCGAACTGCATGTTCGCAACTGGCAGGCTGTGTATTGCAACGACTTGTCAGAACAATATCTGATGCACGATATCCATCAAGACAGATATCAGACCTGGTACTCGCGATTGACTCAGCCCATGAGCCAGCGGCACATTCTTGTTGCGAAACAAAACGGGCAAATGTGTGGCTTTATCTGCATAGAGCTGGATGCCCATCCTGAGTTAGGCACGCTGGTCGATAACCTGCACGTTAACCCTGAAATAAAAGGACAGGGCATTGGCAAGCAGCTTCTCGCGACGGCAAAAAAGATTATGGCCGAGCACGCTCAGTCAGACAGCCTGTATCTGGAAGTGCTGGCGTCCAATCTGCCGGCCATAGGTTTTTATCAGCGGATGGGGGGAACAGAGTATTGTGCGCAAACCTGGCAGGCACCGGACGGTACAGTGGTTGATGAATATGTCTACCATTGGCCCGGAAACGATCAAATGAAATTCTGATTGCAGACACTGCCATACAGCACGGCCGTTTCCATCGATACGGCCGTGAAAGCGTTTAAAGCTCGACGATCAACTTACCTTTATTCTCACCGGAGAACAGCAGGTTAATCCCTTCAATGGCACTATCCAGACCCTGCAGGGTATGAGCACGATACTGCAGCTTGCCGGCCATCATCAACTCTGCCAGTTGTTGACCGTATTCCGCAAACCGATGGAAATGATCCGGCATAGTAAACCCCTGTATCATCAGTCGTTTACGCACAATATTCATCCAGTTCGGACCCGGCTGTGGTGTCGCGGTGTTGTAATCGGCGATCATGCCGCAGACAGCCACACGACCATGGGCGTTCATGCGTTGATAAATGTGCTGCTGTGCAACGCCGCCGGTATTTTCAAAGAATAAGTCAATGCCGTTGGGGGCGGCGGTTGCCAGCTTGGCAGCAAAATCCTCATCGTGGTAGTTGATTGCGGCATCAAAACCCAGTGTCTCTGTCAGCCAGTGGCATTTCTCGTCGCTGCCAGCCACACCGATGACAGTCACGCCTTCCAGCTTCGCTAACTGGCCAACCATAGAGCCCACAGAGCCTGCTGCGCCAGTCACTACCAGTGTCTGTCCCGCTTGCGGTTTCAGCACTTCATACAGGCCGTGATAGGCTGTCACGCCCGGCAAGGCCACCACAGAGAGCAAGGCTTCCTGCGGCACACTGGTCGGCACTGGCGACAAACCGCCTTTGGCAACAAAATATTCCGTCCAGCCCATCATACCCATCACACGGGTTCCCACCGGAAAATCCGGGTGGCGGGATTCCACCACATCACCAATACCGCTTGAGCGCATCACTTCTCCCAGCTCCACAGGCGGAATATAACTTTCACGATCGGCACTCATCCAGCCGCGCATGGCCGGGTCCAGTGACATGTGGGTTTGCTTGACCAGAAACTCGCCCTCGGCAATTTCCGGCACTGTCCTCGACACTTTTTCAAAAATATCTGACGTGATGGTGATGTCTGGGCGTTTTTTCAGAAGAATGGCACTGTAATTCATGATCTTGTTCCTGTCGTTGTCTTGAGGCACACTCTAACTCTTGCTGAAAATGAAAATAAGACCGCAAATTAAAGAAACACTTTTGCGTGAAATGGGAAAATAAACATGGATAAACTCAAAGCCATGGAAGTGTTCGTCACCACATTACAGTGTGGCAGCATTTCCAGCGCCGCAAAGCAATTACGTCTTCCCGTTTCCAGCGCCTCGCGGCAGCTGAGCTGGCTTGAAGCGCAGCTCGGCACTGAGCTAATCAAACGCAGTACGCGGACCATCAACCTGACTGAAGTAGGCAAAGCCTACCTGACACAATGTCAGCAGGTCCTTGAGCAAATTCGTCAGGCGGAGGAACTGGTAAACACCTATCAGCAAACCCCGTCAGGTATTTTGACGATCAGTTGTATGAGCCATTACTTTGACAGTCAGGTACTGCCGCATCTTAGTGAATTCGAGACGCTGTATCCTGATATCACACTCGATATCGATGTGTCAGACCGCCTGACCGATCTGTCAAAAGCAGAAATTGATATCGCTATTCGTGGCGGATATCTGCCGGATGAACGTATTCACGCACGCTGGTTATGTGATAACACGCCACACCTGTGCGCGACACCCCAGTACATTGAGCGTTATGGCCTGCCAACTGATCATACTGAACTGCACGCTCACCATCTTGCTTACTATCGGAGTCCAAAGCACATTTTAAAGTGGGGGATCGTCAGAGAAGGGCAATGGCTGCCTCTGGATCTGGAGCCGTATGTTGTAACCAATTCCGGTCGCTATATTCGTGAGCTGATGATGGCAGGAAAAGTGATGGCGCTGCTGCCAGACTGGTCAACCTTCGAAGACCGGGGCGAAGGCAAACTCATCCAGGTCGACCTTCCTGCACCGGTCTGCCTGTCTGCCGAGCGCCTGGGGCTATATCTGCTGTATTACACGCCCCGCTATCAGGTGCCGAAAATCAGGGCAGCGGTCGATTTTTTCAGCCAGAAACTGGCGCGCGTCCTGTAACCTTAACCACTAAGCCACAATGTTTCAGCGCGGATGTTCAAGCAGCACCGCGCCATGACCCTCATCTGCCAGCGTATCATCGGGGTTACGAAGCTGACACCGGTTCAGTGACAGACAGCCACAACCGATACAATCGCCCAGCGAATCCCTGAGTTTTTGTAATTTGATTATTCGTTCATCAAGCTGATGCCGCCATAAGCTCGCCATTGCCTGCCATTCTTTCTGTGTCGGTGCGTGATCCAACGGCAGATGAGACAGCGCTTCGCCGATTTCCTCCAGCGACATTCCCAGCTGCTGCGCGGTTTTAATCACCGCAATCCGGCGCAGCACACTGCGATCATATCGGCGCTGATTACCTGCGTTGCGCCAGCTCTGAATCAGTCCTTTCTGCTCGTAAAAATGTAACGCAGACACTTTTACATTGGAGCGTTCAGCGACCTGTCCGACTGTCATTTCCATCGCCAATCCTTACATGCTGATATTTTATATTTTATTCTTGACCTCAAGTTTACTTGAGGTTTTAAGCTCTGCCCATCACTAACAATAACCAATAACCAATAACCAATAACCAATAACCAAGAAGGAAACACGGATGTCACGCACTGCAACTTATCTCACCGGGCGCTTTTTTGACGGTATTTCATCCGGGATGTTCATGCTGGCACTGCCTTGGATCATGCTGAATCAGGGCGACATGGGGGTCTTCGTGGCGGCTGTCTCGCTCACTTGCACTGCCTTGTCGTTTATCGCCACCCCTTTCACCGCCACGCTGATTGACAGACATTCTCGCAAAGCCATTCTGATAGTCATCCAGGTTATTCAGTCGCTGACCGCACTGTCTGTACTGATCGCCTTCCGGTTTCAGGCCGATTCCATCTGGTTGCTGGCACTGGCGCAACTGATTTTCTGGCTGACCAACGATGTCGCCTGGAGCACCAATAATGCCTTCACTCAGGAAAACTATGACAAGGCAGACTACGCCAGAGTGACGGGTCAGCAGGAAGTCGTCATACAACTGACCACACTGAGTGCCGGGGCGGCGGGCATAGTGCTGCTGACATCCTGGTCGATGAGCGAGTTCGCCTTGCTGGCAACGCTGGCCTCTGGCATTGCCGCGCTGAGCTACTGGCTGACACCGTATCGCCGCCGGCTGTCATCCAGTCAACCTCAGGCGTTTTTCAGACAGTTGGCAGAGAGCAGAACCATCTTTACCCGCCAGCCCGCTTTCTACCTGTTTCTGGCGTTATCCTGCCTGACCTACCCTATGCTCACCTATCTGGCGAAACTGGTACCTGTGTATTTCTCTGAGCACAACATCAGTGGCAGTTGGTTTGCGTCCTGGTCGCTGAGCTATGGCATCGGCGCCTTGCTTACCGGCCTGCTGGTAACGCGTTTGCTGGCACGCATCAGCCATGAAAAAGCCATGATGTACTCCGTGATAATCATGGGGAGCCTGCTGATTACCATGGCCGTCTGGTTAACACCGGTTGTACTGGTCTCTCTCACCGTGATCCTGGGCTTTTTCAACGCCTTAAACCGTATCGCCCGCACCAATAAGCTCAACCACGAAGTTAATGTGCATGAGCGCGGGCGGATAGAAGGCGGTCTGAAATTATTCTCGACCCTGAGCCAGAGCCTGAGTTATGTCTTGATTGCGGCATTAAGCTACCTGCAGATCACCGAAATGGGTTTTGTCATTATGGGCGTTATAGTGCTGGCCGCAGGCCTGCTGATGCAGATGCTCTACCGGCAAGGTTGCCATGTGCAGGTTTCTGTTGCCTGAGGACAAGACAATCACTGTGGCGACTTCCCTGAAGCGTACGCTAGGGAAGTCTTTTCATTTTTCCATCCAGTCCATCAGAAACTGCGAAAAGGCGTTAACTTGCCTTGGCTGAAATTTCCGACCGGGATAAACAAGCTGTAACGCCACTGAATCGGTATCACTGAGACTCAATCCTCTGACCTGATCATCAAACAGCACCAGTAGCCGGCCGTCCAGCACATCCTGCCGAACATCCCACCAGGACTTCATCGTGATACCATAGCCTTCCACAGCCCATTGACGTACCAAGGCTCCATCGGTACAAATCATCGCCGGTTCAACTTCCACCGTTATGGGGCCATTATCAGTGACAAAGTGCCACTCATTCATAATCTGTCCGGCCCACTCCATCACTAAACATCTGTGATGAAGCAGATCATTGGGGTGCTCCGGGTGCCCCGCTTTCGCCAGGTAAGCCGGCGATGCACACACCACACGGCGATTTTGTACTAACGACTTTGCAATCAGGTTGCTGTCAGGCAAGTTGCCCAGCCGGATGGCAATATCTATGCCTTCATCCACCAGTTTTACCATGCCATCGGTCAGATACAGATGCGGCGCAACCTTAGGATGGGCCTCTGAAAACGCCGCCAATGCCGGCGCCACATATTGCCTGCCAAAATCGGATGGCGCAGTAATACGCAAGGAACCTGACAGTTCCGCCTCACATTGCGTTAATACCGCTTCAGCGGCTTCCACTTCTTCCACGACTCTCAGACAAGCCTCGTAAAATCGATAGCCCGCTTCAGTCATTGAAATATGCCGGGTATTTCTGTTCAGCAAACGGGTTTGATATCTGTGTTCCAGCTGATTCATCCTGGCGGTCATACTGGCAGGCGACAACCCCAGCTTACGCCCTGCAGCCGCCAGTCCACCTGATTTCACCACCTGAACAAACAAGGCCATGTCGTCTGTTTTTGCCATATTATTCAGCTTTTATGAAGTATGTTTTCGTATTTACGCTAATTATAAATATTTTCTGAATCAATACACTGTAAATGTCTTATGACTGAACCCAATACTCGTACATCATTCTGATGAATGTACGATGACCCACGGAGATTCATGATGTCAGATTCACTACTTTTCACACCACATCAACTTGGTGCTGCTGTGCTTCCCAACCGGATTGCAATGGCCCCAATGACACGATCCCGCACTACCCAACCCGGTGATATTCCCAATCGTCTGATGGCTGAATACTATGCCCAGCGTGCCAGTGCGGGTTTGATTATCACTGAAGCCACACAAATTTCACCGCAGGGTAAAGGTTATTCTTTCACACCCGGTATCTTTTCCTTTGAACAAATACAGGGCTGGCGCCTTATCACGCAGGCCGTCCATGCTAAAGGCGGTAAAATTTATTCACAGCTCTGGCATGTCGGCCGGATGTCACATCCGTCATTTCACGACGACGGCCAACCTGTTGCACCTTCAGCCATTGCACCTGACGCACAAGTCTGGGTGGTTGATGAAGACGGCGTAGGCAGCATGCAGGACTGCCCTGTTCCCCGAGCGCTGGAGCATCATGAGATCCAGGCTATCATTGAAGACTATCGTCAGGCAGCAATCAATGCCATCGAAGCCGGCTTCGACGGGGTGGAAATTCATGCTGCAAATGGCTATTTAATCGACCAGTTCCTGCGCAGTACATCCAACCATCGAACCGATGAGTATGGCGGTTCAATTGAAAATCGCATCCGTTTTGCTATTGAGATTGTTAAAGCGGTCTGCAAGGCGGTTGGTGCCGAAAATGTCGGGATCCGGCTTGCGCCTTTCATTACTCAGCGGGGCATGAATGATCCTTCAGTAACAGAAGCCATTTTAGAAGCGACCAAACACTTCCAGCAGCTCGGCATTGCCTATATTCACCTGGCCGAAGCAGACTGGGATGACGCGCCTCAGGTGTCACCTCAGTTCCGGACAGCGTTGAGAGAGACGTTTACAGGCAGCATCATGGTGGCAGGTAACTATACTCAGGCAACGGCTCACCAGTTACTGCAGGCTGGCCTGGTCGATATGGTTGCTTTCGGCCGCCCGTTCCTGGCCAACCCCGATCTGCCCTACCGCTTGCAGCATCAATTACCGCTGAATGTCATTTCCGATCCCACCACCCTGTTTGGCGGAAATGAAACCGGCTACACCGATTATCCTTATTACAACCAACATGCTTGAGGAACCACCAATGAAAGCTGTCGCACTGACCCATTATTTACCTGTATCAAACCCGGACAGCCTGATGGATGTCGAACTCTCAGCACCGGCTGTATCAGGCAAGGATATTCTGGTGAGGGTGGAAGCCGTCTCGGTCAATCCGGTTGATACCAAAGTAAGAGCCCCCAAAGACAAAATTGAACCACAGCCTCGTGTTATGGGCTGGGACGCTGCAGGGACGGTCGTCGCTGTCGGTGAAGACGTCACCCTGTTTTCCGTTGGTGACGAGGTATTCTATGCTGGCGATATCACTCGCCCCGGCACCAACAGCGAATACCAGCTTGTTGATGAACGCATTGTCGGAAAAAAACCGCAATCACTGTCGATGGCGGAAGCGGCCGCACTCCCTCTGACCAGTATCACCGCTTGGGAAGGATTATTTGACCGGCTCAATATCAACCCCAAAGGCACGCAGGATCAGCAAAGCCTGCTGATCATTGGTGGTGCTGGCGGTGTCGGTTCTGTAGCAATTCAACTGGCCAGCCAGATTTCAGGGCTGACGGTAATCGCAACGGCATCACGGGAAAACACCCAGCACTGGTGCCATAAGATGGGCGCCGATCACACCATCAATCACAGGCAGGATATGGCGGCACAACTGGCTGAACTCGGCTTCCCGGCAGTGGACTACATATTCTGCCTCAATGACACAGCCGGCCACTGGGCAACCATGACGCAAGTCATCAAACCCCAGGGCATGATTTGCAGTATTGTCGAAAGTGATATGCCATTGGATATGGAACCGTTAAAAAGCAAAAGTGCCGGTTTCGTCTGGGAATTCATGTTTACCCGCTCCATGTATCAAACCCATGATATGGCCGAGCAGGGTAATTTGCTCAATCAGATCAGCAAGCAGATTGATGCCGATACCCTGCAATCCACCATGAAGGAGCACCTGACACCGATCAACGCTGAGAACCTGCGCCAAGCCCATGCCATAGTAGAGCAAGGAACAATGATAGGAAAAATTGTCCTGTCCGGGTGGGCGTAATTCCCTAGTCCCCGATCATCCCTACCCCGCATAATGATGACTGTGCGGGGCAGGGAATCACATGACTTTATGCCTATCTCCGGCTCATTCACTATGCCTGATTTTGACTGGTTGCAGGACGATGATCGCTATCCCAAACAGCGCAATTGCCAGCAACGCCATACTGTATTGCCCGGTGCTATACGCAGCACCAGCAATACCAGACCAGATCGCCACGCCCAAATGCATCATCGTCATAGCCAGTGACATCAGAACGCCGCGATGTACCACTGACAGCTCCGAGATATAGCTTTGCAACGCCGGAGAGCCAACGCCACCAGCCAAAGCCCAAAGCAACAACAACGGAATAAGCGCGATCAGATTTTCCGCCGGCGAAAGATAAAACCAGACACTGACAACCACACAGACACCCAGCGCTATGCGCATTGTCTGACGTCCACTTTCCAGCCGTCCGGTCACACGAGGCATAAGCACATTGCCTATGACACTGATCACACCAAGCACAGCATACACAATGCCGACGCTCCACATGGATAGACCCTGCGTATCGCGCAAATGCTGACCCACCAGATTAAACAATCCAATTCCGCCCCCCAAACCAAAGCACATCGCTAACAAGGCACCTGCGGCGCCGGGAATCGACCAGACATTAACAGAAACGTCTTCGTTCCCCGTCGCCGGTTGCTCAGCCCGGTGTGGCTGTCTGACTGATACAAACGCCAGCGAAACAGCCACAAGCCAGGCACAGACTCCCAACACGACAAACGCGGCCCGCCAAGTCAATGTTTCAGCCAGTACCGCACCAAGTGCCGGACTGGCAATCATTCCCAGAGTCAGGCCCGACTGTACCCAGGCAATCTTCTTCATGGCATCTTCCCCTCCTGAGTCTGCTGCAAGCGCAAAGGCAATAGGCAACATCCCGGCGCTGGCCAGTCCCGTGACAACACGCGTCACAACTCCAGCTTCAAACGTCTCCACCAGCCCAGTCGCAACAGAAGCCAGACCAAACAGGACAGACGCCGGAATCATCACAGCTAAGCGTCCGCGACGGTCAGAGTATGCACCGAGTAAAGGCGCTATTACGGCTAACGCCACACTATAAGCGGTAATAAATAAAGTGATGCGTTCTGGCGGAACCCCCAGATCATTACCGATAGGGGCCAGTATTGGCCCCAACATCAATTCATCGGCGCCAACCAGAAATGCAATAAAAAACAAAACAAACTTCATCTTACTGTTCTCACCTTAAGCCAGTGCTGCTTTTTCAATTTTACCGGCAGGTTGAATATCAACCACCCGGTCCGGCCATCCAGCGACAAAATCCCGCTCGTGCGACACCATGATGACAGTCCCGCTAAAATCGATCAGCGCTTGCTTCAGCGCCGCTTTCACCGTGGCATCCAGATGGGTGGTCGGTTCATCCAGCACCAGCAGGTTGACCGGTTGCAATGCTAAACGGCACAGCTTCACTTTGGTCTGCTCTCCTCCGCTGAGCGAGCCGACAGGCTGCAATGCCAGTTTGCCGGACAGGCCGAAGCGCGCCAAATGTTGCCTGGCCGCTTTGTCATCCAGTCCGGGACAAACTGACTTCACCAGATTCACGGGCGTGGCATCCTGAAACGGCCAGTGCAGTTCCTGCTCAAAGTAGCCCAGCCTGAGCCCTTGTGATAATTCCAACTGACCAGACATCGCTGCCAGCTCGCCCACCAGGGTTTTCAGCAGGGTGGACTTTCCGATGCCATTAAACCCGGCAATCACGACTTTTTCACCGCGCTGCAGGCTCAGATTCATCGGAGGCAGCAAAGAACGGGTATAGCCGATTTCCAGCCCGGCAGCCGCCAGCACAGTCTGGGCACTCAGTGCCGCAGCCCGGAACGAAAACGACACCGCTTTTTCTGACTCCGGCGCTGCCATGCGCTCAATTCTCGCCAGCTGTTTCTTGCGGCCATTGGCAATGCTCGCATTCACCCCAGCGCCGTTTTTGGCAATGAACTGCTCCAGCTTATCAATATGCTTTTTCTGGGCCTGATACTGCTTGGCATGAGCCGCATCGTCGCTGGCTTTCTGCGCCATCGCTTTCTCAACATTACCCTTGTATTTGCGTATTTGTTGTCTGTCGATATCGCAGATGCCGGTCGCAATCCGGTTCAGAAAAGCCTTATCGTGTGACACCACCATGAAGGCGCCTGTAAAGCCAGTCAGATAATCAGCCAGCCAGTCGACATGCACGGTATCAAGGTAGTTGGTCGGTTCATCCAGCAACAGCACATCCGGCGATACCAACAGCAGGGTTGCCAGCATCACTTTGTGGCGCTGACCACCACTCAAAGCGCCGAGCGGCGTTGTCATGCCGAACTGGGTAATCCCCAGTCCTTCAGCCACCGCCTCTATTTTGTGATCTGTGACATAAAAGGACTGGCTTTCCAGCATCGCCTGAATCGTTGCGGCACGGGTCAGAAAACTGTCGCGGGCACTTTTCTCCGGGCAGGCGTAAATGGCCATCATCTCGGCTTCCAGTGTGTATAAATCGGCAAACGCCGATTGCAGATAACCACGTACCGTCAACTGATGATCCAATTCTGCGTGCTGATCCAGATAGCCGATCTGCACGGCAGGCTGCCAGAGTATGTCACCACTGTCTGGCAGCAACTCGGATTGCAGCAATTTCAGCAAGGTACTTTTTCCCACCCCATTCTTGCCGGTCACCCCGATATGCTCGCCGGGAAACAGAGTGAAATCGGCCTGCTGATACAGGGTTTTATCGCCGATGTGGTAAGTCAGATTTTGAATTGTGAGTAAACTCATTGTATTACATCCATAAAAAACGAGGGGCGGTATAAGGCATACCGGCCCCTCGCTTCAAGCAATCTTGAAACTAGCTGCTGACTGATTCTCGGTCAGAAACTAAAAGGCCGACGATGAAGGTCATCGTCGGCCTGTACTCTGCATTCATCAGATACAGACAACTCCCCTGAAGGATCAGGGAATGACGGCTATATCTGATGAAGATTCAGAAGACATTCAGCTCCGAGCAACACTTCATCGTGTTAATGCGCGGAGCACAGTCGCCTGACAAAATTCTTGAATAGGATGTAAAACATTGCAGAGTGGTCCAAAAACATAATTCGGTCGCAAAATACGCAATTTTCAATCATGAGTCAACCGTATCGACTATCGTATGCAGTCATATCGCACATCGGCAGCAAGGCATCAGTTGACACCCCTCAGCCAAAAATCGCGGCCAATAGCGCAATCACGACAGCCATAACCAGTACGGTTTTCACCAGCAAACCGATATTACCACTGCCGCCATCAGGCGGCTGATTACAACATCCCACTGTTACCTCCAAAGTCACAATCATTGCAGCACACAACAGGCAGACTAAAGCTTCCCCCCAGTGGAAGGTAAAGCGAAACTGTTACCCGCTGCACATTTCCCTTCGCCCGAACCCTAATTGGCGGGAATACTCAACCAATAGCATTTATGTTATGCATATACGTTTTTATATTGTCATTGGAATTTCATATGCCCGTCCGAGCTAGCGCTGCAAGAGTGAGTATCATCACTGCTGGCCTGCTTTTTCTTTCTGCCTGCAGCCAGAATACCAGTAATGATGTTGGTTTGTATGCGCAAGCCAGTAATCTGCTCACCAGCCAGCTGGGCGACATGATGCAGGAAACCAAAACCTTACAGACAAAACGGGCCACCAACACACTGGCGCTGGAACTGGAACGCCCCAGCACTCTGCTGACCTCCGACCGGATGACGCAACAGGCAAAAACCTATGCCGATATTACTCAACAACAGTTCGCGCTATACGCCCTGAACCGTTCCCTGCAAGACTACAGCCAGGCCCTCAGCGAACTGGCAGACGCCAAATACCGCAGCGACATTGACTATGCCGCTGCCAAACTAAGCGGTTCGCTGATCTCAGCAAACAAACAGTATCTTGCCCTGACCAATACACCCCTGCTGGATGCCAGCGATGACACCTTCCACATACTGTCATCCGCCATCGCAGGGATAGGCGCCACGGTAGCAGAATCTCAGCGGCGCAAAGCCCTGAAAGACATCATTATCAAGGCCGACCCGACCATCAGCATTATCTGCGATACCATCAGCCAGCGCCTGTCCTCCGGCAGACTGTACGCCGCCCTGCTGTCGGAACGCCGGGATATGCTCAGTACCGATATCCGTCGCTTCAACATCATGAAAACGCAGGGAAAGCTCAGCCATGAGGCAGTGATCGCGCAAATTGAAAGCCTGACTCAGCGCTCAGTGGATATCGCCTCCACAGCGCTGATCTTCAAGCAACTAGCCAAAGCTACGCAGACACTGAAAGAGAAGCACCACGCGATTGCCGAACTGGTCGCTAACAACGAGTTCAGCGGTAAAGCCTTCATCCGTATTGCAGGCGAGCTCAGCGAAACCGGCCGACATTATTCATCACTGAACACTCTGCTGGGTAGCTGCGAAACCGGCTTTGCGCTCAGAGATGATCAACTTGTTTGCGAGGAGGGGTGAGATGATCGACAAGCCATTGGGCAACTACCTGGCTGAAGCTATCAATGAGCTGCGCAAGGTGAAAGAAATCACGCTGGATTATGATCAGGCGCTGCAATTACAGCAAGACATCAACCTGCTGTTGACCCAACTCAGCGAAGCACTGGCATTACCCGATCTGGGCGTTGCGCGTACCCAAAGTGCGGTGACGAACCTTATCACCCTGACGTCGCTGGCCAAAAAGGCCAAACACGATCCCAGCAAGATTGCCGATGTTATTTACACCACCTCTAAAGTGGTGCGTGTGGTTGAAAAAGTGCTGAAAGGCACTGGTGAAGCGCTGCTGTAAAAACGAGTGGCTAAGACAGCTTGTTGCGAGTTGGCGCTGGAAAAGGTTTGCTCCATCCTTGCTATTAATAGCGATAATAATAGGGAAGCAAGGCCGAGTCTGCTAGAATCCCGTGCCCTCAACCTTCATGGCACAGCTTACTCATTCGTGCCGCTCTGGTATTAAATTGAAGCGTTGAGCGAATACCACCCAATCCAACCAGCCCCGGTACGTGAGAAACTCAGGAACGCGTTATGATGACAGATGAAGAAAGAATTGAATTACAAAAAAATAATCCATTGCACGGTCTTAAGTTAGAAACCTTACTGCAAGAGCTGGTCGATTTTTACGGATGGGACATTCTGGATACAGCAATGCGATTTAACTGTTTTCACGTCAACCCCTCGATTGCCAGCAGTGTGAAATATCTAAATAAAACAGACTGGGCAAGAGAGAAACTGGAAAACTTTTACCTGTACCGCTTTAAGCGTATGCCTCGCGCAACGAGCGAAGAGTATGAATTACCGCCACGCGCCCGCCCTTTCCCACATGGCCTGAAGCCTAAAGAGCCAATGGTACTGACGGTTGAATCCATTTTGAAGTCGCAAGCCAAAGCCGCATCAGCCCATAAAGAGCGCTCATCACGGGGTCGTCACTTCCGCCGTTAACGCACGGCTTCTCGGTCAATCAAATAGCAACGTATCAGGCATGGATGCCTGAGTTAGGTAAACCATCTCATTTACACTGTAAAACGTGCCAAATCTGGTTCTGATTTGTGTATCGCACTTAAAAACCAGTGCTGCCTCGACACGTTACATGCCGTTTTTCTACTCTTCTGCCTGTGGCGCACTGAACGCTTTACTGTAGAAACCTGACGGGTCAAAGCAACACACTCTCTTCTTCCCCGAAGCAAGCATGTCGCATGCGTCATGAATGCGTTTCACGCGGGTCTTGGCCTGCTTGGCCGAAACTATCCAGTGAATCCAGTCTACACGGGCAATGGTCGTCGTCGCATCCCATGTGGCTCGCGCCTCAGGTGCCGCCTCCAGCGCTTGAGCCAGATCCTCCGGCACATCCGGTTCAGGTTCCTCCCCGGCGAAAATCTCGAAGTGTGCCGTGTCACCAACGCTGGCACCTGAAGCCGCCAGCAGAGGCCGGTCGATACGCAGCCAATGGCTTTTCTTGCCATCCGGTTCAAGCAAAACAGTGAAACTGTTACCGTTTAAGGTGCCTGAAACAGTGATACGACCACGCCTTGGCAACGTTGCGCTTACCTCCTGAGGCAACACAACAAAAGCCCATTCACTGTCCCCACCCAAGTCCCTGGGGCGAAGCAATCGCGCGTCGAATTCAGCACAGCTGTTTTCTGTTTCCATGATTTGATGACCTCCCTATGAAACTTTCCCTGAACGAACGGCATAGTATTTTAGCAGACAGTTATGCTGGGGGGAGTGAGTTTAGCCTCCAGCCCCATTGAATCACTTTGTATGTCGCGCTTAAAACCAGCGCCTTATCCAACATTCTACGTTGCGCGCCAGACACTCTTTGCTGGCTCAAAGAGTGCCCAGAAAAGCCTTTGATTTTGCTGATGTTGTCCGGGCCGGTTGTAGGCGCTCCTTGCGCCGACAACCTAAAAATACATCCATGTATTTTTCCCTGGGATTGTGGCTGACTATCCTGTTGATGACACTTAGCCTGTCGATACGGCAATTGCATGTGCCAACCAAGCTCAGCATCGTCGGAAAACAAAAGCGATGCATGATGAATACATCAATGCTTGAGGCTGTATTAAGTGCTGGTTTTAGTCAGGTGATGAAAAACTAAGCACTCATGCGGTCGCCCTGGACATGAACACTCAACAGTCTTCGGTCATTTTGCATACAAGTCAACGTTGTCATCCGGATGAAAACGGGTTGTGTCGCGCATCGTAAAGTTCTTGGGCAGACACTTAACGAAAAACAACGTCATCAATTTGTCTTGAACGTGACTGTCCTTGTCATTCCCGACCTTCGCCTGTTTAGCTGAAACTATCCAGCAAATCCAGTTAGTCGCATCCCATGTGGCTCGCGCCTCTGATGCAGCCTCCAGCGCTTGAGCCAGATCAATCGGCACTGCTATTTTCTTTCTCCATGAATCGGTGATCACCCAGTGAAAACCTCCACTAAGTCAGTGGCATATTGTTGTAGCGGCCAATTATTCGGGTTGTTTATTTGTTGTAATTAAATCAGGTGCTTCTGATCGTTTACAGGCGCTCCCGGCGTCAACAACCTAAGCTTACATCCATCTCTACCCCCGATATTTAGTCGCCACCACCGCCACCGCTATCTCCACCAGAAAAACCTCCAGCATCAATACCCCCACCAGAATCTGATGAGGCCGAAGTTATGTCACTGACGCTGAAATCTGAGCTGCCATTAAAGTAGATATATCCTATCTCACAACGCATCGCATCATAATCGCAATTTTCGCCGATTTCTTGATGAAACTGATCGAAGTCTTTCCTGTTTGAAAACATAGCAATACCGTAACATGCATACACCACAGATAGGCCGCCTCTCTCGATCGTACTTTTAACCTGTTTTGGGGTATATCTTTTTGATTTCCTGTAATCCCTTTTAAGCATGCTTGGAAGTTTCTTTATATATGATTTGATTGCTCTTCTTTTTTTAAATTTTCGAATTAATTCCATTCTCGATATCCTTAATGGCATTTAACACCGACACGACAAGGATGTCAGTGATGTAATAAAATTCCATTAGTAAAGCCACATACGAACAGTTTTCTGAAGCATGATCACCTAAAGATACACCATGAATGCTTGCATCAGAAGTTAAGATATCGTGCTTAATTACCATTTCATCTGATTTTTCAATAGCCGAAAGCCTACCGATATCTTTGGGAGAAAAGCATTTCCCCATTCTTCAAAAGCGTGATTCCGCCTGCTTTTCTGTCATTGTTTTTGTTCGTCATAAAGTCCGTATTTATTAATAACAGTGATAACAATTTACGATCCTGATTTGTAATTCTTCTCCGCACTAAATGTGTTGCTTTATCTCTGAGTTTTCACGCTCAACCCGGCGGTTTTCTTAATATATCGGCACAGTCTTGTTCAACATCCAGATAACATGTCGGCTACGCAACACATAGCCTTATTTGTCAATTCGAGACTTCTCTTAGCACAGTTGTTAGACGATCAATATTTTGCTCATTTGCTAAACCTGCCCTTTTTTTTACAGCGTGCGCTGTTTCAGCGTTGTCAAAAACTTGCTCCCAAGTTAAGCGCGTACCATCACCTTCTGGAGTCAGGCTAATAGTAAGCTTGAAATTTGGAGGGCAATCATGATGAATCACAATTTTAGTATCAGGCACAAGTTCTTCGAAGAAACTGTCATTGAGATAATCTGCTCCATCAGGGCTATGCATTACGAATTTCCAGCGCCCCCCTGCAGTAAACTCAAAAACCTCGAATGTATTGGTGAAGCCATCAGGCCCCCACCACAACGCTAATAACTCTGCCGATGCAAATGCGCTATATACTTCCTTGGGTGTGAAAGGCAAGTTTCTTGAGGTTCGCAGCATTCTGTCATCAGTCATGATCATGGCTCCAAAACAAGTGAGATTAGTAATGCAGAATGAATAATATAGACTCCCCTTATCAGGTTTGCCACACCTTGAAAGTCTGATTACATAATAGCTGGAGACTACCAAGGCAAGGTACTAATCCACAAATAATAGCACTCTCAACAATCCTCGGCCCTTCTGCAGATGTGCCAACGTTATTATCTGGATTGAAGCTGGTTGTCGCTCGCAAAGTAAAGCTCTTGGACAAATACTTGACGAAAAAACAACGTCATCAATTTCGCTTTTAAAGTGATAGTTCTTACGCCAACTGCAACCGGTTAAACACAAGCTTCCTCAGGAATCAGCGCCAAGAGGTCTGTCACACCAATATCTTCACCGGCCTGAGAAAGCAAAGCAGATACTTGCCCCCGATGATGGGTTTGATGATTAAAGAAGTGAAGAACCAGGCTTGAAAACCGTTTGTTAGCAGAAATGCCTTTGGTATTGTGATAACTAAGTAAGAGATCCAAATCTGTCTCAGTGAGTTCATCTACCCAACAGATAATCTGACAATCCAACCAAGATCTTTGTTCGGATAAAGCAGTGAAATCTTCAAAAAGTATCTGATCCAAGCTACTCGGGTTGGGAAGATTGACGACCTCACGTAAAGAGGACATGCAGGACGGATGCGAGGAAAATCGCTTGAGCCAAATAATATCGCCCACAAGAATGTGATTCAAAGTACCGAAAACAGAGCCAAAAAATGCGCCACGATCCTTGGTCAGCTCTTTTTTATCTAAACGACTCGCAGCCTCGTAAACCTTTGTGTTCATGCTTTGGTTGTAGGCGGCCAGCAATGTAAAGTGTTCTTTAAGGCTCAACTGTATTTCTCCTTGTACATTATGAATCGCATGAACTCCCCTTATCAGGCTTTGCCACACTGTGTCAGCCTGATGACGACATCGCCGAAGGCCACCATATCAAAATCTGTCAATGGCATCGATTTAGCCAAGCATTAATTCAGTTTCCACGGCGAGGATCATCAAGGCAAGGTGCTGACCCACAACACAATAACGCAATAAAAACTCCTTGAGACGTTTGCTGCCTGGCTTGGAATAATTGCCAAAAAAGCAACCGATATCTGTGGACAATGTGTTTCATGGCGCACGAGCTGTGATCGTCAGTGAACAGACCGAATGTAACACGGCAGTCCCTTTCATTACCTGACGCGGTTGCTGACAACCGGGAGAGTCCATGTAGCCGCGTTAAGTAGTGAGCAACGCTGCCACCTGACCTAAACCATTGTTCCGAAAATACTAATATCGATTCAAACCAAAAATACCAAACGTTGCGAATCTGCCTTAAACTCGCTTGGTCATCAGTAGATCGATGATTGTTGTTCCTTCAAACTCTTCAGACATACAACCATCTGAGAACTGGAAACCATGTTTAGAGTAAAACTGAATTGCCGTTTCGTTAGTGTCGAGCACATATAGGTGAATAGCCTTCATTCCCTGAGCTTGAGATTCTTCTTCTAAATGGTTCATAAACCTGCTTCCTAGCCTTTGCCCATAGACACTGGGACATAGGTAGAGCTTACTAAGTTCTATAGTTTCTGAGTTCTCAGGATGGATACGATAAGACATAAAACCAACAACTACCTCACCACACTCAGCAACAACTACTTTCTCGGCATTGGTACATATTGTTTTCTGCCACTCCTCTATACGAGACGAAAGAGTATAACCGTTAATATAATTATCTGGCATTAATCCATCAAAAGCTGCTTTCCACGAACTAACATGGATTTTCGCTATTTGCTGAACATCTGCTTGTACTGCGTTTCTTAGATTAATTTCCACTGATTCTTCCTTGAAGCCTAAGGAATGACATGCTCCCTCATCAGGCTCTGCCACACTCGGTAAGTCTGACTACGGAATTACCGGAGACCACCATGTCAAAACCTGTCTATGGCATTGATTTGATTTAGCCAAACACAGTTTCAGTATCCACAGAGAAGATCATCAAGGCAAGGTGTTGATGCACAAAACCATTTTACGACAGTCAGTGCCAGGAAGCAGGGCAGTTTGTATATAGCGCTTAAAGCCAGCGCCTTCTCAGCATTATGCTTTGTGCGCCAGACACTCTATGCTGACTCAGAGAGTGCCCAGAAATGCCTGTTAAATTCTTTGGTGCTGTCCGGCCGGTTGTAGGCGCTCCTTGCACCGACACCCTAAAAATACATCCCTGTATTTTTCCCCTAGGATTGTGACTGACTATCCTGTTGATGACGCTCAGCCTGTCGATATAGCAGTAGAGCCTCCACTTCCCAAACAGGGTTGATCAATATGTAGATCTGTGACTTATGCTGACACAGAACTATGAACACCCTCCGGGCTTGTCCAGCATCCGGATAAAGTGTCGGCTACGCGACACTGATTCTTATTTGTTATATTTTTGTGCCAGAGAACAAAACGACGCACCCAACAATGTCAATTTGTACATTTGAAAAATTCTCCTTCAGAACCTTTTCCAAGCTAATAATGTCATCATTAAGGTTACTAAAAATGCCTTTTTTATTATAAAGATTCATCAACTTATTGGCGAAAAAATTTTTCTGTACACCTTTACCTAAAATTGTACTTCCAAACAATACTCCGCCTTCATTTAAAAGCTCTCTAAGGTTTGAAAACACAACCCCTTTTTCTGAAAAATCACCAGGTAAACAATGTAACAGATAGTTCATACTGATAGAGTCAAACTTTTCGCAATTTAATTGTAAAGGCTCTAAAACATTCCTTTTATATATTTCTGGATTAAAATGCCGGATTGCACTAGCTGCTGATTTTAAGCTATTTTGATTTAAATCCACTAAAGCAACTCTTCTTTCCATATTGGAAAGGTGATTTTTTAAGTAGTACCCAGTTCCAACACCAACATCTAAATGGTTGGTAGAAACTAACTCTAGAAACTTTTGACTGATTACCTTTGTTGAACATTTCCATAGATAGGTATTTGAAAATCCGAGGACCCAAAGATCATAGATGGAAAGTACTTTCTTCGTGTAAACAGCCTGACCAGCAGCAACAGCATTGTTGTTATTATTCATTGTTTAGTATTACGAGTTTAAGTTATAAGGTCGCAACCTTAACCCGATTGACAAATCGAACAAAGCTGACCAGTTAGCTAACTGGTTGATTTTTAAAAATATAACATTTTATTATGCGACATCATGTTATATGACTCACTGCCCTGTATCTTGCGTAAACACCTTATACGACCCAATTGATATTCTGGGTTTTTATCGCGCTTAATGATCTACCCTGAAGTTCAGCGTCGCAGGTGCTGGTGAAAAAGCGGCAGCGGTCACTTAACATTTTCAGGGGCGTTCATGAGCTGGTATTCATTTTGATTGTCAGAAAACCACTCTCTCATGGCCTTTCGCGATAGTTTGATGCCGGTTTGTGGCTGTTGTGGCATGGGGAAGAACGCATCGGGGATTTTGAAGCGGGTGAGTTTATCTGCCAGCCAGAGAGGCAGCTGCAGGGCTGACTGATCGCTGGCGCTGTCGATCAGGGCAACCGGGCGGGCGCCATATTCGGCGCTGTGAACAGGGATCACCAAACTTTGCCTGATGTCGGGATGACGGTTAAGCACGGCTTCAATTTCTTCGCAGTGGATGTTCTCGCCGCCGGAAATAAACTGGTTATCGGCACGGCCTGTGATGCGGAGTTCACCGTCGACCCACTGACCGACATCTTTGCTATCAAACCAGCCCTGTTCATCCACCAGCGGAATAAGCAGGCCCTGATAATAGTAACCGCTCGCTAAGGTATCACCGGCGATATAAATCCGCTTGTTTCTCAACTGAACCTGACGGTTTGGCAACACACGCCCGGCGCTTGCGATGCCGTCTGTCGGTTTGGCCGTCACCGTCGATGCCGCTTCTGTTATGCCATAACCCAGCCAGGTTTCAATACCACTGTCTCTGGCCTGCTGACACAGCGGCAAAGGCACATCACTGCCGCCCAGTAACACATGGCTGAGCTGCAGTGGCTGCCGGTGATCCAGCAGTCGCTTGAGCTGCGTGGCTACCAGCGACGCATGGGTCGCCCCCTGAATGTCCTGTTCCAGTTGACCGCTGCCGATTTTCAGGCAGGCACCGACGCTGAGCCAGCGGTACAGAATCGACAGACCGGAAACGTGATATATGGGCAGACTGAGCAGCCAGCAATCGTGCTGCTGAAACGACAAAACCGCCAGCAGGCCACGGGCCGAGGCCAGATGCTGCTCCTGCGTATGGGCGACCGCTTTGGGCACGCCGGACGAGCCCGAGGTAAAGACAATCGAGGCTATTTTTTCTGTGTCGCGATGTTCTGTATCGCGTTGTTCTGCATCTCGTCGTCCTGCATCGCGGCGGGCAAGGCACGACGCCGAAGAAGCAACCGGTGCTTGCAGGTTCAGTATCTGGCAGTCTGTGAATAAGCGCTGCCTGTCCTGTTCTGAAAAACCGCTGATGGCTGAGTCACTGCTCCACACAAACTGTCGCTGCCCCTCGCCATACAACACACGCAGATTTTCCTGAATTAGCTGGTAGGGTTGCGGCATCGTCAGGGCTGTGATCGCTCCCAGCTGGATGCAAGCCAGATGGAGCATCACCACATCCGGCGAGTTGTTGCTGACCACAGTCACCACATCACCTTCGCTCACCCCCTGAGCGGCGAGCACTCGTGCCAGCCGGTGAATTCGCTCAACCAGTGCTTGCCAGGTGTACTCACTCTTTGGCGTCACCAGCGCAATAGCTTCAGGCCGGGTGCTGGCCCAGGTGTGCCAGAGGCAAGGCTGACAGAGGTTGTCCGCCTTCATGAGTACCATACCCGTGTCTGTTGTTGTAAAGGCTGAACCGGAAGGGAACTGCCCGGCCAGGAAAGTTCAAGCTGGCTGCGAAACAGGTTGAGAGTGTCTAAGCCCGGTACACTGCCGGGCAGCAGCCAGCAAGACAGGCGGGCAAGCTGGGTTAATCCCAGGCTGGATTCCAGACTGGCACTGATCACCGCCTTTGTCCCGGTATGCTGTGCCTGACGGATCAGGGCGATACAGCGCTGCACAGAGCCGATTAGGGTGGGCTTGATGACAAGGGTGTTGGCACCGCTCAGGCTATCCAGCCAGAAATCTGTATCCAAAGTGAAGTCAGGTTGCCTGACGGCAGCTTGCAAGGTTTCATCCCACGCCAGCGCGAGGCCGGTTTCTTTGCTGAAAGTCAGGCTGTCGGCCGGTCGCTGACAAGGATCTTCAATAAATGCAATTCGTGAAACATGAGCAGGCGCAAGATGGCGGGCGAACTCACGCGCCTGCGACAGCGACCAGGCACAGTTGGCGTCCAGCCGCAGCATCAGCGACGGGTGCGCTTTCAGCAAGGCACTGACATTAACGGCATCCTGTTGCGGCGAACCACGGCCCAGTTTAAGTTTGGCAAGTCGACAATCCGCTGGCACGCTGAGGGTTGCGGCAGCGCCTTCCGCCCCGGCGTTCACTGACTCAAGGCTCAGCAAGGGCACCGTCTGGTATCTAGCAGTGATCGGTAGTTCGCCTTGCAGTTCCAATGCCGCCATCGACAGTCCGAATGCCACAGACGGCCACCGGGCACAGGCCATGATGTCCTGTCCGGCCACCCAGCGTTTGAGCGCATGGAGGCTCTGTTGTCCGGCCTGATCAGCACATTCCACACTGAAGCCTGGCAAGGGCGCGATTTCCCCGCGCCCGATGCGCGCGCCCTCCTTCAGCTCGGCGATGTAGCCGATACGCTCGGTTAATCGCCTACCCCGCAGGATCACCCCAGTGTCCATTGGCAACCGGTAACGATACAGACTGGCTGAACGCGTCATCCTGTTCACACCTTGTTTCTATGTACGGTTCTGTGTTGACCGCTCAGTGATGACAAATCACGGGTTGCGCGGGAATTTTTTGAAGTCCGGCTGGCGTTTTTCATTGAACGCATTACGGCCTTCCTGACCTTCTTCGGTCATATAAAACAGCATGGTGGCGTTGCCTGCCAGTTCCTGCAATCCTGCCTGTCCGTCACAGTCGGCATTCAGTGCGGCTTTCAGACAACGCAGCGCCATCGGGCTGTGCTGAAGCACTTCACGACACCATCGCACCGTCTCCCTTTCCAGCTCAGCCAGTGGCACAACGGTATTGACCAGCCCCATCTCCTGCGCTTCCTGCGCGTCGTAAAAACGGCACAGAAACCAGATTTCGCGGGCCTTTTTCTGACCGACAATCCGTGCCATATAAGCGGCACCCCAGCCGCCGTCAAAAGACCCGACTTTCGGGCCGGTCTGACCAAACCGGGCGTTCTCTGCCGCTATGGTCAGATCGCACATCATGTGCAGCACATGGCCGCCGCCCACCGCCCAGCCGGCCACCGAGGCAATCACAGGTTTCGGACAGGTGCGGATCTGGCGCTGAAAATCCAGCACATTCAAATGATGGGTGCCGGCGTCATCCCGGTAACCGCCATAGTCACCGCGTACTTTCTGATCACCGCCAGAGCAGAAGGCATCCTCGCCCAGCCCGGTGAGAATAATCACACCGACGGACTCATCGTAGCGGGCCTGTGACAGCGCATGGATCATTTCGTTGACAGTTTGCGGACGAAAAGCATTGCGCACCTGCGGACGGGCGATGGTGATTCTGGCGATACCATCGCTCGATGTATGGTACTGAATATCGTCATACCCGCTGCCGCCGTTTACCCATTCGATCGGCGCATAAAGTGCCTCTTCAGACAAACCCAGGGTCATTGCCATATCATTCTCACTCTCAGATCACTGTGCCATTTCAAGGTGCGGGTTCAGCTGACGCCAGAGCGCCATTGCAAAAAATCTGCGGTTGTTCTTTGTGGGCCTTGTGCCCGGCATGGGCGATACAGCTTGCCGTCGCCGCGTGAATACCGCCAATCAGTACATGAACCATCTGGTGCTGGAACACTCCGCATACCTCAACAAACTGGAACCTCACCTGCCATCATGACCTCTGAGAGACCAGGGGCAGGCCAAACAAACCTCGGGACAGTCTATAGCCAAGCATGATTTTCCACCTGCGCCAGATCAAACTTGATCTGATTTACTGGGTTTGCAGACAATGGAGTGAGAAGAAAGGCGAGCGGGGGTATAGCAACCGGCACATAAAAAGACTTCAGCAGCGTGTTGTGCTCGAAAAGAGACAAGAAATCAGACGAACCAGGAACAGACATCGCCCGTATGAGGAGTCTGTCCCTGGTTCGGTGGTAAGCCCTTCAGGCCGAAGTGAATAGGGTCACTGAATGCCGTGTAGTTCCTTCCAGTTTCCCGGATGCACAACATAACCAAACAAGGCATGACCACCATAAATCAGCTCAGTCCCTTCGGGTATCCAGAGCATTTGTCCCGGGTAAACATGGTGGGTTTCCCCGTTTGCGGTCAGCTCAAAACACCCTTCAATGACAAAAACAACTTCGTCATACAATACCGTCCAGGCGACTTTTGCACCTTCCCACCTAGCAAAACCCACACCGATATTCGGGGAAACATCAGGGCTCAGTGCACGTGCGACGTAAGCCATGCCCGGCGAGTCACCACGCACCGTAAAATCGAGATCCTTATTATCTATCACTCTGACTCGTTTCATAATTCACTCCGGCTTTGCCATTTGGCTAAATGAATGCGGCTTTTGACCCCCATCCCCAAAAAAGGCTCTGGGGGGTTCAGGCTTGGCATCCCTGTGACCTGGCGTATGTCTTTCAGGGCGGGGGAAGATTCGCCCATGACGAAGTCCGCCAACAGCGTACCGGATATGGTGCCCCACGCCGCACCCACACCGTTATCACAGGCGCTGGCATAGACTCTGTCATCCAGTTGACCAAAGAAGTTGGTGAAGTTACGGGAAATGGCATATACCCCCCCCCAGGTATGAGTAAATGGCACGTCTGCCAGTGCCGGATAGCGCGCTAAGAACACCTGTCTGTGGTCCTCGCGGATCCGTTTCCGCATGGCGTCTGTCACACTGGCTCCGTATTTGGGTACATGCTTATAGGAGTTTCGAACCAGAATTCGTCGATCGGCCGTCATTCGCAATGTAGTGCCGGCATGATCCGCCGGGGTCAGCCCCCAATTCAGTTGTCCTCCGTAGCGCTGCATTTCTTCATCGCTGAGCGGGCGTGTCCAGCTGGCAAACGTCATCACTGGTAGCAAACGGTTTTTCAGGTAACCGAACTCGCGGGTGAAAATACTTGTACCCAGTAATAAATCCGGGGTTTTGACCACACCATTGTCGCCTTGTAACCGCCAATAACCGTTCTCTTTACTGATGCCCCGTATCGGAGAGTTTTCAAGAATTTCCACGTTATCCGGCAAACTTTGAGCCAGTCCGCGCACCAGTGCCGCGGGCTGCATCAGATAGCCACCCGGTGTGAAAATTGCCCGGCTGTAATAGCGAGTTCCTAACACTTTCGACAGCTTTTCAGCTCCAACATGTAAGTAAGGTTCACCCAAATCTTTCATCAGGTGTTCAAAGTGGTCGAGATAAGCTTCACCTCGTGGCCCGACGGCCCCCTGAAACTTACCCACAGCAGACCACTGGCAATGAATGTTGTACTTGCTCACCAGTTTCGATAGCTGTTTAATTGCCAAACGATTTAAAGACAGCAGCTTTTGTTTATGTGCCGGATCCGGATGCTCCAGGGCAAACTTGTGCGGCAAATCAATCACGAAGCCCGAGTTACGGCCAGACGCTCCCTGGCCAATTCGCTGCGCGTCAATGAGCAGAATACGGGAATAAGGTGAAAGCTCAGCCAATCGCCTTGCCATGGCGAGTCCGGCAAATCCCGCACCCAGCACAACATAATCAGCGCTCTCTTCTCCTGCTAACGATGGGTTTACCGCCGTATCGGGCAGTGCGTCATACCAGCCGCAGCTTGTATCGTCATTCGGTAAGTGAATCATACTTGCTCTCCCGTCACGCAGCAGACTGCTTGAGTGACAATTGCCCTAACCATTGCATACGCGTTGACTGAACCTGTTTTCCCAGCAAAGCAAACCCGATCATCTCGCCTTGAGGTGAATAGAAAAACGCCATCAGTTCTTCGGCTACCGATTCGATATGCCACTCACCCGGTGCGCTGGCAGACACAGGGAAGACCGTCAGTGGCATGAGGGGCGTTTTCACAATCACCGGGCTTTCCTTGAGTGTCACGGGTGTTGGTTCACCCAGCAGGCTTTTCACCAAAGATGGAATAGCTTGAGTAATGGGTGCGATATAAGGCTGCCAGCCTTGAGCGGTTTCTGCGCAATCGCCCAGCGAGAAAATATGGCTATCACTGGTTTGGCCGTAGGAGTTCACTTTGATTCCGCGTCCTACCTCTAAACCCGCAGCCTGGGCCAGCTTGACATTGGGAGTCAGCCCCACGGCACTGAGAACCAGATCAGCCTCAATCTGATTACCGCTGTGAAGGTGTATGGTGTAACCCGTTCCGGCTGATGCACCGCCCGGCGATTGCGTATCACAATCGATTGGTTCTATTGCGCGGATGCTGTCTTGTAGCGACCACTTGACCCCACGTTCACTGAACACAGCCTGTAATCTTTCCCCAAGCTGCTGAGGGATCAGTCGCGCCATTGGCCATTGCCCCAGACCAATCACAGTTACCTCTGCGCCACTTTCGATCAGATCGTTTGCAAATTCGCAACCGATTAAGCCGTCACCCAAAATGGCAATCCGTTTTTTCCCTTCAAGCCGCTGTCTGAAGTCTCTGTAGTCCATCAGATCATTGACACTCAGCACGGCAGAGCAATCTCCGGCAATGGGAATCTCAATCGGTGATGCGCCTGTAGCCAGTACAAGGCGACTGTAGGCGTAAGGGCCAATGCCGGTGTGCAGAATACGCTTCTCGCGATCAATCTGTTCAACCCGTGTATTGGGGTAAATTCGAATATTCAGGCGACGTTCCCATTCCAGCGCACTTTCAGTCTGCAGACTGTCACCGTCTTTACCCAGCGACAATGCATTCGACAAGGCCGGCTTACTGTACAACGCACCATCATCCGCCGTAAAAACGGTGATAGGAACGTGGGCAGACTGACCCCGAAGTGCTGCTGCCAGCTGATAACCGCTGTGACCACTCCCGATAATGACGATAGGCTCATCGGCACAAACAGGGGAGGCCACCTCAGGTGAAGGTGATTGATCCGCTGCGGGATCCCCCGTTGAATCATCAGGAACTGCGACTGCAGCAACCTTATCCTGCAGTGCGCCTGCCGTGTCATCCGAGCTGATTTCAATCATCTCGAAATCAGCTTTACTGACCAGACAATCAGGACAAAGCCAATCATCAGGCACATCTTCCCAGGCTGTCCCAGGAGCAATGCCATCCGCGGGCCAGCCCTCTGCTTCATCGTAAATTAAGCCGCAAATGATACAGAGCCACTTTTTCATCACTTTTACTCCAACTACCTTGTTCTGCATTGCCCTGCCATGAAGCCAGTCAGGTATTGCTGTTACCCTATGCCTGCCAGCAGTATCCGGTTCATCCCCTTTCACCCGTACCGGGCCGCCGGACTCACTCCGCCAACCAGATCACGCTGATAGGGGGAAAGGGAACGGATTCTGTTACGTCATTTCAGTCGAGCTGTAACCGAATCGCGATATTACGTGTATGGACATAGCTATAGATCGCTTCCTGTCCTTTTTCCCGGCCAAAGCCAGACAGCCCAACGCCACCAAACGGGGTTTCAATACCGCCAGCAAACCATTCGTTAATGAAAACCTGGCCGCCACGCAGTTGCTGAGCCACCCGTAATGTCTGATTCAGGCTCTCGCCAAACACCCCTGCCACCAAACCAAACACGGTTCCGTTAGCGATATCTATCGCTTGCTGCTCTGTCTCAAAAGGCGTGATGACCAGAACAGGACCGAAGACTTCTTCCTGTGCTATCTGCATGTCAGGGGTTGCTTCAATCACAGTTGGTGCAACAAAGTAACCAGACAACTCAGGTGCATAACCCCCGGTCAGGATCTTGGCTCCTTCCTGTCTGGCTTGTTCAATCATCGCCAGCACCCGCGTTTGCTGCTCTTTGGAGATCAGCGGTGTCATATCAGGCTGACTTTCACCCTGACCGATGACCAGCCCTTCCGCCATAGCCACAACCGCCGCCTTCACTTCCTCATAGCGGGTTTTGTGCACCAGCAGTCTCGACATCGCAGAGCACACCTGACCTGCGTTGAAAAAGATCCCGGCCTGAACGCTTTTCAGCAGGGTTTGCAGATCAGCATCTCTGAGGACAATCGCCGCCGATTTTCCGCCCAGTTCCATCACAGACGGAGTTGCTCTGTGCGCAGCATCTTGCAAGATACGCTGGCCGGTGGGCACCGAGCCGGTAAAGACGATCTGATCCACTTCCGGATGCTGCACTAAATGGCTGCCAATTTCCGTCCCCTTTCCACAAAGTAAGTGAATGGCACCTTGCGGGAAGCCTGCTTTTTCAATTGCTTTTATCAGCAGCGTCATGGCCAATGGCGATATTTCCGGGGACTTAATCACCACAGCATTGCCTGCAGCCAACGCGGGGGCCAGCGAGCGAGCACAAATTGAAACGGGGAAATTCCACGGCACAATCTGCACAGAAACACCAAACGGCACATATTGCGTAAAATCGATATAATTTTTTCCTAGTGGAATGGAGGTTCCTTCCAGCTTATCGGCCATACCCGCGTAATATTCGAAGTAGCGTGCTGACTCTAAAAATTCATCTTTTGCATCTTGCAGCGATTTGCCGTTTTCACGGCAAGCAATCAGTCCGCCTTCATCAACCAGCTCGCGAATCGCTGCGGCGGCTTTCAGCATCCATTGTGATCGGATCGCGGGGCGCACATCCGACAACAGCCCTTCATTTACGCAACGGCGTGCGGCAGCCATCGCGCGGTCTGCATCAGCAATACTGGCCTGCGCTACCGTCGCATACACTTCCGCTGTACCCGGATTCATGACTGTCAGCGAACGGTCTGCATCACACCACTGACCATCGATATAATTCAGAAAATGCGTCATGATCAGCCCTCCATCGCCGACTTTACTTGCTTCGCCAGCCATGTCTGGAAGAAATGCGTCGGTATATCCATCTCCGGCGAGAACACCCCACCGCCAAAGCCCGGTGAATAACGGCCTTGCTGCATGCCTTCTACCGCGCCAATGTCTTCACCAAACACCACACGCCATGATTCAACCGTTGCGGTGCGGCATGCTGCGAATTCATCCTGGGTTGCTTCATCCCCGACATAAAAAATACGTAAATGCTCAATGCTTTTATCTGCACTGATAGGCTCAATCATCATGGCGAAGGCATGATCAGCCTGAATGCCCAGCAGCACATTCGGAAACAGCGACACGTATTCAGCATGACGAAGCTTGTCCGCAGGCCAGCCCGGAAACTTCGGCAGATGCGTCCCAGCGGTATCAGACAGGTTGTAGGCCAGACTGCCTTGGCCCGCAAAACGCTCAGCAAACATAATGTTGTAATGATCTTCGAGCCGGGAGTAGCTGTTCAGGCTCGGGTGTACCCAAGGCAGGTGGTAAGCCTCGCAGTAGTTTTCGACGGCCAGCTTCCAGTTACAGTTCACTTCGATTTCCAGATTGCCGCCCATGTTCACGCGGCGCAGCAAACCCAGCCCATCGTCCCCGACAAAGCCATGCCAGCGCTGCTCCAGAGGCGCAATATGCTCTTCAAAGCTCGGCGCATCACCAGACAAATTGACAAAAACCATGTCCATCCAAATAGCAGAGCGCAACGGTTTCAGGCCGTGTTTTTCGCATTTGAATCTGTCGTCTTTATGCTTGGCGATCCCACCGATATGTGGTGTGCCTTTCAGGTTGCCATCAAGATCATAAGTCCAGGAATGATAAGGACAGCGAATCATTCCCTGAACTTCACCCGCTTCATGCACCAGTTTCATACCGCGGTGACTGCAGACGTTGTGAAAAACCTGCACTTCCCCCTGACGGTTCTTCATCAGCAATAGGGGCAAATTCATAAACGTAATCGGCTTCACATAGCCATTCTTCACCAGATCTGAAGCAAAGCCGATGCAGACCCAGGTCTGTCCGAAGACGTGGTCACGCTCAAAGGTGAAATACTCGGCGTGGGTATAGGCCTCGTTCGGCATACCTGTTGCCTCGCTGATCGGATTCAATACGCGATCGACCAGCTCAATCGGGATGATGGTTTGATTGACATTGCTCATGTTCTTTTCTCCGCAAGTGAAATTGCATTCCGTGATCACAACATGGTGATGTGTTAATGATGCTGATTCTGGTTAACAACATCGCAACAAACAAACGACTTTTTTGGAGGGTGTTAATGAGAAATTGTCATACTTCTATCCGCCGGACTGATAATGCCCAGACCCTGTTATTGATAAAATTAATGTTCCATGATCTGAGCTCATTCATGGATGACAAATAATCAGTTGAAACGTCTTTCCGCACTCTCTACTCTTCAAAAAATTAACAAGAACGTAACAACACTGAGCAGCACGCACTGAGAGGGATGTTTATGAGAGCAACATCAGGGATACTGAAAGGGCTAAACCCTACTGTTACGATCGCGTCAAAAGTTGTCGTGATAGGGTTTGTGCTTTTCTGCGCTATCCTCGCCAACCAGGCAGGGCAATATTTCGAAACCATTTCCAGCATTTTATTGCAGAATATGAAGTGGTTTTATATTGGTCTGGTGTCCTTGGTTGTCGGGTTTCTTATTTATTTAATGATCAGCCGATACGGCCATATCCGGCTCGGCAAAGACAATGAAAAGCCGGAGTTTAGCTATTTGTCCTGGGTGTCCATGCTGTTTTCTGGCGGCATGGGAATCGGACTGATTTTCTGGTCAGTCGCCGAACCAATGTGGCACTATGCTGACAATCCTTTTACTGAAGGACTGACCAATCAATCTGCCGCCACCTCAATGCAACTGACCTTCTTTCACTGGGGTTTACACCCATGGTCAGTGTTTATCATTGTGGCTTTAGCACTGGCCTATTTTTCATACCGTAAAGATCTCCCCTTCACACTCCGTTCTATTCTGTACCCTTTAATCGGCAATCGAATTTACGGCCCCATCGGCCACACTGTCGACATTTTAACGGTTGCGGTTACGGCATTTGGTATTTCCCAAACACTGGGTATGGGAGTGATCCAGATTAACTCTGGGTTGAATCAGGCATTTGGCATCGACATCAGTCTGGGGACCCAGCTGGTGATTATTGTCACTCTGTGTACCTGCGCGGTGGCATCCGTTCTGTCCGGCATTGGCAAAGGCATCCGGCGTCTTTCAGAATGGAATATGTTGCTTTCGCTGCTACTGGTAGTGATCGTTCTCTATATTGGCCCAACGCGTTACATTCTGAACACCTTGCTGGAAAGTACTGGCGCTTATGCGCAGAATATTATCGGCATGAGCCTGTGGAGCGATGCGCAAAATGACTCTGGCTGGCAAAACTGGTGGACAGCCTATTACTGGCCGTGGTGGATGACCTGGGCACCGTTTGTTGGCATGTTTGTCGCTCGGATTTCAAAAGGACGCACTATCCGCGAGCTGATAGGCGGGGCATTAATCGTACCTACCCTGATCACCTTCCTGTGGATCTCGGTTTTCGGCGGCGCAGCACTAAAAGTCGAGCAGGACGCTCGCATTGCCCATCAGGAGCAAACTGTCGTTGCAGCCGCGCAGCAGACCAATCAAACACCATCCACCGCTTTCACAGGCGGACCGATTCTGGATGCAACCAAAGCAGATACCACTCGAGCCTTATTTACCCTGTTCGATAACCTGGATACGGGTTTATTTGGCAAGCTGTTGAGCGTTCTAGCCTGTGTACTGCTTGGCACCTATTTTATCACCTCAGCGGATTCAGGCACGCTGGTGTTGTGTACCCTTGATGCAGCCGGTGACAGTGAGCCACCGACTTTGATCAGAATACTCTGGGGAATAATGATTGCAGTCATCGCCGCTGTCTTGCTCTATGCTGGTGGACTGAAGGCCATGCAAACGGCATCAATCATCGCTGGCTTCCCGATTGCCATTTTCATCGCCGTCATGAGTATGACTCTGTTTCACTGTCTGCGTCGTGAACCCAAACCCTGGGCAATGCTTCCGGAGCATGTTCACCCTGAACAGGAAAAGCTGGACGGCCCGGTCGAACCACTCGTTGAACCAAAATCCCCCCTGAAAACAGACACAACACCAGCGGCGCAATCAGAAGGGGCAACCCACCAAAAACCCTTATTGTCTTAAAGCACCAGCGAAGCTAATCCATTCAAAAGCTGGAACCTGAGTTCCAGCTTTTTTTGTTCAACTGAGCGTGGATAAAATCCTTTTAGATCAAACCCTTCTCACCGACTTCATCCGGGAGTTGATGCAATAACCACTCGCGAAAGCGCTTCACGCTCGCTGGCATCACCCCCCTGCCAATGGGCTCCAGCATCGAGAAATTTGATTCAGTCGACAACACTTGCTCCACTGGCCTGACTAAGGCACCACTTTGTAAGTAATCATCCACCAATGAACCCCATGCCAGTGCGATACCCTGCCCATTAATAGCCGCCTGCAACAACATTGGATAATTGTTAATATTCATCCGGTTTTTAGGTGTGATATTTGGCAGCCCCACGGCATGAAACCACTCCTCCCAATTCACCCAGTCTCTTTGTGACTCCTCCAGCAAGAGCAAGGTTTTGCTGAACACATCTTCAGGCTCGGTCGGATGACCGATTTTCTCAAGGTATGCCGGGCTGCAGACCGGAAAAACCTCTTCAGCAAACAAGGTGGTGACGTGCATGTCGGCTGGTGGTGTGCGGCAATAGAAAAGCGCTATATCGCAATCGAGCCGCCGTAGGTCCTGAATGTTATCAGATGCTAAAATCCGCAAATCTATGTCATCATGCGCATTCTGAAATTCAGCGACTTTAGGAAGCAGCCACAGTGCCGCCATCGCATTGGTTGTCGCCACCGTGATTTTATGGTCGCCCTGCCACTTCTTCACTTCGCCAGTGACTTGGGCAATATCCAGCAACGAATGGCTGATCGACTGATAATACTGAAGTCCTGTCGGTGTCAGGTAAATACTCCTGCTTGCGCGTGTAAACATCGCTGTGCCAAGGTATTCCTCCAGTTGGCGAATTTGTCGGCTAATTGCACCTTGAGTCACATTCAGTTCGTCAGCTGCCAGGGTAAAACTCAGGTGCCGGGCCGAAGCTTCGAAGGCAACTAAGCTGTTTAGTGGGGGAAGCGGTTTGATTCTCATTCTTTTTCCAGTCAGACTTGTTCTGAAATTCTTATAATGCTCACATAATTCATCCGTTAATATTTCAATATTAAGGATAGAACGACGTGAGGAACGCTTGTCTATTCTGGGCAAAAATCAGTAAACAACAATTAAAATAATCAAAGACAGAGACTTAAATCATAGATAATTAAATCCAGAATAAGAACACTCTGTCCATTTCACAATGGAAAGGAAAAGCAAGCTGTGCGGTACTGAATATCGTCATCCTCACTCTCAGATCACAATGTCATTTCAAGGGACTGATTCAGCTGACGCCTGAGCGCCATCGCAAAAGCCTGCGGTTGTTCTTTATGGGCGTTGTGTCCGGCATCGGCGATACAGCTTGCCGGCACCCGGCTGTCATTCGCCATTCGTGAAAATTTGCTGTCGTGTCCGCCGTAAAAGTAATGCAGTGGCACGTGCTGCGACTTGAGCGCATCCGCCAGGTAAGCTTGCCGGGCCAATGACGTCGCGAGCAGCATGGCGGCAACACCGGCCCCGAGATTATCACTGCGGCAATTAAGCATACTTTGTTTTTGCACATGATTAAGCGAAGCAAAAACAGGTTGCTGATACCAGTCGGCCAACACCGTACCGACAGGCTCACGGCGGAACCGGCGGGCCCAGCGACAGTCCAGTCGCCACCGCACCATTTGTTCCTGTTTGGAAGTCAGACCAAAGTGACCGCCTTCCACCGCCAGCAGCCGGATATTCAGCGGTGCAAACAGGCCGTTGGCCACTCCGTGCATGGCGATACGGGCGCCCAGTGAGTAGCCCGCCAGCACCAGGGGACGGGCCGCCAGCTGATGCTGGATCAGGGTATCGCGAACCTGTCCCGCGGCCTCATCCAGAGAGTGACAGACAACAGCGCGGCTGCCGCCATGACCGGGCAAATCCAGCCCGATACAGGGATAGGCTTGCAGCCACTGAGTGCAGTCAAGCCAGTCTGCTCCGCTGCCCAGCAGGCCATGGAGAAACACCAGTACCGGACGATCCGGCTGATCGCTCCGGGTTAGAAACCGGCTACAGAGCATGCAAATCTCTGATGAACTGACTGAGCTGCTCGCCGGCTTCTCCCGGCGGCGTCTGAATCTCCACCAGTAGCGCGCCTGTCCCGGCAAGCAAATGCTCATTCACAACCGTTTGATAAGCAGACAGTGTCGCGGTTTTACAATACGCCAACCCAAACTGACGGGCAGCATGTTCGAACTGATAGCCATGCGGCATCTGGTACAGATGCTGTTTACTGTCCGGCGGGACAGGCAGCAGATCAAAAATGGCACCGCCGTCGTTGTTCGTGACGACGATGACCACAGGTGTTTTACTGTGGGTCAATAACGCCAGCGAGTTCAGATCATGCAGCAGCGAGGTATCGCCCAGCAGCAAGATTAAAGGACTGCCGCTGGCACGCTGCACCCCTGCCGCAGCGGCAACCAGCCCGTCAATACCCGAAGCGCCCCGGTTAGTGTAAACAGCCCGCCCGTTAACTACGGTAAACATGTCGACCAGCCGGGCAATCAGGCTGTTACCCAGAAAGAGGCTCGCCTGCTGGCCTCTGAGGCTCAGATCCATCGCCAGTGCCAGCTCCGACATTGCACCACAGGCCGCTAAATAGCTGCCGACTCTGGCATGAACCTGCAGCGCCGTCTGCCGCAGTGCCTGTCGCCACTGCGGATCATGTCCCTTGTGCTGCTGAAGCTGTTGTGACTGCTGATGCATCTGTCCGGGCAGCGGATCATCAGCGGCGGTATTTGCTAACGCTGCCAGGGCCATGTTTGCCCAGTCAGCAATACTCGCGACAAAATGGCGTTGCGGCAGGTGGTCCGGATTGTGGCGCGCCCTGTCGGCCGATACATACCAGTAATCGCCCTGCCTTTCACTGGCCTGCCGGGCAATCCACTGAGTCAGGCGCTTAGAAATCAGGCGCGAGCCAAACTGGAGGATCAGATTGCACTCATTCAGCGGCGCGGCCAGCTCGTCAACCTGCAGCCAGAGATCGTAATGCGCCCAGTCACTGCCGATCCCCGACTGCGGATCACACAGCAGCGGGCATTCCAGCGCTGCCGCCAGTGCGGCCACCGCCTGCGCGTCCGAAACAGACATGCCACCGGCGATAATGACCGTCTTTTTGCTGCGCAGCGCCTGAATATCATCAGGCACAGTGACCCGTGCAGGCTGAACAGACACACAGGTATAAGGCTGTTCCATACTTCGCCAGTGAGCGAGCAATCCTGTGTAATAGCACGATTCATCCGGCGGGTCAGGCGAATACAAAGGCTCCGGAAACGGGCAGTTTATGTGCACCGCGCCACCCTGCTGGTGCTGGCGAAATAACAGCTCATCTACCGATGTCAGCAGCCAGCTTAACGGGACAGACACAGAAGGGCAGGGCAAATCCAGGCTGGCGGTCACATGAGAAGAGAAGATTCCCGGCTGGCAGATCGCCTGATTGGCGCCGCAGCCGATCAATTCGGCAGGCCGGTCGGCGGTCAGCAACACCAGCTTTTCACCGGTCAGCCCCGCTTCAACCACAGCCGGTAACAGATTGGCCACGGCGGTGCCGGAGGTTACGATAACCGCCACAGGCTGGTCGCTGGCTTTGGCCATACCGAGCGCAAGAAAGCCCAGGCCACGCTCATCAAAATGGGTATGCAGATTCAGTACCGGATGCGCGGCGGCTTCCAGCGCCAGTGGTGTCGAGCGTGAACCGGGGGCGAGACAGATCTCAGTCACCCCCAGGCGGGACAATTCTTCGAGCAGGGTACGCGCCCAGATCCGGTTCAGGTGAGCCTGTTCTCCAATCATCAGGCCACCTCAGACACTTGTGTGACGGCGGAGAAATCTTCGATTAATGCCAGCAAGCCCGACACGTCAGACAGAGCCGCCAGCGGCTGTCTCAGCCGGGCAATACCTTCCGGTGCCGTGTGAACACGTTCAATAAGCACACTGGCCGTCTGACAAAAATGCAACACCTTGACCTCGCAGAGCAAAATAGGACATCAGCCGAACTCAGCCCGCATTCTACTGCTCAGTCAGCTGCCCTGAGATGCACCAGATCAATATTGTTCTCATTTTTTATCGTGAACCATAAAGAACCTGAGTACAGAGACTTGAAGTTCGCTTTTTCGCCCTTATATCAATAGCCAAAGAGCCATTAGCCTTACTTTCAGTGCGTTTATTTTTTTGAGGGATGACAGGAAAACTCCTGCCTGTAAATTGAGGTGAGCATGCTGACGCAACTACCCAGACTGCATCTGGAATTAACAGAGTGCAGCCCAAGATCCAATAATACCAACCATCAGACATTGGCGCCGCCACACTGGCCGATGAGTCAGGCCTTTCCGGCAATGCCGGTGACAGACAGCACGTTTCGGTTACCCACAGTGAAGTTTGTGATCCTGGTATCTGCTGAGTATGTACTTGAACAATTGAGAAAAGCCATTTCCCAGCCCGTTCTTCACTGATGCGCAGCCTTATCTTGTGTGATCATACGATTAAGAGCAGACAAAAAAACCGGCGATCAATACGCCGGTTTCTGTTACAGACGGGCAATTCCACATTGTGATCAGTTTATGGCAAACATCGCCATAAACTCATTCACCGGGGTGGCTTCCAGCTTGGCCTGATCACTGCAGAGCTCAACAATCTTATCGCTCATGCCCTGCGGGAAGCGGGTCAGCAGGTTGCGTCTGAACTTACGCTCCAGCACAGGAATGCCTTCTTCACGGCGACGACGGTGACCAATCGGGTACTCGACCGAGACCTTCTCGGTGCTGGTGCCATCATTGAAGAAAATCTGAATAGCATTGGCAATCGAGCGTTTGTCTGATTCCAGATATTCGGCGCTGTAACGCTTATCTTCAATGATTTCCATTTTGCTGCGCAGCACATCAATGCGGCTGTCGCCACAGTGGAAGTCATCTTCATAGTGCTCTGCAATCAGATCGCCGTGAATCAAAGGCACAGCAATCATGTACTGCAGGCAGTGATCGCGGTCGGCAGGGTTGGCGAGATCGCCGGATTTGGAAATAATGCGAATGGCAGATTCGTGCGTGGTCACTTCGATACGTTCGATGTCATCCAGACGGTTCTTTACCTGATCATGCAGTGTTACCGCACATTCTACCGCTGTCTGGGCGTGGAACTCTGCCGGGAAAGAGATCTTAAACAGCACATTTTCCATCACATAGCTGCCAAAATCCTGATTCAGCCTGAACGGCTGGCCGTTGAACAGCACATCGTAATAACCCCATTTAGGTGCGGTCAGCACAGACGGCAGACCCATTTCGCCTTTCATGGTGATCATCGCCAGACGAACGGCACGGGAGGTGGCATCACCCGCGGCCCAGGATTTACGGGAGCCGGCATTCGGCGCATGACGATAGGTGCGCAGCGCACAGCCATCGACCCAGGCCTGAGACACGGCATCTATAATCTGATCGCGGTTTCCGCCCAGCATCTTAGTCACCACAGCCGTTGATGCCACACGCACCAGCAACACATGATCCAGACCTACGCGGTTATAGCTGTTTTCCAACGCCAGTACGCCCTGAATTTCATGGGCTTTGATCATGGCGGTCAGCACGTCGCGCATGGTCAGCGGCGCTTTGCCTTCCGAAACAGCAACACGGCTCAGGTAGTCAGCCGTGGCCAGAATACCGCCCAGGTTGTCGGACGGATGGCCCCATTCTGCGGCCAGCCAGGTGTCATTGAAATCCAGCCAGCGAATGATGCAGCCGATGTTAAACGCAGCGGTGATCGGGTCCAGCTCATGGGAGGTTCCCGGTACACGCGCGCCGTTCAGTACTGTCGTACCCGGCACTGTCGGGCCCAGGTGCTTGGTGCATTCAGGGAAGCGCAGTGCCAGCAGGCCACAGCCCAGGGTATCCATCAGGCAGTTACGGGCGGTGTTATAGGCCTCGGCTGAGGTAACTTCGCTATTGGCCACATAATCGGCAATTTTTACCAGCAGTTCATCCGGCTGCGGGCGTTCATTCAGTTCAACGTTGAGGCTCATTCATCTTTCCTTTTACTTCTGAGTCGTTATTAGTCTGTGTAGTTAATCCTCCCCTGTTGGCGGGGAGGTAAATAAGTTAACGGCTAGACGCGTTGGTCTATCGGCAGCCAGTCCTGATGATCCGGGCCGATATAATCTGCACTCGGCCGGATGATGCGGTTATTCTCACGCTGCTCATACACATGCGCGGCCCAGCCGGTGACGCGGCTCATGACAAAGATCGGCGTAAACAACTTGGTGGGAATGCCCATAAAATGGTACGCCGAGGCATGGAAAAAGTCCGCGTTGGCAAACAGGCCTTTTTCGCGTTTCATCACCGCTTCCACCCGCTCAGACACCGCGTATAAATGGGCGTCACCGGCATCGGCCGACAACTTACGTGCCCACTCTTTGATGAGCGCGTTACGTGGATCTGAGTCGCGATAAATTGCATGACCAAAGCCCATGATTTTGTCTTTGTTCGCCAGCATAGTGAGGATATTGCTTTCCGCTTCGTCCGGGGTTTTCCAGTGTTCGATCATCGCCATCGCCGCTTCATTCGCTCCGCCGTGCAGCGGGCCGCGCAGGCTGCCGATCGCCGCCGTAATGCACGAATGCAGATCAGACAGCGTGGAAGCGCAGACACGAGCGGTGAAGGTCGAAGCATTGAACTCATGCTCGGCATAAAGGATCAGCGAGCAATGCATAACCTGCTTATGCAGTTCCGACGGCGTCTTACCGGTCAGCATTTCCAGAAAATATCCGCCGGTACAATCCTGTTCAGAACTGGCGGTATCGATGCGCACACCGTCGTGGCTGTAGCGGTACCAGTAGCAAATGATGGCAGGCAGCATAGCCAGTAAAGTGTCGGTTTTGTCTGCCTGCTGGCTGAAATCCGTTTCCTGATCCAGGTTACCCAGCATGGAGCAGCCGGTACGCATAACGTCCATTGGGTGCGCCTGTGCCGGAATCGCTTCCAGTACGGTTTTCAATGCATCGGGCAGGCCGCGTTTAGCTTTCAGTGTCGCTTTGTACTGATCCAGCTCAGCCTGGGTCGGCAGTTTGCCTTTCAGCAGCAGATAAGCCACTTCTTCGAACTGGGCATTGTGCGCCAGATCCGTGATGTCATAGCCACGGTATGTCAGGCCGGTACCGGTTTTACCCACGGTACACAGTGCGGTGCTGCCGGCACTCTGACCGCGCAGACCTGCCCCGCCCAGTGGCTTGTTGAGTGAACTGTCCTTGTTTGCCGTGTTTTCTTTGTCCGCTGTCACTGATTGTGTCGCAGTCATTACAGGCTCCTTTTGTTACTGGTCGTCACGTTATTGGATTGAGACGCTGACTTCGTACGCCTTCTCTTCTTCTGTTGCATGAATTCTTTCTGTCCCTCCCCCTTTTCAAGGGGAGGCTATGAGGGGGTTACCGGACACAATTTCTGAATCTGCGCACACCATACGAACCCCACCCTAACCCTCTCCTTGCCAAGGGGAGGGAATATCCGCGCATGTTGTCACTGTCCGCTGAACAGTTTGTCCAGCTTTTGCTCATATTCATGGTAGCCAAGATAATCATAAAGCTCTTCACGGGTTTGCATCTGCTCAACCACGTTGCGCTGGTGGCCGTCTGTCATCAGATGCTGATAGACATTCAGTGCCGCTTTGTTCATGGCACGAAATGCTGACAGTGGATAAAGCACCATGTCGACACCCTGCGCGGCCAGCTCTTCGCAGGAAAACAACGGCGTTGCACCAAACTCTGTGATGTTTGCCAGCACGGGCATTTTTACCGCATCAACAAACTGGCGATACTGCTCGAGCGAAATCATGGCTTCCGGGAAAATCATGTCGGCACCGGCTTCAACACAGGCAATGGCCCGCTCGATCGCAGCATCCATCCCTTCAACGGCCAGCGCATCGGTACGGGCCATGATGACAAAGCTGTCATCCTGACGGGCATCAACTGCCGCTTTAATGCGATCCACCATTTCAGCCTGACTGACAATGGCTTTATTCGGACGGTGTCCGCAGCGTTTCTGCGCCACCTGATCTTCCATATGTACCGCGGCGGCACCGGCCCGCTCCATTTCGCGAATGGTGCGGGCAATATTGAATGCACCGCCAAAACCGGTATCAATATCCACCAGCATCGGCAGGTCACAGGCGGCGGTGATCCGGCGCACGTCTTCCGTCACATCATTCAGAGTAGTGATCCCCAGATCCGGCAGGCCATAAGAGGCGTTGGCGATCCCGCCACCAGACAGGTAAATAGCCTGGTGACCCACCTGCTTTGCCATCATGGCGCAGTATGGATTGATCGTACCCACCACCTGCAGCGGGTGGTTATCTGCAACAGCCTGACGGAAACGCTGTCCTGGCTTCATAACTTGCTCCTTGTTGTTGTAAGAATTATCCGGCAGAACGCATTCTGCTGAGTATCAGTCCTTTTTTAACTGACTTTCGATCAGTGTTCTGCTGCGCATTATGTGGCGACGCATCAGCATTTCAGCCAGTTCGCCGTCGCGCTCCTTTATCGCTGCCAGAATCTGTGTGTGCTCGTTCAGTGCCCGCTCCGGACGTGAATGCGAACGCGGTGATTGATAGCGGTACATACGCAGCAAGTGATAAAGCTCATCGCACAACAAGCTGATTAACTTGCTGTTTCGACTGGCTTTGATGATCCGGTAGTGGAAATCGAAATCACCGTGCTGATGAAAATAGGAGGCACCCTCGACCTGCTCAATATGGGTCTGATGGGTTTGCAATAAGACTTCCAGCCCGGCAATTTCTTCATCAGTGATTTTTTCACAGGCCTGACGCGCCGCCATACCTTCCAACGCTTCCCGCACCGCATAGATTTCAGCCAGTTTCTGCGGGCTGAGTGCAACGACCCGGGCGCCGACATGGGGAATGCGCTCGACCAAACCCAAGGCTTCAACCCGCATCATGGCTTCACGCAGCGGGCCGCGGCTAACGGCAAACTGGCGGGCCAGTTCAGGTTCAGATATCTTGCTGCCGGCAGGAAAAACCCCGGTGACGATGCGCTCTACCAGCACTTCCAGCAAACTGTTGGATTTGGTCGGCTCTTTTACAGCGTCAGCTTTACCGCTCACAGTCATCGTGGGATCTTGCACATTGTCTACAATACCAATACTCACAGTTCTCTCCAACCTCCCAACCAACCAACATTGTCAACAATACTTAATCAACAAGGAAAAAATAGACCTATAAAAGATAAAAAACAAGCCAATTGTTAACAAAAAGTAAATCTGGATGAATAGAATTGTCGACAATGTGAGGGAGATCGACGAGAGAAAATAGAGAAAGGAAAAATGGGCATGGTAAACCCTGAACGGCTAACCCAGCTGTGTTAACAATAGTGCATTTTCGCAAACAGACCGCAAAATAACCGGGAAAAGCGCGACCGATAAAAAATCATCTCCAATCCGGGCCGTTAAACAGACGGAGCACCTCCGCTCTTAATCACATTCTAAGGCTTGAAAAGTCAGAGGTTGATAGGTCTGGCACGCTGTTCAATATGCTTTTCCAGCGATAAAAACCACTCCGGCAGAAAAAGCACCTCGGCCAGGACGAACAAGGAAATACTAACAAAGCGCGTGTGTACACTGCGCTTTGAGGCAACAAAAAACAGCCAGTCTGAGGCTGGCTGTTTGATCTGTAGTGTATGCAGATAAGAAGAGGAAAGTTTACCGGGTCGAGTCCGTCGCCACTTTTCGCTTACTCAGTGATTTCAAGGTGGACAGCTTCACTTCATGGATCAGAATCGCACCCAAAATGCAGCCTCCGCCCAGCATTTGCATCGGCGAGACTAACTGACCTAAGAAAATAAAACCCAGCATCAAAGCAAAAATAGGCTCCGAAAGCTCAACCAGCTGAACCGTCTGGCTTTTTAATATCGTCAGGGACTTAGTCGTGCACCAGAAGCCGCCTATGGTGGGCAGCAGCGCCAGCAATAAGAGGGTTAACCAGACATCGCTTTCAACACCAACAAAGCCCGACATGGAAAAGGGAACAAACAGATACACCACACCAAACAGCAGCAGGCCGCCAACCGGAACTAACCCGCCGCCAATGTTCAGTTTCTTATTCAGCACCAAAAACAGCCCGTAACCCACACCCGCCAGTACCGCAAACACAAAACCGGTATTATCCGAACTGGCGATGTTCTCATTTTCCATGAAGATCAGGTACAAACCCAGTACCGCGAACAGTACCGACATCCATTCCTGCGCCACCAGGTTTCGCCTTTCAAACAGCGCATTGGCAAAAAATGTTACCAGCGTAGAGACACCAAACAGCAGGAAGACCACCACAGCAACGTTCAGTGTTTCGTAGGACGCCGTTTCAAAAAAATACAGCATGAAAAAGCCAAAGAAACTGCACACAGACAAGGCTTTCCACTTGGTTTTTACGTAAGAAAGCAAGGTAGCGATTTGTCCGGTGGCAGCCAGTAACACCACAATGATCAACAAAGCAACGACGCATTTATAAAATGCCACGGCTTCCGGCGAGAGGCCCGACTGAAACAGGTTAACACTCAGTATGCCAACCATGCCGTTAAAAAAAGCGGCAAGCAGTGCCAGAATGACACCAAAGGTATGTTTTCTATCCATGAAGTTTCTCTGTGTGTAGGGAAGAGAGAATGCCAATTCGCCATTGAGCCAACTGACGTCAATGTTGCATGCTGGTATCAGGCTACTATCAATGATGTTACGCATCAATATGAATATTAAACAAAAACGCCATCAGCTGGCTGCCTGATCTGATCCAATACTTTTGGACACCGCGTTAAGTGAGTAAAATGACTTATCGAGGTGAATATGACAATCAAGAA
>NZ_JAUOQQ010000022.1:0-82714 GCF_030547675.1 Photobacterium sp. 2_MG-2023
AGTTCACTGATAAATCTTTTATGACTGTATCATTGTCGAGTGCCCACACAGATTGCATGGTCAAATTGTTAAAGAGCTTGTTTCGATATAAATCTTTGTGATTAATCTCTCGAAACGGGCGGCCATTCTAACCAATCGAAGTGAAGTGTCAAACACTTTTTTCAATTTGTTTTTCTAACCGCTTACACTGCCTAGCGTTTCAGTTTTGCTGCTCTGCCGTGTCAGTGAGGCGGCATTATAGAGAGTTCGATCACGTTGGCAATAGCTAAGTTGAAATAATTTTGTCATTTTCGCCCAAGCGACCAAGATTCACACAACCCCCTGTGGTTTTGGTGGTATAAACACCGGAGAAGTTCCGAGACTCAGTAATCCTGCTCCAGATAATCGAGGTAACCAGATGCAAAACTCACTCCGGTCATATAAAGGAATCACTCCCACAATAGGCGAAGAAGTCTATATCGACCCATCAGCCGTACTGGTAGGAGATATTCACTTGGCCGACCACAGCAGTATCTGGCCATTGGTGGCAGCACGGGGTGACGTAAACCATATCAAGATAGGAGAGCGTACCAACGTACAGGATGGGACTGTCTTGCACGTCACCCGAAGAAGCAACAGCAACCCTGATGGCCATCCTCTTATTATTGGCGATGATGTGACAATTGGCCACAAAGCTATGCTCCATGGCTGCAGGGTGGGTAACCGGATCCTGATAGGGATGGGCGCTATTCTTCTTGATGGGGCAGTGATCGAAGATGATGTGATTATCGGGGCAGGGACTTTAGTGCCGCCAGGCAAGGTATTGCAAAGCGGTTATTTGTATGTCGGCAGCCCCGCCAAACAGGCGAGGCCATTAACCGATGCTGAATTAGCATTTCTTCCGCAATCAGCCGATAACTATGTCCGACTAAAAGACGAGTATCTGGAAGAGAATAAGATCAGCCAATCATGATTTCGCCGTCTTGATTGAAGTTTTCTTCGTCAATCGAAGATTCGGCGAGCTCTTCAAGATCAAAACGGTACTCGGCAAAGGCGGCTAAAATGGCCGCCTCGTCAGTCAGTGCCATATCGGCTTTCTTTTCTAACCAGTCCAACCTGACCCAGCAACGAATTAACGCTCCGGCCTGCTGTGCAGGGAAACACACCGCCTGGCGCTCACTGTCCCAGCTCTGCAAGTCGGCAAATAAAATATCTTGATTCATAGAATTCTCTACTTTGCCTGTAAAGTACGACGTAATTCACGCAGTACCTGTTCTGTACCAGGCCGCATGCCTCGCCACAGCATAAAGCTCTCAGCAGCCTGACCCACCAGCATACCCAAGCCATCAATCACCTGACGGGCTCCTAATGTCTCTGCCCACTGATTAAATGTCGTTTGCTCCTGGCCATAAACCATGTCGTAGCACACTACTTCAGGATGAATAAGGGAAGAAGGAACCCCCGGCAGCGACTGGCTCAGGCTGGCAGAGGTCGAATTGATGATCACATCGAAATGCGGCGCATCAGCCAGATCACCCAATGCCATACCCGCAACCTCGCCATAAGCGGCAAACATGGCGGCCAATTCTTCTGCTTTGGTAAAGGTTCGGTTGGTAATCACCAGATTGGCAGGGGCCTGTGCCAGCAAAGGCAAAATGACACCACGCGCCGCACCTCCTGCTCCTATAAGAAGGATGCGCTTCCCCTGGATTGCAACCTGATTTCGCAGTAAATCCTGCACCAGACCTTCACCATCCGTGTTATCCCCGAGAATACCGCCATCATCCAGTTTCTTCAGCGTATTCACGGCGCCGGCCAATTGCGCCCGTTCTGTCAGTTGTGTGGCATAGGTAAAAGCCAGCTCTTTAAAAGGCACAGTAATATTACAACCACGCCCTCCGGCAGAGAAAAACTGATCCGCGGCAGCCTGAAAACCCTCCACAGGTGCCAGCCGGGCTTCATACACCATGTCTTGTGCTGTTTGACGCGCAAACAGGGTATGAATCAACGGTGACTTGCTCTGAGCAATCGGGTTACCGAATACGACATATTTATCCTTGGCCTGATTCATGGCTGCTGTGTCTTCCTTATCACTTAATCACTTACTTAATATTCACCGGCGCCGGACTACCAGTCTCGGGGAGTCAGGTAATCGCACAAGCGGGCTTCCTGTGAATCTGGCTCTGGCTGAAAGCAATACTCCCACCGTGCCAGAGGAGGCATAGACATCAAAATAGACTCAGTGCGCCCACCACTTTGCAGGCCGAATAAGGTACCACGGTCATACACCAGGTTAAATTCGACATAACGGCCACGGCGATATAGCTGGAATTGACGTTCACGCTCACCGTAAGGGGTAGGGCAGCGTTTGTCCACTATAGGCAGATAAGCATCCAGAAAACCCATACCCACCGACTGCATATAAGCAAAGGACTTTTCAAATCCCCACTGATTGAGATCATCAAAGAATAAGCCGCCGACACCTCGGGTTTCCTGACGATGTGGCAGAAAGAAGTATTTATCACACCAGGCTTTATGATCGGCATAGACAGTATCGCCGAAAGGCGCACATATGTTTTTGGCCACCTGATGCCAGTGACGGCAGTCTTCGTCAAACGGATAAAAGGGAGTGAGGTCAAAGCCGCCGCCAAACCACCAGACCGGATCTTCGCCCTCTTTTTCGGCAATGAAGAAGCGGACATTGGCATGAGACGTCGGGATATAGGGATTCTTGGGATGGATCACCAGAGAAACTCCCATCGCCTCAAAGCGGCGTCCTGCCAGTTCAGGCCGGTGAGCCGTTGCCGAAGCCGGCATCTGGGCGCCAAAAACATGGGAGAAATTGACGCCGCCCTGCTCAAAAACAGCACCATCACGCAACACACGGCTGCGGCCGCCACCACCTTCTTCTCTTTCCCAGCTGTCTTCGACAAAGCTGGCCTGACCATCCTGCGCTTCAAGTGCCCGGCAGATGGTATCTTGCAGCTCCAGTAAGAACGCCTTCACGGCGTGTTTGTTAACGTCTTGCATGCGTAAGTTATCCCTGTCGAAAAATGTGCCCTGTGGCAGCATCGCGAATTTCAGACGGATTGTCACGGCCGCCCGTTTCACCGTGCAGGATGGTACTCAGGTGATCGCCCAACTGGGATACCACCTCATCAACTGTCCGGCAAGGCGGTTCGCCAGTCAGATTCGCACTGGTCGAGGTCAGCGGTTTACCAAATTCACGGCACAGCTGCTGCACCAGCGGATGGTCCGTCACCCGAACCGCAATGGTGGTGAATTGCCCGGTCAGAAAGGCCGGTACCTGGGGTTTGGTTGGCATGACCCAGGTCACCGGACCCGGCCAGGTGGCCAATATGCGCGCTTTCTGCTCATCGGTAAGCTGGCTGTCATCTATATAGGGCGCCAGCTGGGCATAATCGGCTGCGATCAAAATAAGCCCTTTTTCTATCGGCCGTTGCTTCAGAGCCAGCAGCCTGGCAACCGCTTCCGGATTATCGGGATCGCAGCCCACCCCAAAGACGGCTTCTGTCGGATAGGCTATCACTTCACCTTGCTGTAACGCGGTGACCACTTGGCTTAAATTATCCACACTGTCCTCAATGGCTTGATACCGCACCAGACCCGCTGGCGACGGCTGTTATTCTCTGGGTCGTTATTTTAACTCAATCTCAGCGAACTGCATCAATTACGCCCCAGACCGCGACGCAAACGTTTTCCTTAAGGAAAAATCTCCGTATAATGCGCGGCAAACCCTCTTGCCTGATTAACATAACCCTAAGGAGTTCGGGATGAAAGTCGGTATTATCATGGGCTCAAAATCTGACTGGCCAACCATGCAACATGCAGCTGAGATGCTGGATCGCTTCAATATTGCCTACGAAACCAGAGTTGTTTCCGCACACCGGACTCCGCACCTGTTGGCCGAATACGCCGAAACCGCTCACCAGCGCGGCATTTCAGTGATTATTGCAGGGGCTGGCGGTGCCGCCCACCTTCCGGGCATGACCGCCGCTTTCACCAGCCTGCCGGTGCTTGGCGTACCTGTGCAGTCACGTGCGCTGAAAGGCATGGACTCGCTGCTGTCGATTGTTCAGATGCCAAAAGGTGTTGCGGTAGGAACACTGGCCATTGGTGAAGCGGGCGCGGCCAATGCCGGTTTACTGGCAGCACAAATCATAGGCACTCAGGATGCCGGCGTGATGGCAGCGATAGATGCCTTCCGCAAAGAGCAGACTGACACAGTGCTGAGCCAGCCAGATCCGTCTGAGGACGCATGATAATGAAAAAGGTTCTGGTTTTAGGTGCCGGGCAGCTGGCCCGCATGATGTCACTGGCTGGTGCCCCGTTAAATATTGATGTTATCGCCTACGACGTAAACAGCGAAAACATAATGCACCCGCTGACGCAAACTGTGCTCGGCCACGGACTGGATAGCGCGATTGCCCAGTGCGACGTCATCACCGCAGAGTTCGAGCATATCCCGCATGATATCCTGGATACTTGCGAGAAAAGCGGAAAGTTCCTGCCGGCGACAGCGGCGATCAAAGCCGGTGGTGATCGACGCATTGAGAAAGCCTTGCTGGATAAGGCCGGCGTAAAAAATGCCCGATACACTGTGATTCAAAGCCGCGACGACTTAAACACCGCCATTGCACATGTCGGTGTCCCTATGGTGCTGAAAAGTGCCCTGGGCGGCTACGACGGCAAAGGCCAGTGGCGGCTGAAAGATTCCGCCGATGCTGATCTTATCTGGCCGGAAATGGCACAATGCATCGCCTCCACCCCGACTCAGGCTATTGTGGCTGAACAGTTCGTGCCTTTTGATCGCGAAGTCTCTTTAGTGGGTGTCCGTGGCAAAAACGGGGACATTGCTGTCTATCCGTTAGCAGAAAATGTGCACACCGATGGTGTACTGAGCCTGTCTACCGCGATCCATTGCCCTGAGCTGCAACAACAAGCCAAAGAGATGTTCACCGCAGTTGCGGACAGTCTGGATTATGTCGGCGTACTGGCGCTGGAGTTCTTTGATGTACAAGGCCATCTGCTGGTGAATGAAATTGCTCCCCGGGTGCACAATTCAGGACACTGGACCCAGCAGGGCGCGGAAACCTGTCAGTTCGAAAACCATTTACGGGCGGTGTGCGGCTTGCCACTGGGCAGCACGGATTTGATTCGTCACACTGCTATGATCAATATTCTGGGGGAAGACACCCTGCCTGAAGACCTGCTGGCCATGGCGGGCTGCCATATTCACTGGTATGGCAAGGAAAAACGCGCGGGGCGCAAGATGGGGCATATCAATGTCTGCGCCGACAACAACAGCCTGCTGGAATCGCGCCTTGCTTCGCTGGCAGAGATCTTAAACCCTCACACTTTCCCGGCCCTGCAGCAATACCGCAACTAAACCTTGATACGCAGGCGGCATGAGCTGTCTGCGTCCTTTCAACGAGTCATCCAGACTTAACAGCCGCTGTTCCAAAGGAAAGGCCGCCAGATCAGGACGACTGGATATGCTGGCACTTACGGTTAGCACACTGGTGTTTCTCACCGTTGGCGAGCTTTTTTTGTACCAGCAACGGATAGCCACAGGCTTCACATTCTCCGGCAACGGGCTGCGCATTGACGGCAAATTTACACTTGGGATAGCAATCACAGCCATAAAACACCTTGCCGTAACGACTGTTACGCTTCACCAGATGGCCAGTGCCGCATTCAGGACATAACCAAGTATGCTGTTGCGGTTCTGCAGGTGGCGCATTTTGCGTTTCTATATGGTGACATTCTGGGTAATTGCTGCAGCCGATGAACATACCGTAGCGTCCCTGGCGCAGGACCAGCTCATGCTGACACTCGGGGCAAGGTACGCCCAGCTCTTTAACTATATGACCATCATTCTGATGCAGCGGTTTGATGTAATCGCAGGCCGGATAGGCGCTGCAACCTAAAAAGGGACCGTGTTTTCCATGGCGCATTAACAGAGCCGCCCCGCATTGAGGGCAGGGCGTCTCTTGGTGAACCTGGTGGGAAAACAGCTCAGGGTTAATTTTACTGGCCATACCTCAGGCCTTCGCTTCTGTTATGTCGCAATTAATGAAGATAGCCGTCCTCTGCACCATAAAGCAGTTCTTCCATCTGGCTGTAAGCACTTTCATTGCCTGGCGCATTAAACAGCACCATCAGGATAATCCACTTCAGATCATCGAGTATAAATTCTGTCGTTTCCAGCTCCATAACTCTGTCTATCACCATCTCCCGAGTGTCAGAACTCAGTACATGGATCTGTTCCAGATAAGTCAGAAAACCACGACAAGTAACGTCCAGACGATTCATCTCATCCTGTGTATAAACACGGATCGAGGTTACCGCACTGGTGTTCATATAAGGGGTGTGGTCGGTATCTTGCAGCGCTGCAAGTTTCTCTAGCCAGTTCAGAGCCTTATAAATATCTTCTTGGTGAAATCCTGCGCGTAGCAATTCTTCGGACAGTTCGTCCTGATCTACCATTAATTCAGCGTCACTGTGAATATAGGTTTCAAACAGGTACATGAGTATATCCATCATGACTAGCCCCTCCTCGATCTGATATAGCCACCGGGCACTGAAGTGATAACCCCTTGCAATTCTAACTCCAGCAATTGCGTCATTACTTCATGGACAGGTTGATCACAACGTTCAGCAACCACATCTACGGGTGTTGCTTCATTGCCTACGTTAGCCAACACCGCATTAAATGGCAATTGCTCATTTTCAGGATGTGGCAGCGATACGCTCATTTGACTACTTTTTGCGCAGTGGGTGAGTGCGCCAACCTCCTCAAAGATGTCGACCGGGCTTTCCACCAGTTTAGCACCGGATTTGATCAGCGCGTTACAGCCTTTGCTGCCTGGTGCATAAATAGAGCCGGGGAGTGCAAACACATCGCGATCTTGCTCCAGCGCATAGCGTGCTGTGATAAGCGAGCCGCTCTTGAGTGCGGCCTCCACCACGAGAACGCCGACGGACAGTCCGCTGATAATGCGGTTGCGGCGGGGAAAATGCTGCGGTCTGGGGGGTTCTGACGGCCAGAACTCGGAGACCAGGGCTCCCTGCTCCGCAATCAGACCCGCCAGTTCCCGATGGGCCGCGGGGTAGATGCGTCCCAGGCCAGAGCCCAGCACCGCCACAGTCGCACCGCCATTTTTCAGTGCGCTGTCATGGGCATGACCATCGACCCCCAGCGCCAGGCCACTGGTCACCACATAATCCGCTGCCACCATAGCTGCGGCAAACTCCCGTGCCGCCTCACGGCCGTCAAGACTGGCATGCCGACTGCCGACAATCGCCAGTTGCGGTTCACAGAGCCAATGTGGTTCTCCACGAATAAAAAGGACAGGCGGCGGTGAGCTGATTTCCTTGAGCAAGCGAGGATAAGCCGGGTCACTTAATACTAATAGTTGTTGATTATCCTGCTCGCACCAGCGCAGAGCTTCTTGCAAGCGCTTGCTGTCCGGCTGGCGCAACAGGGAGATTTGTGACCCTTTGAGCCCCATTGCCATCAGGTACGATTCGGGCATTTTGCGAATCTCAGTCACTGTGGCCTGCTCTAACAATTGCTGGATCCGCTGTCCGCCCAAGCCGGGCACTGCCGCCAGTGCCAGCCAGTCTTCCCTGTCACTCATGTTCGCGATCAATGCGTTTAGCGATATCGCCGATTTTTATCGGACCCTGACTGCTAATGACCTGGGCGAGGCTGAATTGGTCAAGGGTGTCGCCAATTTCCACATCGGCCACCAGCCGCTGTCCCAGCAATTGATGCTCAATCCGCCAGCGCTGACCGGGCTCCAGACCGTGCTCCGCGCCGTGATCCAGCACCAGCCAGTCCTGCATATAATGGTGGTCCTGCAAACCTCCCAGCACTCTGACAGCCTTCGGAGGGACATCGGACTGCTCGGCTGAATGGGGAGTCGTGGGCCTGAGCAGGCGATCACCCGGGCGGATTTCCTGCATCCCTGCGGTAACGGCCAGCCGGCTGCCCTGATCATCATTGGTCACCACTGTGACGCTGGCCACCGGCAGCATACCCCACACATCGGCGGCGGAATGATAGGAAGGTTCAGTCGTGCTGAATGCCCGCGTCGGACGATAGATATGCCAGGTACTGCCATTCTCGAGCACTTCTTTGACCAGAAGTTCATTTTCGTGGGTCAGGTATTGACGCCCGTTCATCACAGGTATCACTCTCGGGGCTAATCCCAGTTGCTCGGCGGTTACTAAACGCCCCGGCAACCCGAATCCGGCAACGGCCGGCGTTAGCGTCGACAGCCACAACACACTCAGCCATACACACATACGCATCGTCAATAATCCCTTCTCGCTACACTCATACTGCAGCTTGTCAGGCAAAGACGTCTGTTACTATTTGATGATTGGATCTTTGCGGCAGAATTCTCGCTTTCAGATTCGGGTTTCATCGTACCGGTAATGGTACTGACGGCCGGTATCACAGCCGGTTGTCCGGCAGACAAAGGCGTCGAAAGCTGTTCTTTGATGATGAAAATGACTAGAATTAGAGCAAATAAGCTATTGTCCTTTTTTATACGTCAATATTTACGGGAATCTATGTCTGTTTTAAACGTGTTAACTTTCCCTGATGATCGCCTGCGTACTGTCGCCAAGCCAGTCGAAGCGGTCACGCCTGAAATCCAGAAAATCGTCGATGACATGCTGGACACTATGTATGACGAAGATGGTATCGGCCTGGCGGCCACACAGGTTGATATTCATCAGCGAATCGTTGTCATTGATATCTCGGAAGAACGCAACCAGCCCATGGTGCTGATCAACCCGGAAATCCTGGAAAAACGCGGCGAAGACGGCATCGAAGAAGGTTGCCTGTCGGTACCTGGCGCCCGTGCGCTGGTTCCCCGCGCCGCGGAAGTCACAGTGCGCGCACTGGACCGTGACGGCAAGGAATACACTTTTGAAGCCGACGATCTGCTGGCTATCTGTGTACAGCACGAGCTGGACCATCTGGCCGGTAAACTTTTCGTTGATTACCTGTCACCTCTCAAGCGCCAGCGTATCCAGAAAAAGCTGGAAAAAATGAAGCGCTACCAAGAGCAAGTCTAAGAAGCCGAGGTTATCTTGAGCCAACCTTTACGTATCGTATTTGCTGGTACGCCTGATTTCGCCGCCCGTCATCTGGCGGCGTTATTATCTTCACAGCACGAGGTTATAGCCGTTTACACCCGTCAGGATCAGCCTGCCGGTCGCGGTAAGAAACTCACCGCCAGCCCGGTCAAACACCTGGCGCTGGAACAGCATATCCCGGTTTACCAGCCGAAAACCCTGCGCGATGAAACCGCCCAGCAGGAACTGGCCGCCCTGAATGCCGACCTCATGGTAGTGGTGGCCTACGGCCTGATCCTGCCCAAAGTGGTACTGGATACCCCGCGTCTGGGCTGTATTAATGTCCATGGCTCGATTCTGCCGCGCTGGCGGGGAGCAGCGCCGATCCAGCGCTCTATCTGGGCGGGGGATGCCGAAACCGGTGTCACCATCATGCAGATGGATGAAGGTCTGGATACCGGCGACATGCTGAAAATCGCCTCACTGCCGATTGCCGCAACAGATACCAGCGCCAGCCTGTACGACAAACTGGCCGAACTGGGACCGGACACCCTGCTGAGCTGCCTGGACGATATCGCCGCAGGCCGTGCCGTGGCGGAAAAACAAAATGACGAGCGTGCCAATTACGCAGAAAAACTCAGCAAAGAAGAAGCGAAAATCGACTGGACCATGGACGCCGAAACGATTGAGCGCTGTGTTCGCGCCTTCAATCCATGGCCGATGAGCTTTTTTACCGTGGCAGAGCAAAACGTCAAAGTCTGGCAGGCCGAAGTGGAAGCCGATAACCAGGGCCAGGCGCCCGGCACCATTTTGTCAGCCGACAAACATGGCATAGTGGTTGCCACCGCAAAAGGCGCGTTGCGTCTGGTACAACTGCAACCGCCGGGCAAGAAAGCCATGGCAGCTCAGGATCTGCTGAACTCACGCCGCGAGTGGTTTACCCCGGGTGCCGTGCTGTAAACAGCCGTGCCCCTGCAAACGTTTTTTAGCCAGTGAACAGCAGATTTGCTGTTGCGCTGGCTTTTTCATTCGCCGCTCACGCGGCAACCATGGCAGTCAGTAAACTGTCATAAGCTCATCTAGTCAGGAATTCAATCATGAATGTAAGAGCTGCTGCGGCCGAGGTGATCTATCAGGTGGTGGATCAGGGCCAATCGCTTGCTACTGCTCTGCCGGCGGCGCAACAGGGTATCAAACCCCGTGACCACGCCCTGCTGCAGGAAATCTGCTACGGCGTGCTGCGCTGGCTGCCGCGCCTGGAATCTGTCACTCAATCCTTGATGGACAAGCCGCTGAAGGGCAAACAACGTGTGTTTCATCATTTGATCCTGGTCGGTCTGTACCAGCTCGGGTATATGCGCATACCAGCGCATGCCGCCGTGGCCGAGACAGTCGATGCAACCAAGACACTGAAAAAGCCTCAGCTGCGTGGCCTGATCAACGCTATTTTGCGTAACTATCAGCGTCAGCAAGAAGAGCTGGATCAGCAAGCGATGAGCCATGATGCCGGTAAATACGGCCATCCAGGCTGGTTACTCAAGCTGTTGCGCGAGCACTACCCGACGCAACTGGACGCTGTAACCGCCGCCAACAACACCAAAGCCCCGATGTGGCTGCGGGTGAATCGCCGTCACCACAGCCGGGATCAGTACCTGGCCCTGCTGGACGGCACAGACATCAGAGCGACTGTACATCCACAGGCCGGCGATGCGCTGAAACTGGAGCGCGCCTGCGATGTTCAGCTGCTGCCGGGTTTTGCCGATGGCTGGGTATCAGTGCAGGATGCCGCCGCACAGCTGGCGGTCGATTACCTCAAGCCACAGGCCGGCGAGCTGATCCTTGACTGCTGCGCCGCGCCGGGCGGCAAAACCGCCCATATTCTGGAGCACGAACCGGGCGCCAGTGTCGTCGCCATCGACTGTGATGAGCAGCGCCTGCTGAGAATCAAAGACAACCTGCAGCGCTTGCAACTGGACGCAGAAGTATTGTGCGCCGATGCCCGTTACCCGCAGCAATGGTGGCAGGGCAGTGCCTTTGACCGGATTTTGCTCGACGCACCGTGTTCGGCAACCGGGGTGATCCGCCGCCATCCGGACATCAAATGGCTGCGCCGCGCCGACGATATTGCGGCACTGGCGACCCTGCAGGCAGAAATTCTGGATGCCATGTGGCAACAGCTGAAACCGGGCGGCACGCTGGTGTACGCTACCTGCTCCATCCTGCCGCAGGAAAACCGCGAGCAAGTGAAAGCCTTCCTGTCGCGCACGCCAGACGCTGTGCTGGCCGAAGGGACAGAGAACGGCACCCCTGATGCGCCAGGGCGCCAAATCCTGCCAGGTGAAGAGGACATGGACGGCTTCTATTACGCGGTGCTGGAGAAACGCCTGACGGTCTGATCCCGTGGTGAGAGAAGTCCCTGCGTATTCCGCAAAGCAAGGTTAAGTCTTTGTGCAAACGGGTTGAAATTGCTGCTTCTCTCGCCAACTCAGTGTACCCTAACGACAAACAGCAAGGATCTGAGAACACTCATCAGGCATCAGCTATGAAAATTATCATTCTTGGCGCAGGCCAGGTCGGCGGTACGCTGGCAGAAAACCTGGTTGGCGAGAACAATGACATCACTATTGTCGACTCCAACCCTGAACGCTTGCGCGAATTGCAGGACAAATACGATTTGCGGGTAGTGCAGGGGTATGCCAGCCATCCCCGCACCCTCAGGGATGCCGGCGCGCAGGACGCAGACATGCTGGTCGCAGTCACCAATTCTGACGAAACCAACATGATTGCCTGTCAAATCGCCTTTTCTCTGTTCAATACCCCGAACCGGGTGGCCCGTATCCGTTCACCGGAATACCTCAAAGAAAAACATCAGCTGTTCCATACCGACGCAGTGCCGGTCGATCACCTGATTGCACCGGAAGAATTGGTGACAGGTTATATCGAACGCCTGATTGCCTATCCGGGGGCGCTGCAGGTGGTGGGCTTTGCCGATAATAAAGTCGGGCTGGTGGCGGTAAAAGCCTATTACGGCGGCCCACTGGTCGGTAATGCACTGTCCGCACTGCGTGAGCACATGCCGCACGTCGATACCCGTGTCGCGGCAATTTTCCGTCAGGGCCGGCCTATCCGTCCGCAGGGGACCACCATTATCGAAGCCGATGATGAAGTATTTTTTGTCGCCGCCAGCAACCATATCCGTTCAGTGATGAGTGAGCTGCAGCGACTGGAAAAACCCTACAAGCGGCTGATGATAGTCGGGGGCGGTAACATAGGTGCCGGTCTGGCGAAAAGGCTGGAGAACAGCTACAGCGTGAAGCTGATTGAGCACAACCCGCAGCGGGCGGAAAGCTTATCGGAAATGCTGACCAACACCATAGTCTTCTGTGGTGATGCCTCTGATCAGGAACTGCTGAGCGAAGAGCATATCGAGCAGATAGACGTCTTCATCGCCGTCACCAACGATGACGAAGCCAATATCATGTCGGCCATGCTGGCCAAACGCATGGGTGCCAAGAAGGTGATGGTGCTAATCCAGCGCGGCGCTTACGTCGATCTGGTGCAGGGCGGCACCATCGATATTGCGATTTCGCCGCAGCAGGCCACGATTTCTGCCTTGCTGACCCATGTGCGTAAAGCCGATATCGTCAACGTTTCCTCGCTGAGGCGCGGAGCGGCAGAAGCGATTGAGGCCATAGCGCACGGCGATGCCAGCACCTCGAAAGTGGTTGGCAAAGCCATAGGGGATATCAAGCTGCCGCCGGGCACCACTATTGGCGCCATAGTGCGCGGTGAAGAAGTACTGATTGCTCATGACCGTACCGTGATTGAACAGGACGACCACGTGGTCATGTTCCTGGTCGACAAGAAGTACATCCCGGATGTAGAACGTCTGTTCCAGCCCAGTCCATTCTTCCTCTGAGCAGCTATGGTTAATCTTCGTCCGATCATCTTTGTCATAGGGCTGGTCTTGTCCAAGATCGCCCTCTTTATGTACCTGCCCACCATTCTGGCATTTTTGACCGGTTCGGGCGGTTTCATTGATTTTGCAACCGCAGTCATCATTACCCATATCGTGGCATTTGCTTGCCTGACCTTCGGCAAAGTCACAGATTTCAAGCTCGGGGTCAGGGACATGTTCCTGCTGACCACTCTGGTCTGGACTGTCGCCAGTGCGTTTGCCGCGCTGCCCTTTATGCTGATTAACCACATCAGTTTTACCGACGCCTATTTCGAAACCATGTCGGGCATCACCACGACAGGGTCAACGGTACTGAGCGGGCTCGATGACATGGCCCCCAGCATTCTGCTGTGGCGTTCCACCTTACAATGGCTGGGCGGGATCGGCTTTATCGTGATGGGGGTGGCTATTTTGCCAATGCTGAACGTTGGCGGAATGCGCTTGTTCCAGACCGAGTCTTCGGACTGGTCGGAGAAAAGTTCCCCGCGTACCAAAAACGTAGCCTCCAACATAGTGACCGTCTATCTCAGTCTGACAGGGCTGTGTATTCTCGGCTATATGGCAGCGGGCATGAACACCTTCGATGCGGTCAACCATGCTTTCACCACCTTATCAACCGGTGGTTATTCCACCTCAGACGGCTCGATGAACCACTTCTCACCGGCAGCGCACTGGATAGCCGTTGTGTTTATGTTTGCCGGCGGGTTGCCGTTTCTGCTCTTTGTGCAGGTGCTGCGCAAAAAGCAGCCGGCTTCATTGCTGCGGGACGCGCAGGTCCGGGGGTACACGGTCACTGTCCTGATAGTCAGCCTGATGGTCGCGCTCTGGCTGTGCTGGCAAAATGGGTATGATTTCAGTCATGCCATTCGGGTAGCGATGTTCAATATCGTTTCCGTGATCACCACGACAGGGTTCGGGCTGGAAGATTTTACCGCCTGGGGCGCATTTCCGACCGTGGTATTTGCCTTCATGATGCTGGTCGGCGGCTGCTCAGGATCGACTGCCGGCGGCTTCAAAGTGTTCCGTTTTCAGGTTGCCATCGCCTTGCTGCGCAAACAGCTGATGCAGCTGATCCACCCGTCAGGGGTGTTTATTCAGCGGTATAATCAAAGACCGGTCACAGATGCGATTGTCCGCTCTGTGGTGGCCTTCGCCCTGACCTTTATTATGACCATCATCATTATTGCCGCATTACTGGCGATGCTGGGATTAGATCCGATCACCAGTATCAGCGGCTCAGTCACAGCCGTGGCCAATGTGGGGCCGGGCATGGGCACTATTATTGGCCCGACAGGTAATTTCGCCTCCCTGCCGGATGCCGCCAAATGGATCCTCAGCCTCGGCATGCTGATGGGTCGATTAGAGATCCTGACGGTACTGGTACTGGCATTCCCGGCTTTCTGGAAAAACTGACCCGTTGCACATTGCCGGGTCTAACCCGGCAGCCCGGCCGTTGGCGCCACATACCAGTAAATAGCCAGAAAATGGCAGACCGTGCCGCCCAGCACAAACAGATGCCAGATGGCGTGATTGTAGGGAATCCGCTGATTAACGTAGAACACCACGCCAAGGGAATACACCACACCGCCTACGGCCAGCCATATCAGTCCGGCCGCCGACATGGCCATCGCCAGCGGATACACAGCCACCAGAGACAACCATCCCATCGCCAGATAGATCACCAGAGATAAACGCTTGAAGTGATAGATAAACACCACTTTGAACATGATCCCCAGCAAGGCTACCGCCCAGATCACGGCCATCAGCGTCACCGCCAGCGGCGTCCGCAGGGTAATCAACAGGAAAGGGGTGTAAGTGCCGGCTATCAGCAGGTAGATCGCACAGTGATCTAAGGTTTTCAGAACGCGCTTTGCCCGCTCAAACGGAATAGCGTGATACAGGGTGGAGGCGAGATACAGTAAAATGATGCTGGCGCCATAAATGCTCAGGCTGGCCACACTGAGCGCATCGGCATTCACTTCCACTGCCCGCATCAGCAGCATCACCAGAGCGACTATGCCGAAAATCATCCCGGCGCCGTGACTGAGGCTGTTGGCGATTTCCTCAGCTACCGAGTACGCCATTTTTTGTTGCTTGCCCATCAATGCTATCCGTTGTCTTTGAACTTTCCAGCAGTATGGCACAGTTTAGCTTACACGTGTAAGCTGAATTTTATGGCACCGCCGTGACAGCACAGTTAGCTGTATTCATGGTGCGTGACTCAGAGATCGTCGACCTGCTCCAGATACCTTATCACCCGCTCCCCGGCTTCTGACGGAGACAGCTCCAACGGCAAACGCAACTGGCGTTTGAGCTCACTGCTGCCGAGCAGGCCCGACAGCAATCCACCCACCCCGCGCTGACGACGATCAATCGAGAACCACAGCTTCAGGCAGTCATCTTCACGCTGAGTGATCAACTCCAGTTCACGCCAACGGCCATGAAAAGGGCCAGAAACAGGTACAAACTCAAACACCTGTACAAAGGGCAGATCAAAACCGCGCACCGCTTCACATTCCACCTGTAATATACGCAGTCCTGCTTGCTCAAGGGCAGTAAACACACCGTCAAGCAAAGGATCAGGCCGCACGGTCAGGGAGTCTTTATCTTTGGGATCCAAGGCCGATGGCACATCCAGGTGCGTTTCCAGCCACACACCCGAATAGCCGATAGTGATTGGGGTGTTGAGCGGCAATTCAAACCGGCAGTCAAACTGGCGATCTTCACCGGCAGCCAGCGTAAAGGCCTGCGGCAAATGCCACTGTGCCAGAGTATGTGTTCGGGTGATTTTTTCCATCCGCCGTTCGCTGTCACCCCGGCTGACAGCCTGCTCATCTTCAAAGCTGCAGCACAGATACAAATGCACATTATCCACCGCCTGCGCAACTTTGCCGCCTTTGACCTCAATACGAACGGGCAGAGCCTGACCCGGGATCAGCACTTCGGTTTCCAATACTGTATCAACTCTGGCACCACCCAAACCGAAACTGGCCAGTGTTTTATGAAAAAGCGACATAATGGCTCCTTGTCCGTATTCATCCGTAACGAAGTATGAAACCAGTTTATATAGCCAATTCTGGTTGAGCAAGGCATGTACTGAAACTGACAGCGTTTGGGTTCAGGCAAAACCGTCTGGTATAATCCCCACTAAAAGTAAGCTTAAGAAAAGGAGCCAGATAATGGCTGAGCACCGCATTGCTGAACTGCTGGCACTACTCAAGCCTTATTGGCAGCATTTCCCGGATTTAAACCTGGCAGAGATCATGGCACAGCTGGCAAACGAAGCCGGCTTCCAAGGATCACTGATCGATGTGAGCGATGATATGTTGATTTATCAGCTGAAAATGCGGCAGGAAAAGCGAGAGGCCATGATTCCTGGCCTGGCGAAAGACTGCGAGCCAGATTTCAAAACCGCCATACTCCAAGCCAGAGGGATCATCAAATAACCCCAAAAACCTTAAGCGCATTATTTGAGCGAGGTAGAATATTCAACCAGTTAGATAATGTATAATCCGAGCTTATTACTATCAGGGCCAATAGCACCTGAATTTATGATTGCCCAGGCGATGCACCCGGGCACATCTGCCAGCGTACAGACTGGCTATGCCCAAGGAATGCAATGCCATGAATCAAGAGAGAATCAAAATTAAGGACGTCACTCCCAAAGAGTACAATCCTAAGACCCATAAAGGCGGCGACGACCGCTTCAACCCGAGTAACCGTATTTATGTGCGGGCCATGAAAGGAGTCTATCAGCAGCTGCGCCAGCGTATGGGGTGGTTAATGATGGGCCTGTTCCTGATACTGCCGTGGATCACCTATAATGGCAGGCAAGCAATTTTGCTTGATATCGGCCGCCAGCAGTTCAACATTTTTGGTACCACTTTCTGGCCTCAGGATCTGATGTTACTGGCCAGCCTGCTGATGGTCGCAGCCTTTGCGCTGTTTTTTGTCACTACCTTCCTCGGCCGGGTCTGGTGTGGTTATATGTGCCCGCAAACGGTCTGGACCTTCATTTACATCTGGTTTGAGGAAAAACTGGAAGGGCCGGCCAACAAGCGCCGCTCTCGGGACAACAAGGCACTGACCGCCGATCTTGTCGTGCGTAAAACACTCAAGCACATTGCCTGGCTGCTGGTTGCCCTGATCAGCGGCCTGACCTTCGTCGGCTATTTCCTGCCTATCCGTGAATTAGTCCCCGGCTTCTTCACCTTCAGTGCCAGCTTCCTGGCCGTGTTCTGGGTGCTGTTCTTCACCTTCTGCACCTATGGCAACGCTGGCTGGATGCGTTCAATCGTCTGTATTCACATGTGTCCATATGCCAGATTCCAGTCAGCCATGTTCGACAAAGACACCTATATCGTCGGCTATGATGCTGCCCGAGGCGAAAAACGCGGCCCGCGCTCACGCAAAACCGATCATAAAGCGCAGGGGCTGGGTGACTGTATCGACTGTAACCTCTGCGTGCAGGTTTGCCCGACCGGGATCGATATCCGGGATGGCCTGCAGTATGAGTGCATTAACTGCGGTGCCTGTGTGGATGCCTGTAACCAAACGATGGACAAAATGGGCTACCCGCGCGATCTGATCACTTACACCACAGAGCACAAGCTGGAAGGCAAGAAAACCCATGTCATGCGGCCAAAACTGATCGGCTACGGCGCTGTGATGCTGGCGATGTTCGGCCTGATGGCCTATCTGGTGGTTTCCGTACAGCCGATGGGGCTGGATGTGATCCGCGACCGTAACCAGCTGTTCCGTATCAATACCGAAGGGCTGGTCGAGAATACCTACACCCTGAAAATTCTCAATAAAACCCAGCAGGATGCCACTTATCAGCTGCAGGTTGAAGGTCTGGACAATGCCCAGTGGTATGGCCCTCAGCAGGTTAATGTCAATGCCGGTGAAGTATTTACCCTGCCGATAAGCCTGGGTGTTGACCCTTATGAGCTGGAACGACCAATTGTCGATATCCGGTTTATCATGGAACATCAGGGCAGCGAGGAAACAAATCGTCTGGTGACCGACAGCCGCTTTATCGGCGAGTTACGATAGCCACCTCACGCCAATCAGGAAATAAAGGGCCGATTACGGCCCTTTTTCATTATGCTGTATACTGATGCGACATTTATAACCATGGCTGTACCACTATGACAGCACTTGATGATTTCAGCTTTGCTGATCTGACACCGGACTTACTGCTCAATGCGCTGGAGAGCACGGGTATCTATGCCTCATCGGGACTGTTGCCCCTCAACAGTTATGAAAACCGGGTCTACCAGTTCAGCAGTGATGACGGCCGCCGCTACGTCGCCAAATTCTACCGTCCGCAGCGATGGAGTGACGCCCAGATCCAGGAAGAACATGACTTCGCCGCCGAGCTGGCTGCGCAGGAAATTCCGCTGGCAGCGCCCCTGGTCATGAACGGCCAAACCCTGCACCACTATGAACACCACCGTTTCGCGCTGTTTCCCAGCGTCGGCGGCCGCCAGTTTGAAGTCGATAATGCAGACCAGCTTGAGCAGGTCGGCCGCTTCCTGGGCCGCATCCACAAAGTCGGTCAGCGCACCCTGTTCAGCCACAGACCGACCATCGGCCTGGAAGAATATCTGGTTCAGCCCCGGCTCGTTCTGGAGCAGTCCGGGTTTATCCCGACGCATCTGGAATCGGCTTTTTTCGGCGATCTGGACCGCCTTATCGCCTTATTGAGCGAACGCTGGCACAGCGACTGGCAGTCGCAACGTATTCACGGTGACTGCCATCCGGGCAACATACTGTGGCGCGACGGCCCACTGTTTGTCGACTTAGACGATGCGCGAAACGGCCCGGCGGTGCAGGATCTATGGATGCTGTTAAACGGCAGCCGCCAGGATCAGCTGATGCAGTTGGATACCCTGCTGGAAGCGTATGGCGAATTTGCCGATTTTGATCCGCGTGAATTGCAACTTATTGAACCATTACGTGGTCTTAGATTGGTGCATTACATGGCATGGCTAGCAAAACGCTGGCAGGATCCGGCTTTCCCGCGTGCATTCCCCTGGTTTGCTGATGCAAAATACTGGGAAGGTCAGGTACTGGCCATTAAAGAACAACTGGCTGCCCTTGAAGAGCCGCCACTGCAGCTGATGCCGCAATGGTAATCAGTCTGACTTGAATCCGAACAGCCGTACCTGTAAAAGGTATTGTATTGATTTTTCAGGGAGAACCCTTACATGTTTAAAACACTTTTTGCGCTGGCAACAGCAGCGCTGCTTTCTTTTTCCGCGCATGCCGCCAAGTTTAGCGAAGGCGATTACTATCAGGTGCTGGAACTGCCAAAATCATCCACACCGGTTGTGAACGAATTTTTCTCGTTTTACTGCCCGCACTGCTTTAACTTTGAACCGCTGATCCAACAGCTGAAAACCAAAATCCCGGACAACGCCAAGTTCCAGAAAAGCCATGTCTCCTTCATGGGCGGCAACATGGGCACCTCCATGAGCAAGGCTTACGCGACCTCGGTCACCCTGGGTATTGATGACAAAATGATCCCGGTACTGTTCAGCCAGATCCATCAGGCGAACAAACCGCCGCGCAACGATGAAGAGCTGCGCCAGATCTTTCTGGATAACGGCGTGAAAGCCGAAGACTTCGACGGCGCCTTCAACAGCTTCGCCGTCAACTCTATGGTCAACCGTTTCAACAAAGGTTTCCGCGACAGCGGCCTGACCGGTGTCCCAGCCGTGGTGGTCAACAACAAATACCTGGTGAAAACCGACAAAGTGAAATCCGCTGATGAATACTTCGAGCTGATCAACTTCCTGCTCAAGCAGTAAGTGTGTTTTCTTTGTGAAAAAGGGCCGAAAGGCCCTTTTTTGTATCTTGATGCATCATCAAAATAAACAACCACTAGATCCTGATTTTTTTGCAGAGCCAGTCACAGGTTCGCAAAGAATAATAAATCAAGAAAACAAACCCCAAACCTATCAGAAAAATAAGACCAATAACCAACCATTTATTTGTCATATTCATGACAGGGGCATCAATATCAAAATAAAATAAGCTAGGGATCATATTGATAAAAATTGTGATCAAAACGCCATCAATCGCAAATGCAATATTCATCAGCGTAAAACGTAGAAAACGATGGAGTTTTTTCCGGCCTTCTGCTATTGAAAATGGGTGATCTTTTAGTTTCGATCTCTTCTCTCTATAAATCATCCACGCCAATATCCTTTATAACCTCAGTGGTTTTTATCACAGCATTAACGGTTACTGTCTCTCATTCTTTGTAATTCTTTCTTAAACTCGATCATAAGGTCATCCGTTACTGGCTGAAGTTGTTTCACTTCAGAAATCATCACTGGCTGCATCTTTTGTTGTATCCGAGGTAGTTCTTGGATTAGTTTTTTACCCGTAGAGGACATATAAAAATCAAAAATCTCATCCAGTTCCTCTTTTGTAAATGCTTCCTTATAAAGCGTAACAATTAAGTTCATTACTTTTTTTGAATGATAAAACTCGGATAAAACTTGCTTATGCATATAACTATAACTAACCGCTAACGATGCTTCATCTTCATTATCAACATCAATAAACTGTGCATATTGGCTTAAGGCTACAGATCTGAGACCTTCCACTGTTACATCTATTGATTCATTAATATTCAGCACATCAACTAACTTTTCAGCAGATCTGATATGAGCAGCATCATCCGCCAATGTGGAAAAAGGAAAAAAAAGAACAACCCATACAAACACGTACTTCATCAAATCAATACCAATATGAAATCAAAACCATATAAATTTAACCATAATTAGTCTGTTTTACACAGCGTTAATTCTCTCCCTGATAGTCACACCACCTGACTGGTGATCTGCTTCAGCAGCCGGTCCATGGCGCGGTAGCCTAAGGCTTCGGCCAGATGGACCCGTTCGATCTCGGGTTTGCCGGCCAGATCGGCGATGGTGCGGGCGACTTTGATGATGCGGTGATAGGCGCGGATTGACAGGCCGAGCTGGTGCAGGGCGGTTTCGAGAAACTCGGCGTCGGCTTTGGTCAGCGCACAGTGCTGGTCCAGTTCACGGGTACCGAGCAGAGCGTTGATCTTGCCGCCGCGGCTGTGCATCCGGCCCCGAGCTTCCTTCACCCGCTCTTTGATCACCCCTGTGTTTTCCCCTCTGTCGCCGCCCTGTGCCAGGGTGCCACGGGGCAGGGCGGGGATCTCAATCGACATATCAAACCTGTCCAGCAACGGGCCGGACAAACGCCCCAGATAACGCAGTATGGCCTGCGGATTGGTACGGGTCTGGCTGCCTTCGTAGTAACCGGTCGGGCTGGGATTGAGGGCGCCAATCAGCTGAAACCGCGCCGGAAAGGTGGTTTTGCTGGTGGCACGGGAAATCACGATCTCGCCAGATTCCAGCGGTTCCCGTAAAGAATCCAGCACTTTTCGCTCAAACTCCGGCATTTCATCTAAGAACAGAATCCCGTTATGGGCCAGCGAAATTTCACCGGGGCGGGGGATGGAGCCGCCGCCCACCAGCGCTGCCATCGAGCTGGAATGATGCGGGGCGCGAAACGGACGGTTGCGCCAGTTGCCGGCATGGAGTGACTGCGCGGTCAGGGAGGTGATAGCGGCCGTTTCCAGCGCTTCCTCGACATCCATCTCAGGCAGCAAATCGCACAACCGTGAGGCCAGCATGGTCTTGCCGGTGCCGGGCGGGCCGACAAACAGCAAATTGTGACCGCCTGCCGCGGCGATCTCCAGCGCCCTTTTGCCCTGCTGCTGGCCTATGATGTCCTGCATGTCGCGGCCATTGACCATCGGCACTGCCTGACCGGGCGCGCGACAATGCAGCGACAACGCTTCCTGACCACACAGGTAGGCACACACGGCCAGTAAGCTGGCCGCTGATTTGTGTATCTCTCTGCCCACCAGCGCCGCCTGATCGCCATTGGCATAGGGCAGCACCAGGCAGCGATTCTTCTGCTTGGCCGCCAGCGCCGCCGGCAGCGCGCCCTTGATGGAACGTAACTCGCCAGACAGGGCCAGTTCGCCCAAAAATTCATGATCGTGCAGCTTAGTGTCGGGGATCTGGCCGGATGCGGCCAAAATGCCCAGCGCGATGGGCAAGTCAAAGCGCCCGCCCTCTTTGGGCAGATCGGCCGGGGCCAGATTGACAGTGATCCGGCGCGACGGAAACTCGAAATTAGCATTCACTATCGCGCTTCTGACTCTGTCTCTGGCCTCCTTCACTGTGGTTTCAGGTAACCCCACCAGATTGACCGCCGGCAGGCCATTACTGAGGTGAACCTCTATCGTAACCGCCGGCGCATCCACCCCGACACAAGCCCTGCTGTGAACTATCGCCAACGTCATTTTCAACCTCTCAATAAATTAATTAACTGCCATATCACTGGATAAACACGTTTTATCAGCATAATGTACGTAAGATATCCAAGGCGGATTGAAAATAACCACAACAAATTTCTTGTCATGCGACGAATGTCTGTGTTAAGACTAAGGACGCACAACATATAAACAAGAATTTTGGACAGACAAGCCAATGCTATTAAACGTCAACCTACTGGTCCTCATTATTAACGTCATCGTGGTGATTATCTCACCGCGACGGGGGCTGGCAGGCGTAAAATAGCACATACGCAAACACACGCTAAAAAAGCCCCCGCACCGAAAGGTCCGGGGGCTTTTTTCATACCTGATGCCAGAAGACTGCACTATTCCAATAAACCGCAGCACTGGCAGAGGTCATCAAGAAACAGGGAGCCATGATGACAGGCGCAGAGTTAGTAGTAGAAGCCTTGAAACAACAGGGGGTGAGCACAGTCTTCGGATATCCGGGCGGTGCCATCATGCCAATTTACGATGCCTTGTACGATGGCGGCGTCAAGCACGTGCTGTGCCGCCACGAACAGGGGGCTGCCATCGCCGCTATCGGCTATGCCAGAGCCAGCAAAGGGATAGGGGTTTGCCTGGCCACCTCAGGGCCGGGTGCCACCAATCTGATCACCGGACTGGCCGACGCCATGCTGGATTCCATCCCGTTAGTGGCTATCACAGGTCAGGTCGCCAGCCCTATGATAGGCACTGACGCGTTTCAGGAAGTCGATGTCCTGGGGATGTCACTGTCGTGCACCAAGCACAGTTTTCTGGTAACAGACCCGGCAGAACTGCCCGCCGTACTGAGCGAGGCCTTTGAAGTGGCACTGAGCGGCCGCCCTGGCCCTGTGCTGGTGGATATCGCCAAAGACGTACAAGTCGCCGCCATCGAACACCCGCTTGCCCCACTGCATGAATTACCTGCGTTACCCGAAACCGACCCTGCACAGTTTGCTCTGGCTCAGCAGCTTATTGCCGACAGCCAGCGTCCTATTCTTTATGTCGGTGGCGGTGTACAGCTGGCAGATGCCGTCGCCAGTGTGCGCGCGTTTCTCGACATCACGCACATGCCGGCAGTGTCGACCCTGAAAGGGCTGGGCTGTGTTGAGAAAAACTACCCGTACCACCTGGGCATGCTGGGGATGCACGGCACCAAAGCCGCCAACCTGGCGGTACAGGAAGCCGATTTGCTGATTGCGGTCGGTGCCCGTTTCGACGACAGGGTGACCGGCAAACTGGATACCTTCGCGCCTCATGCCAAAGTGGTCCATCTGGATATCGATACCGCCGAGCTGGGCAAGCTGCGTCAGGCCCATGCCGCTTTGCGCTGCGATATCAATGAGGTGCTGCCGCAACTGGCCCGTCCGATGGCGCTGGCGCCCTGGCAACAACACGTTACCCGCCTGATGGCAGACAACGGCTGGCGTTATGACCATCCGGGCGAGCGTATTTTCGCGCCGCTGCTGCTGAAACAACTGTCAGACAAAATGGATGACAACACTGTCATCAGCACAGATGTCGGCCAGCACCAGATGTGGGTGGCCCAGCATATGAACCACAGACAACCGCAGAATCTGCTGACCTCGGCCGGGCTGGGCACTATGGGCTTCGGCCTGCCGGCCGCTATCGGTGCCAAGCTGTCCCGTCCGGACGATCAGTCTGTCCTGGTCTCGGGCGACGGCTCTTTCATGATGAATGTGCAGGAGCTGGGCACCATTCGCCGTCTCGGCCTGCCGGTAAAGATTGTGCTATTGGATAACCAGCGTCTTGGCATGGTGCGCCAGTGGCAGGAGCTGTTCTTTGATGGCCGCTACAGCGAAACCAACCTGTCCGATAACCCGGATTTCGTCACCCTGGCCAGTGCCTTCGGCATCCCGGGCCAGACCATTACGCGCAAAGATCAGGTCGGTCCTGCGCTGGATACCCTGCTGGCCAGCGAGACAGCCTACCTGCTGCACGTTGCCATTTCTGAAGCTGATAACGTCTGGCCGCTGGTTCCACCCGGTGGTGCCAACCACGACATGATGGAGGAACCTGTATGACCCAGCACACCCTGACTATCCAAGCCACCAGCCGTCCGGAATTACTGGAACGTGTTCTAAGAATCACACGCCACCGCGGATTCATGGTAAAACAGTTTTCAATGGCGCATAGTGAAGATTGTCAGTCCGTCGACATTGAAGTCACGGTAGACAGCGAGCGTCCCATCAGTGCCCTCTATCACCAGCTGGACAAACTGTGGGATGTCAACGGCGTCACCATTTTAGAGCAACAACAAAAACAACAAATCAGCGCATAACGAAAGGATTACACAATGGCAAACACAGCAGATTACATTTGGTTTAATGGCGACATGGTGCCTTGGGCAGACGCGAAAGTACACGTACTGACTCACGCGATGCACTACGGTACTTCCGTGTTCGAAGGCATTCGCTGCTACGAAACGCCAAACGGACCTGTGGTCTTCCGTCACCGTGAGCACATGGCCCGACTGAAAGATTCTGCCAAGATCTACCGCTTCCCGATCCCATACACTGTTGATGAGCTGATGGAAGCCTGCCGCGAAACCCTGCGCGCCAACAAACTCAATTCTGCCTATATCCGTCCGCTGGGCTATGTGCCTAACGTGGGTCTGGGTGTCTGTCCGCCGAACGGCACGGAAATGGATCTGATCATCGCCGCGTTCTCCTGGGGCTCTTACCTGGGCGAAGAAGCACTGGCCAACGGGGTCGACGCCATGGTGTCGAGCTGGAACCGCGCCGCGCCGAATACCATTCCGACTGCTGCCAAAGCGGGCGGTAACTACTTGTCTTCGCTGTTAGTCGGTGGTGAAGCCCGTCGTCACGGTTATGCCGAAGGCATTGCGCTGGATGTGCGCGGCTACCTCTCTGAAGGGGCCGGTGAAAACATCTTTGTGATCCGCAACGGGGTGATTTCTACCCCACCGGCCACCAGCGCCATTCTGCCGGGCATTACCCGCGATGCCATAGTGACGCTGGCCAAAGACATGGGTTATGAGATCCGCGAAGAAAACATCGCCCGCGAGGCGCTGTATCTGGCCGATGAAGTCTTCATGACAGGTACCGCGGCGGAAATCGTCCCGGTACGCAGCGTTGATCAGATCACAGTCGGCGAAGGCAAACGCGGCCCGATCACCGAAAAGATTCAAGCGGCTTTCTTTGGCCTGTTCAACGGCCAGACTGAAGACAAGTGGGGCTGGCTGGATCCTGTATATCCGGCAAAATAAGCCACACTTATAAGCAAGAGAAGTAATGTCCCCGCTGGTGCTTTACGGCACCGGCGGCCAAAAAAGGAATTTCACGTTATGCCTAAGTACCGTTCAGCCACCACCACCCACGGCCGTAATATGGCGGGTGCCCGCGCCCTGTGGCGTGCCACCGGCGTCAAAGATGAAGATTTTGGCAAACCTATCATCGCTGTCGTTAACTCCTTCACCCAGTTCGTACCAGGTCATGTTCACCTGAAAGATCTGGGTCAGCTGGTTGCCGCTGAAATTGAAAAAGCCGGTGGGATTGCCAAAGAATTCAACACCATTGCCGTTGATGACGGAATTGCCATGGGTCACGGCGGCATGCTGTATTCCCTGCCGTCGCGCGAGCTGATTGCCGACTCGGTCGAATACATGGTCAATGCCCACTGTGCCGACGCCATGGTCTGTATCTCCAACTGCGATAAGATCACCCCGGGCATGCTGATGGCGTCCATGCGCCTCAATATTCCGGTGATCTTCGTCTCAGGCGGCCCGATGGAAGCCGGTAAGACCAAACTCTCTGATCAGATCCTGAAACTGGATCTGGTCGATGCCATGATCCAGGGCGCCGATCCGAAAGTCTCTGACGAGCAAAGCGAGCAGATCGAGCGTTCAGCCTGCCCGACCTGCGGATCCTGCTCAGGCATGTTCACCGCCAACTCGATGAACTGCCTGACCGAAGCCCTTGGCCTGAGTCAGCCGGGTAACGGTTCATGTCTGGCCACCCATGCCGATCGTAAAGAGCTGTTCATCACCGCCGGTCAGCGCATTGTCGGTCTGACCAAGCGTTATTATGAGCAGGACGACGACAGCGTGTTGCCGCGCAACATTGCCAGCAAGAAAGCCTTCGAAAATGCCATGGCGCTGGATATTGCCATGGGCGGCTCCACCAATACCGTGCTCCACCTGCTGGCGGCGGCGCAGGAAGGCGAGATCGACTTCACCATGGAAGACATCGATCGCATGTCGCGCCGGGTGCCTCACCTGTGTAAAGTGGCGCCGTCGACGCAGAAATACCACATGGAAGATGTCCACCGTGCCGGGGGCGTGTACGGCATTCTCGGTGAGCTGGACCGTGCCGGCCTGCTGCATTCAGACGTTCCCAACGTGCTGGGCATGACGCTGTCAGAAGCCCTGGCCCGCTACGACATCAAACAAACCGATTCAGAAGAGGTCGCTTCCTTCTTCCGCGCCGGTCCGGCCGGTATCCGTACCACTCAGGCCTTCTCACAGGACTGCCGCTGGGACACTTTGGATGACGATCGCGAGAACGGCTGTATCCGCAACAAAGCCCACGCTTTCAGTCAGGATGGCGGATTGGCCGTGCTGTCGGGCAACATGGCGGTCGACGGCTGTATCGTGAAAACCGCAGGCGTCGATGAAAGCTGCCTGACCTTCAAAGGCCCGGCCGTGGTGTTCGAGAGCCAGGAAACCGCGGTTGAAGGCATACTCGGCGGCAAGGTCAAAGCCGGTGATGTGGTGGTGATTCGTTATGAAGGCCCTAAAGGCGGCCCGGGCATGCAGGAAATGCTGTATCCGACCACTTACCTCAAATCAATGGGGCTGGGTAAAGAGTGCGCCCTGATCACTGACGGCCGTTTCTCCGGCGGTACCAGCGGCCTGTCTATCGGCCACGTGTCACCGGAAGCAGCCAATGGCGGCACCATAGGCCTGATTGAAAACGGCGATCTGATCACTATCGACATCCCTAACCGCGGTATTGAGCTGAATGTGGACGATGCCACCCTGGCACAGCGCCGTGCCGCCGCCGATCAACGCGGCTGGAAACCGGTCGACCGTCAGCGCAGCGTCTCTTTTGCCCTGCGTGCCTACGCCAACCTGGCGACCAGTGCCGATAAAGGCGCGGTCCGCGATAAATCCAAACTGGAAGGGTAAGTATGATGAGTGAGGTGACACAGGCCAGAGCTGCTGAGTTTCTCAGCGGCGCTGACTATTTAAGGGAAACACTGCGCGCCCCCGTATACGAGGTGGCGCAGGTCACCCCGCTTCAGGACATGGAAAGGTTATCCCAGCGTTTGGGTAACCGTATCCAGATCAAGCGCGAAGACCGCCAGCCAGTGCACTCATTCAAACTTCGTGGTGCCTACAACATGATGTCTCAGCTGACCGCAGCACAACGCCAGGCAGGTGTGATTGCCGCGTCAGCGGGCAATCATGCACAGGGTCTGGCATTGTCAGCCCGCCAGCTGGACGTCAAAGCTGTGATTGTCATGCCGCGCACCACCCCGGATATCAAAGTAGAAGCGGTCAAAAGCTTCGGTGGCGAAGTGGTGCTGCATGGCAGCAACTTTGATGAAGCCAAAACGTACGCGATTGAACTGGCTGAGAAGCACCAATTCACCTTTATTCCTCCGTTCGACCACCCGGCGGTGATTGCCGGGCAGGGCACAATCGGCATTGAGCTGGTCCAGCAAAACGGCCATCTCAACTATGTGTTCGTGCCTGTCGGCGGCGGCGGTCTGGCCGCCGGGGTGTCGGTACTGCTCAAACAACTGATGCCGGAAATCAAGGTAATAGGTGTTGAAGCCGAGGATTCCGCCTGCCTGCGTGCCGCACTGGATGCCGGTGAGCCGGTTACTCTGGATCAGGTTGGCCAGTTTGCCGACGGGGTGGCGGTGAAGCGGATCGGCGACGAGACCTTCCGGCTGTGCCAGCAGTATCTCGATGATGTGATTACGGTCAGCAGTGACGAAATCTGCGCCGCCGTAAAAGACATTTTTGAAGATACCCGCGCGATCGCCGAGCCGTCAGGGGCACTGTCGCTGGCCGGTCTGAAGAAATACAGCGAGCAGCATCAGCTGCAAGGTCAGCAGCTGGCTTCGATTTTGTCGGGTGCCAACCTGAACTTTCACGGCTTGCGCTATGTGTCTGAACGTTGCGAACTGGGTGAAAAGCGTGAGGGTCTGCTGGCCGTCACTGTGCCGGAACGGCCGGGCGCGTTTCTCGATTTCTGTCACCTGCTGGGCGGCAGGGCAGTCACTGAGTTCAACTATCGCTACAACGACGACACACTGGCCAATGTCTTTGTCGGTGTCCGTTTGCTGCAGGGGCAGGAAGAGCTGGAAAGCATCATTACCGATCTGCGAAAAGGCGGCTATCCTGTGGTGGATCTGTCTGATGATGAAATGGCCAAGGTGCATGTGCGCTACATGATTGGCGGCCGCCCGTCCAAGCCGCTGCAGGAGCGCCTGTACAGCTTTGAGTTTCCGGAATATCCGGGGGCATTGCTGAAATTCCTGACCACATTAGGTACCCACTGGAACATCAGCCTGTTCAACTACCGTAACCACGGTGCCGACTACGGTCGTGTGCTATGCGGAATTGAACTCGAAGATCATGACCTGCTGTCCTTCACCAGCCATCTGCGTGAACTGGGTTACCAATGGAAAGACGAGACCGGCAATCCGGCCTACCAGTTCTTCCTCGCCCAGTAAGCAAATAGATCAGTAAACCGGCCAAAAAACACAGCCCCGAATAAACGGGGCTGTTTTCTTTCACCTTTATCCTTTTCACTACCCTTATCGCTCCCGTCAGGATTTATCTTTCTGGGTCAGCGCCCGGGTGTATTCCGCCATGAAACCGGCCAGATTGATACTCTGCTGCAAAATCACATTCCGGGCCGAATGGGGCAGACGACTGAAATACTGGAGCAAGCGGTCAATTTCTTCTTTATATTCGCTTTCCAGAATTTCCAATCCTTCATCCCCGTACACGAACCAGGTCAGCGGCCGCTCAGTGATTTCTGAAATCGCCGACAGCAAACGCACTTTAGGCTCGGTTTTTCCTGTCTCCAGGTCCAGATAAGTTTGCCGGGCGACCCCCAGTTGCTGAGCCATATGTACCTGAGTCAGGCCTTTCCACTCTCGCGCTTCCTTGATCCGCGAGGCGATCTTCGCTTTAGGATCTGTCATCAATACCTCCACCACTGCAATATGTTCCGACCAAACAGGCCAGCATAAAATCAGCCAACTCAGGTGTTATTATTTTTATAAAAATATCAATATGTTATAGAAGGCGACATTTCGGGATTGCAAAGCGCAACGCAAAACAGGAAGAATTCAACCAAAGCATCTGATTTCGCAAACAAAAAACGTCACTTCTGTACTAAATCATAGACGCTGGGAGTAGGGGCGAAGGGTAAAACGAACAAAGGCGCCACAATTGACGCCTTTATCTCAGGGCTAAGACAGCCGTGTCTTATTCTACTGTCACCGATTTGGCAAGGTTGCGCGGCTGGTCAACATCCGTGCCTTTGATCAGCGCCACATAGTACGACAGTAACTGCAGCGGCAAGGTGTAGAGGATAGGGGCAATGAACTCGTCGCAATGCGGTACGTTCAGCACTGTCATAGTGTCGTCACTAGCGAAGTGGGCATTCACATCGGCAAACACATACATCAGGCCGCCACGGGCACGCACTTCTTCGACATTCGACTTCAGTTTTTCCAGCAGCTCGTTGTTCGGCGCCACCACTATCACAGGCATGTCGGCATCAATCAGGGCCAGCGGGCCGTGTTTCAGCTCACCCGCAGCATAGGCTTCAGCATGGATATAAGAGATCTCTTTCAGCTTGAGCGCACCTTCCATGGCAATCGGAGACTGCTCGCCGCGGCCCAGGAACAGGGCGTGGTGCTTGTCGGCGAAATCTTCTGCCAGGGCTTCAATGTCGTCCGCCATCGCCAGCGTCTGCTCAATTTTGGCCGGCAGACTTTGCAGTGCCGCCACCAGCTTGGCTTCCAGCGCATCATCGATGGTTTTACCGCGGCCAATCGCCGCCACCAGCATCAGCAAGCCGGCCAGCTGCACGGTAAAGGCTTTGGTGGACGCCACACCGATTTCCGCCCCGGCTTTCATCATGTAGGCCAGGTCGGATTCACGCACCAGCGACGAGCCAGGCACGTTGCAGATGGTCAGGCTGGCCATGTAACCCATTTCCTTGGCCAGACGCAGCGCGGCCAGGGTATCGGCAGTTTCACCAGACTGAGACAGGGTGACCAGCAGACTGTTCTCATACACATGTGATTTGCGGTAACGGAACTCAGAGGCAATCTCGACATTACAGGATACACCCGCCCATTGCTCCAGCCAGTAACGCGCCACCAGACCGGCGTGATAACTGGTTCCGCACGCAATGATCTGAACATGTTTCACTTTCTGCAGCAGGGCTTCGGCGTTATCGCCAAAGGCTGATGCCAGCACTTTACCATTCGCCAGCCGGCCTTCCATGGTACGTTGCAGCGCTACCGGCTGTTCATAGATTTCTTTCAGCATGTAATGACGGTACTGACCTTTGTCACCGGCATCGTGCGACACTTCCGATTCTTTGATCTCGCGCTCAACCGGCTCACCCTGTTTATCGAAGATGTTCACTTCAAAACGGGTCACTTCCGCAACATCCCCTTCTTCCAGGAACGCAAAACGGCGGGTCACCGGCAGCAGGGCCAGCTGATCTGAGGCAACAAAATGCTCATCAACGCCATAGCCGATCACCAGCGGGCTGCCGGAGCGGGCCACCACAATCCGGTTCGGATCACGGCTGTCCATCACCACAGTGCCGTAGGCACCTTCCAGCTGAGACACTGTCTTCTGCACCGCTTGCAGCAGGCTGTCGGCGCTGCGCAGTTCCCAGTCCACCAAGTGAGCAATCACTTCGGTATCTGTCTGAGAAACGAAGGTATAGCCGCGTTCGGTGAGCACAGTACGAAGCGATTCGTGATTCTCGATAATGCCGTTATGAACAATCGCGATGTGCTCGCCGGACACATGGGGGTGAGCATTGGTTTCGGAAGGTTCACCGTGGGTCGCCCAGCGCGTATGGGCAATACCAGTGCCGCCGGACAGCGGGTTGGTGGCTACGGCGTCAGCCAGCTCCTGCACCTTACCCAGACGGCGAACTCGCTGCAGGGCATTGTCGCTGTCCACCACAGCCACACCGGCAGAGTCGTAACCCCGGTATTCCAGCCGGCGCAAACCTTCAATCAGAATACCAGCCACATCGCGTTGGGCTACCGCCCCGACGATTCCACACATAGAAAATACTCCTGAAAAAATTAAGATTTATACTTTGACGGCGGCGCAGATCACCTGCACCCCTTGCTGTTCGATTTCTGCCCTGGCAACCGGATCCAGACCTTGATCGGTGATCAGGGTGCTGATGCTGTTCCACGGCAGTTCAAGATTCGGGATTTTGCGTCCGATTTTGCTGGATTCGACCATCACCACCACTTCCCGTGAGACTTCTGCCATCACCCGGCTCAGGCCGATCAGTTCGTTGAAAGTAGTGGTACCGCGAGTGATATCAATGCCGTCGGCACCAATAAACAGCTGGTCAAAATCATAGGAACGCAGCACAGACTCGGCGACCTGGCCCTGAAACGCTTCGGAATGCGGATCCCAGGTGCCCCCCGTCATCAGCAGGGTCGGCTCGTTTTCCAGCTCATTGAGGGCATTAGCGACATTGAGTGAGTTAGTCATCACTATCAGGCCCTGCTTGTCACCCAGCAGGCCAATCAGAGCGGCCGTGGTACTGCCGCTGTCTATGATAATGCGGTTATGATCGCGGATACGGGCCGCGGCAGCCTGAGCGATCGCTTGCTTTCGAATCGAAACTTCCGGTTCATGACCCGCCGCCACAATCTCTGAGGGCATGGCAATCGCCCCGCCATAGCGGCGCAACAGCAGACCGGCTTTTTCCAGCGCAGCAAGATCTTTACGGATAGTCACTTCGGAGGTGGCAAATTGCTGGGCCAGCGCATCGACACTGACCTCGCCCTGTTCATTGACCAGAGCGACAATGGCATGGCGTCTCTGCTGGGTGTTTCGTTTCGACATGTAAGTTTTACTTATTATTTAAGTTTCGAACTGAAACCAAATATAGCAAACCAAAAGAAGTAAGATCAAGAAAATACCAAGATGGCAGCCAATAAGCTGTGCGGCAAGCTGAGTTTACGGCAAAAAAAAGCAGCGCCTGAGCGCTGCCTGTCTGTTAGCCGTTCCGGGTTATTTTTGCTTTTCCGGTCGCTTCCAGCCTTTTATTGTCCGGGCCGGGGCACGAGTGATTACTAACTCACCGTCACCCACATCGCGGTTAATGGTGGCGCCGGCTCCGATAGTGGCACCCTTACCAATTTTCACCGGGGCGATCAGCTGCGTGTCTGAACCGACAAAAACATCGTCTTCGATTTCAGTCCGGAACTTATTCGCACCGTCATAATTGCAGGTAATGGTTCCGGCGCCGATATTGACCCGATCACCGATTTGCGCATCGCCCAGGTATGTCAGGTGGCTGGCCTTAGAGCCTTTACCGAGACGGGACTGCTTCATTTCGACAAAGTTACCGACATGGGAATCACCCACCAGCTCAGCGCCCGGGCGCAGGCGGGTAAACGGCCCCACAGTACAGTCTTCACCGACCGTCGCCCCTTCAATAATGCTGTAAGGGCGCACCAGAGTATTATCATCGATTTCGCAGTCAATCAGCACCGAACCCGCACCGATCACCACATTGTCACCCAGGGTGACATGGCCTTCAATGATGACATTGACATCAATTTCGACATCCTGGCCGCATTGCAGGGTACCGCGCAAGTCAAAACGAGCCGGATCACGCAGCATTACGCCCTGTACCAGCAAACGCTCAGCCTGAAGGCTCTGGTAAGCACGTTCCAGACGCGCCAGTTGCAGGCGGTTGTTAACGCCTTCCACTTCGACCGCTAAGGCCGGGTGGACCGCCTGGATATGACGGCCTTCAGCATGGGCCATGGCAATCACGTCAGTCAGATAATATTCACCCTGCGCATTGTCGTTTTTCAGCTGGCTCAGCCAGCGCTTGAGATCACCGCCATTGGCGACCATTACACCTGTGTTGATCTCACAAATTTGCTGTTGTGCCTGCGTGGCGTCTTTTTGCTCTACGATGGCGACGACAGCATCATCTTCGCGCACGATGCGGCCATAACCGGTTGGATCATCCAGCACTACAGTCAGCAGACCAATGCCGCCTTCTGGCTGTGCATCCAGTAATTTTTCCAGCGTCTCACCACTGATCAGTGGCACATCGCCATAGAGAATCAGTACCTGCTCATCATCACCAAAATCACCCGATGCCTGATTCACAGCATGACCGGTACCAAGCTGCTCAGCCTGAAGTACCCAGTTCACGGATTCTTCCGCCAGACGCGCCTGCATCAGATCGCCGCCATGGCCATACACCAGATGAATATTCGCGGCACCCAAATCGCTACAGGTATCGATTACGTGTTTTACCATCGGCTTACCTGCCAGAGTATGCAAAACTTTAGGCAGAGCAGAATACATGCGGGTACCTTTACCCGCGGCCAGGATCACAGCGCTGAAGCTCATGAATCAGTGTCCCTTCTTATCAATGTGGTGGATATCTGGATGCATTGTATCGGCTCGCTGCATCCGATATAAGTCTTTGTCGATCATTATTGACACAGCATACACTGACAAACCACGGCTTTGTGAACTCATCCAAGACATTTCACTGCCAACCGGGAGCCGGGCAACTGCCTGCAGGCAAAAAAAAAAAGCGACCCTAAGGCCGCTTTTTTGCACAGATACCTGATTAACGCTTACGCCTTGTCAGCTCGATCACTCGAAGCTGGGCGATTGCTTTAGCCAGGTCACTGGCCGCTTGGGCGAAGTCGATGTCGCCATGCTGACTGTGGATACGCTCCTCAGCCTGACGTTTCGCTTCTTCAGCCTTGGCTGCGTCCAGATCAACACCACGGATTGCAGTATCAGCCAGTACAGTGACTGCACCTGGCTGCACTTCCAGCATACCGCCGGAGAGGTAAATGACTTCCTCACCACCGTGTTGTTTAACGATCCGAACCATTCCTGGCGTGATAGCGGTCAGCAGCGGGGTGTGGCCTGCGTGAATACCCAGTTCACCTTCGCTACCGGTCACCTGGATATTTTCAGCACGACCAGAGAAAAGACTCTTTTCTGCGCTTACTACGTCCAGATGGAAAGTTATCGCTGCCATATCGCCTCCTGTTCAGCTTACAGCTTCTTCGCGTTTTCCAGTGCGTCTTCGATCGCGCCGCAGTACATGAATGCCTGCTCTGGAATATCATCGTATTCGCCAGCCAGCAGGCCTTTGAAGCTGCGCAGAGTATCTTTCAGAGGAACATAGATACCAGGGTCGCCAGTGAAGACCTGTGCTACGTGGTAAGGCTGAGTAAGGAAACGCTCAATCTTACGTGCGCGGGCAACAGTTTGCTTGTCGTCTTCAGACAGCTCGTCCATACCCAGAATGGCGATGATGTCTTTCAGTTCTTTATAACGCTGCAGGGTGCTTTGTACACCACGTGCAATGTCATAGTGCTCCTGACCAACAACCAGAGGATCCAGCATACGTGATGTAGAATCCAGTGGGTCGATCGCTGGGTACAGACCCAGAGAAGCGATCTGACGAGACAGTACAACCGTCGCATCCAAGTGGGCGAACGTGGTCGCTGGTGATGGGTCAGTCAAGTCATCCGCAGGAACGTAAACGGCCTGAACAGAAGTGATAGAACCCGTCTTAGTCGACGTGATACGCTCCTGAAGTACACCCATCTCCTCTGCCAGCGTAGGCTGATAACCTACTGCAGATGGCATACGACCCAGCAGTGCTGATACTTCAGTACCGGCCAGGGTATAACGATAGATGTTATCGATGAACAGCAGTACGTCACGGCCTTCATCACGGAACTTTTCAGCCATAGTCAGGCCAGTCAGAGCAACGCGCAGACGGTTACCCGGTGGCTCGTTCATCTGACCGTAAACCATTGCTACTTTTGATTCAGCTGGATTTTCCAGGTTTACAACCCCGGCTTCCTGCATCTCGTAGTAGAAGTCATTACCTTCACGGGTACGCTCACCTACACCGGCAAATACCGACAGACCTGAGTGTTTCAGGGCGATGTTGTTGATAAGTTCCATCATGTTAACGGTCTTACCTACACCAGCACCACCGAACAGGCCGATTTTACCACCCTTAGCGAATGGGCAAACCAGGTCGATAACTTTTACGCCGGTTTCCAGCAGTTCAACCGCGTTAGACTGCTCTTCATAGCTTGGTGCTGCACGGTGAATAGCGTAACGCTCTTGTTCACCGATCTCACCACATTCGTCAATAGGTTGACCCAGAACGTTCATGATACGTCCCAGAGTCGCTGTACCTACCGGTACTTCAATTGGTCGGCCTGTATTTTCAACAGTCAGACCACGACGCATACCATCAGAACTACCCATGGCGATACCACGAACTACGCCGCCACCCAGCTGCTGCTGAACTTCCAGTACAAGCGTACCTTTTTCTTTGGCATCAACGTGTAGGGCATCATATACCTGTGGTACAGAGTCCTGTGGAAACTCTACGTCGACTACCGCACCGATGATCTGTACGATCTTACCTGTAGCCATCGTTAATCCTCTAAACTTATTAATTCTTTGCCTTAAACAGCGGAAGCACCGGAGACGATTTCCGACAGCTCTTGTGTAATCGCAGCCTGACGGGCTTTGTTGTACACAAGTTGCAGTTCGTCAATCAGATCACCTGCGTTATCCGTTGCCGCTTTCATCGCAACCATTCGGGCCGCTTGCTCACAGGCAAGGTTTTCGACCACACCCTGATAGACCTGAGATTCGACATAGCGAACCAGCAAGGTATCCAGCAGAGGTTTAGGCTCAGGCTCATAAATGTAGTCCCAAGCATGGTTACGTTTCATTTCTTCGTCTTCTGACTTAGGCAAAGGCAGCAATTGATCGATCACTGGCTCTTGAACCATGGTGTTGACAAACTTGTTGTACACCAGATACAAACGGTCCAGTTGGCCCTCATCATATTTCTTCAGCATCACACCTACGGTACCGATCAGCTCATCAACAGAAGGCTTATCGCCTAAACCTGTTACCTGAGCCGCAACACGGCCACCGTAGCTGTTAAAGAAAGCAGTGGCTTTAGCACCAATCAGCGCCAGTTCAACCTCTGCTCCCTGATCTGACCATGACTTCATCCCTGCGATAGCTTGTTTGAACAGATTCACGTTCAAACCGCCACACAGACCACGGTCAGTTGAAACAATGATGTAACCTACGCGCTTGGCCTCACGCTCCTCTAAATAAGGATGCTTATATTCGAGGCTACCAAGGGCGATATGACCGATCACTTTGCGCATTGTTTGTGCGTATGGACGTGATGATTCCATAGCGTCTTGCGATTTACGCATTTTAGACGCAGCAACCATCTCCATCGCTTTAGTGATCTTCTGAGTGTTTTTAACACTACCGATCTTGTTACGTATCTCTTTTGCGCCGGCCATCGTTACTCTCCTTGAGCTGGTGATCGCATGCGATCACCAACCAATTACCAAGTCTGGGTCGCTTTGAAATCTTCAACCAGTTTCACGAACTGGGCTTCAATTTCATTGTTCCACGCACCCGTTTCATCAATTTGAGCTACCAGCTCAGCAAATTGACTCTTGGCGTAAGACAGTAACGCAGCTTCGAAATCTGCCAGCTTAGTCAGCTCAACATCTTTCAGGTAACCTTTCTCAGCAGAGAAAATCACCAGCGCCTGCTCGAAAACAGACATTGGCGAGTACTGCTTCTGCTTCATCAGTTCAGTTACTTTCTGACCGTGGTCCAGCTGACGCTTAGTCGCGTCGTCCAGATCAGAGGAGAACTGGGCAAAGGCCGCCAGTTCACGATACTGAGCCAGTGCAGTACGGATACCACCAGACAGTTTCTTGATGATCTTGGTCTGAGCAGCACCACCTACACGCGATACAGAGATACCTGGGTCAACCGCTGGACGAATACCAGAGTTGAACAGTTCTGTTTGCAGGAAGATCTGACCATCGGTGATCGAAATAACGTTAGTCGGTACGAACGCAGATACGTCACCCGCCTGAGTTTCGATGATTGGCAGAGCAGTCAAAGAACCAGTCTTACCTTTCACTTCACCGTTAGTGAACTTTTCTACGTACTCTTCGCTAACACGAGCAGCACGCTCCAGCAGACGGGAGTGGAGGTAGAAAACATCACCAGGGAAGGCTTCACGGCCTGGTGGACGGCGCAGCAGCAGAGAGATCTGACGGTAAGCAACAGCCTGCTTAGACAGGTCATCGTATACGATCAGTGCATCTTCACCGCGGTCACGGAAGTATTCACCCATAGCACAACCAGAGTATGGTGCCAGGTATTGCAGTGCTGCCGCTTCAGAAGCAGACGCCACTACAACGATAGTGTTCTTCAGTGCACCGTGCTCTTCCAGTTTACGTACCACGTTGGCGATAGTGGACGCTTTCTGGCCGATAGCGACATAGATAGAGTAAATACCAGAATTTTTCTGGTTGATGATGGCATCGATCGCCAGAGCAGTTTTACCAATCTGACGGTCACCGATGATCAGCTCACGCTGGCCACGGCCGATTGGAATCATTGAGTCAACCGCCTTGTAACCAGTCTGAACAGGCTGGTCAACAGATTTACGGTCGATTACACCCGGTGCGATCACTTCTACCGGAGAGAAAGTATCGGTCTCAATCGGACCTTTACCATCAATCGGCTCACCCAGAGTGTTGACAACACGACCCAGCAGGGCAGGGCCGACAGGCACTTCCAGGATACGACCGGTTGCGGTCACTTTCATGCCTTCCTGAAGGCTGGCATATGGACCCATTACAACAGCACCTACCGAGTCACGCTCAAGGTTCAGTGCCAGTGCGTACAGGCCGCCTGGTAGTTCAATCATTTCACCTTGCATGACATCTGCAAGGCCGTGGATACGAATGATACCGTCGCTTACAGAAACGATGGTGCCTTCGTTACGCGCTTCACTGGCAACATTGAAATTTTCAATCCGTTGCTTGATCAGTGCGCTAATTTCCGTGGAATTAAGTTGCATGCTCCAATTCCCCAAATCAAGACTGCAAAGTATCGTTCAGACGGGCAAGCTTGCCTCGTACTGACTGATCGATGACTAAGTCTCCGGCTCTAATTACAACCCCGGCAATCAGGGTCTCGTCTACACTGCAGTTCAGCTTAACCTTGCGCGCCAGACGCTGTTCCAGCTTACTGATGATTGCACTCATTTGACCTTCGTCCAGGGTGATCGCAGAGATCACACTGGCTTCGATGGTTTTTTCCAGTTCATCTTTCAAGAACAGGAACTGAGTACAGACTTCAGGAAGAATTTTCAGGCGTCCGTTTTCGGCCATGACCTTAATCAGGTTCTGGCCGGCGTCGTTGAGTTGCTCGCCGCACACTGACAGAAAGATTTCCGTCAGTTTGTCTGCCGCAAAACCACCATCCAGTACATCCAGAATGGTATCGTTTTTAGCGACTTCCGAAGCAAAGGTGAGCATTTCTGACCACTGGGCCAGCTCACCTTTCTCAACCGCATAATCAAAGGCTGCTTTAGCGTAGGGGCGTGCGATAGTAGTCATTTCCGACATGGTGCTTGCCCCTTCTATTACAGTTCTGCAGTGACTTTGTTAAGAACATCAGCATGAGCGTCTTTATCGATAGTACGCCCAATGATTTTCTCAGCACCAATCACAGCCAGAGTTGCAACTTGTTTTCTTAGGTCATCGCGCGCGCGATTACGTTCTGCATCAATTTCAGCACGACCTTGAGTCAGAATTTTTTCACGCTCGGCCGTCGCTTCCGCTTTGGCCTCTTCGATGATTTGAGCTTTACGCTTGTTAGCTTGCTCAATCAGTTCAGTTGCAGTACGTTTTGCTTCTTTCAGTTGATCAGAAGCATTTGACTGCGCCAGGTTGAGATCTTTGGCAGCGCGATCCGCTGCTGCCAAACCGTCAGCAATTTTTTTCTGACGCTCTTCAATCGCTTCCATAATTGGTGGCCATACATATTTCATGCAGAAGACCACAAACAGGAAAAACGCGATAGCCTGACCCAGTAATGTTGCATTCATATTCACAACGGCATCTCCTTAAACAGGGTAGCTATGGGTCCGTTACGTTCGTGGATTAACCAGCCAGCTGTCCAACGAATGGGTTAGCGAATGTGAATAGCAGAGCGATAACGATACCGATCATTGGAACCGCATCCAGCAGGCCTGCGATGATGAACATCTTAACTTGCAGCATAGGAGCCATTTCAGGTTGGCGAGCAGCGCCTTCAAGGAACTTACCACCCAGCAGGGCGAAACCAATCGCAGTACCCAGGGCAGCAAGACCTACAATGATGCCCACGGCAATTGCAGAAAAGCTTAGTAAAGTTTCCATCACTATCTCCAGTTTATTGTTGTCGGCCTAAATGCCAGTAAATAAAAAATAAAATTGTTTACGTATTAATGATTGTCTTCGTGAGCCTGAGACAGGTACACGATAGTCAGCATCATAAAGACGAAAGATTGAATCGTAATGACCAGGATGTGGAAAATTGCCCACGGAACCGAGCCCAGCCATTGTGCCCACCACGGCATCAGCGCCGCGATAAGAATAAACACCACCTCACCGGCGAACATGTTACCGAACAGACGCATGCCGAGAGAAATAGGCTTCGCCAGCAGCGAAACTACTTCCAGTAGCAGGTTGAACGGAATCATAACCGGGTGATTGAACGGGTGCAGTGCCAGTTCTTTGGCAAAACCGCCCAGGCCTTTGATCTTGATGCTGTAGTAGATCATCAATGCAAAGACACCCAGCGCCATTGCCATGGTGATGTTAACATCAGCTGACGGTACTACCTTCATATAAGGAATACCAAGCCAATGCTCCGCCGGATACGGAATGAAGTCGATTGGAACCAGGTCCATGACGTTCATCAAGAAAATCCAGCAGAAAATCGTCAGAGCTAGCGGAGCTATCAGCGCGTTGCGGCCATGAAAGGTTTCTTTAACGCTGTTGTCAACGAATTCCACCATTATTTCCACAAAACACTGTAGCTTACCCGGCACCCCTGAGGTTGCCTTCTTCGCTGCCAGACGGAACAATCCCAGAAAGATCGCACCTGTCAACACAGAAAAGAAAAGGCTGTCGATGTGTACCGCCCAGAAACTTCCCTCGGCCACCAGACCCAGCTTATCGGTTGATAAGTTTGTCAGGTGGTGAGTGATGTAACTGGAAGGTGTAAGCGCTTCACCTGGCGCAGCCATAACTCATCCTATTTGTTGTTGTTAATGAATAAAACCGGCGCACAGATATTAATACCCAGAGCCAGCAAATAGGTCAGCTTGAGGGGAACAAGTTCCACCTCGACATACAGGTAGACAAGGGAAAACAAGATGACTGTAATGAGGATTTTCAGCACTTCTCCGCCGTAAAATGACGCCATTACCAGACGGGCCTTAGTGGCCCCGCCGAAGAGAAAAGCGCACACAGAAAAAGCGGCGTTAGCTATCACAAAGATGCCGCCACCGATAAGTGCAGAGATTCCCCAGTCAACATTGACAGCAAACACTGCCATGATTGCCGTTGTCAAAACGACGCCAGATTGTAGTAACAACAACCGCTTCGCCAATTGGCGTCCCGGCCTGACTAGCGTCGAAACCATGTATTCATTCCTCGAGTCCGTTCCACTACACATACGTCGTGCTGGGAAAACTGCGAAAATTATACGGTTCATTAGATTGAATGCAATCTAATCACAATAAAAAAACAGTTAGAATTTATAACACATTATCCCGATCACGCAGTGGTCATTTTTACGGCAAAAATAGTAAGAATCCGGTCACACTTCTGAACTTAACATTGCCAAAAGTTGCTGTAACTTCTGGGGCTCGTCAAAATTTATGATTATTTTACCTTTACCGCTTTTGCTTTGATTAATCGCAACCTGAGTGCCAAATTGCTCACTCAGACGATTTTCCATCGCTTCAACCTTGGGATCGACAGAGACAGGGGCGACCTCCGGGGCAGGGGTGAGCAGTTTTTTCACCAAACGCTCGGTATCCCTTACCGTCAGAGATTTCGCCACGACGGTGTGAGCCGCTTCCAGTTGCTGTTCAGCAACCAGTGACAGCAATGCACGGGCGTGACCCATTTCCAGCTGCCGCTGGGCCAGCAACCGCTTAACCTGTGGCTCCAGCTGGTTTAAACGCAGCAGGTTAGACACAGCAGCGCGGGACTTGCCGACCGCTTCGGCAATTTGCTGATGGGTGAGGGAGAATTCATTCTGCAATCGCTCCAGCGCCTGAGCTTCCTCAATAGCATTGAGATCTTCACGCTGGATGTTTTCAATCAGGGCAATCGCGACGGTGGCACGATCATCCACGTCTTTGACCAGACAGGGAACCTTAGACAGGCCTGCCTGGCGAGACGCCCGCCAGCGACGTTCGCCGGCAATGATTTCATACTGTTGCGGGGCCAGTTGGCGAACCACTATAGGCTGGATCACCCCCTGAGCACGGATAGAATCAGTCAGTTCCGCCAGCGCTTCTGCTGACATATCCTGACGTGGCTGATACTGACCCGGTTGCAGCTGACTGACCGGCAGTTCGCGCAGCGCGCCTTCTTCCGGTACCGTTTCTTCCTTGCTGACAGCCTCTGTGGCCTGTTGTCTTTCTCGGGCCACCGAACTGGTGGCCAGCAGTGCATCAAGGCCTTTTCCCAGGCCTCGTTTATTCATGGTCATGCTTGCTTACGCCTCTACCTGAGCAGGTTCCCGCGCGGTTTCCTCACGACGAATCATCTCTCCGGCCAGCGCCAGGTAGGCCTTGGCACCGCTGGAGGTCTTATCGTAGTACATGGCCGGACAGCCATGACTCGGGGCTTCGGCCAGACGCACATTACGTGGGATCACGGTGCGGTACACCTTATCACCAAAATGCTTCTTCAGTTGCTGGGACACTTCATTCGCCAGCCTGTTGCGCGGATCATACATGGTGCGGAGCAAGCCTTCTATCTTGAGATCGGCATTGACCACGGCAGCCAGCTTGCTGATGGTGTCCATCAGGGCCGTCAGACCTTCCAGAGCGAAATATTCGCACTGCATTGGCACCAGAACAGAATCCGCCGCTGTCATCGCATTGATGGTCAGCAGGTTGAGGGAAGGGGGACAGTCGATAAAAATAAAATCGTACTTATCCCGTACCGGTTCCAGCGCAGTACGTAACCGCACTTCGCGGGCAAACACTTCCATCAATTTGATTTCTGCAGCAGTCACATCACCGTTGGCGGCCACCAGATGGTATCCACCGGCATTTTCGGTGATCACGACTTCTGAAAACGGGGTTTCTTCGACCAGAAGCTCATAGGCAGTGGCATCAACCTGATACTTGTCGACACCGCTGGCCATGGTGGCATTCCCTTGCGGGTCGAGATCAATCACCAGCACTTTACGCTGGGTGGCGGCCAGTGACGCAGCTAAATTGACACAGGTTGTGGTTTTACCCACACCACCTTTTTGGTTGGCAACAGCTATGACTTTTCCCACGAAACACCCTCGTTAATTCATTCCTTTGCCGTCAAGAGTACTAAATGACGCGCCCCCTCCAAGTCGGGGACATGCAAAGATTTGACCTCACTCACAGAACACCAGCTTGGTAATTCTGTCAGTTCCTCTTCAGTAACCTGGCCTTTGAGCGCCATAAACTGACCTTCCGCAGCAGGCAGATGACGGCACCAGTTAACCATATCAGACATGGACGCAAATGCCCGGCTTAGTACAGCATCAAACCCCTGTTCTGGGATAAAGGCCTCGACCCGGCTTTGCACCGGTGTGACATTGTCAATCTTCAGTTCATGAATAACCTGACGGATAAAACGTATTCGCTTACCCAGACTGTCGAGCAGGGTAAATTGCTTCTCGGGCAGCATGATAGCCAGCGGAATACCCGGCAAACCAGGCCCGGTACCGACATCAATAAACCGCGTTCCCTGTGACAGGTAAGGACTGACGGCCAGGCTGTCCATGATGTGCTTAACCAGCATCTCATTGGGGTCCCGTACTGACGTCAGATTATACGCTTTGTTCCACTTGTGCAGCAGGCTAACATAGCCCACCAGTTGCTCAAGTTGTTGTTCTGTGACCTTGAGTTCAGTTTTTGCAATCAGCTGTGCCAGACGCTCCTTCACGCTGCCACCTCCGAGTCGCCTTTTTTCAGCAGGCCGTGTTTTTTCAGGTACACCAGCAGCAGCGAAATGGCAGCCGGGGTTACGCCTGAGATACGTGACGCCATGCCGATAGTCGCAGGTTTTGCGTCGTTCAGCTTGGCAATCACTTCATTTGACAAGCCTTTCACTTGCTTGTAATCCAGATCAGCCGGCAGTTTGCTCTGCTCATGACGCAGAGATTTTTCCACCTCTTCTCTTTGGCGGTCGATATAGCCCTGGTATTTAACCTGGATCTCAACCTGCTCGCTGGCCTCGGCATCGGTGCTGGCCGGGCCAAACAGAGCCAGAGCCGTCAGTTGCTCATAGGTCACTTCCGGACGGCGCAGCAGATCCTCACCACTGGCTTCACGGGTCAGCGGGGTTTTCAAAATCTCATTGATCGTCGCCGCGTGCTCAGAAGCCGGGTGGATCCAGATGTCTTTCAGGCGCTGACGCTCCTGCTCGATGGTGTTCATTTTTTCATTAAAACGTGACCAGCGCTCGTCATCCACCAGACCAAACTGGCGACCCAGCTCGGTCAGACGAATATCGGCGTTGTCTTCACGCAGCAACAAACGATACTCAGCACGCGAGGTAAACATGCGGTACGGTTCTTTGGTACCCATGGTCGACAAATCGTCAATCAGTACGCCCAGGTAAGCCTGATCGCGGCGCGGGCTCCAACCTTCTTTATCCTGTGACTGCAAAGCGGCATTCATGCCCGCCAGCAGCCCCTGGGCAGCGGCTTCTTCATAACCTGTGGTGCCATTGATCTGGCCGGCAAAGAACAGACCGCTGATAAATTTGGTTTCCAGCGTGGGTTTCAAATCACGCGGATCGAAGAAATCGTATTCAATGGCGTAGCCTGGGCGAATAATACTGGCATTTTCAAAGCCTTTCATTGAACGGACGATTTGCATCTGCACATCAAACGGCAGGCTGGTGGAGATACCGTTCGGATACAGTTCGTGTGTCGTCAGGCCTTCCGGCTCAATGAAAATCTGGTGGCTGTTTTTGTCCGCAAAGCGCATCACCTTGTCTTCGATAGACGGACAATAACGTGGGCCAATACCTTCAATCACCCCAGAATACATAGGGCTGCGATCCAGATTATTGCGGATCACATCATGGGTCTTTTCATTGGTATGGGTAATAAAACACGGGATCTGGCGTGGATGATCCGAGTGTTTACCGAGGAAAGAAAACACCGGAGTCGGATTATCACCATGTTGGGCTTCCAGCTGGCTGAAATCCACTGTGCGGGCATCGATTCGTGGCGGTGTACCGGTTTTCAGACGATCGACACGGAAAGGCAAGGCACGGAGACGATCCGCCAGGGCGATCGACGGAGGATCGCCGGCGCGGCCGCCGCTGTAATTTTCCAGGCCGATGTGGATCTTGCCGCCCAGGAAGGTGCCTACGGTTAATACCACGCTACGGGCACGGAATTTCAGACCCATTTCGGTCACCACGCCCACAGCACGATCCTGCTCGACGATCAGATCGTTAACCGCCTGCTGGAACAGCATCAGATTAGGCTGGTTTTCCAATGCTTCACGAACTGCAGCTTTGTAAAGCGCCCGGTCTGCCTGAGCACGGGTTGCACGTACGGCCGGGCCTTTTGATGAATTCAGGGTACGGAACTGAATTCCACCTTTATCAATGGCTTGCGCCATTAAACCACCCAAAGCATCCACTTCTTTTACCAGATGGCCTTTCCCGATCCCGCCAATCGCCGGGTTACAGGACATTTGACCCAGGGTATCGATATTATGGGTCAGCAACAGGGTTTTCTGACCCATGCGTGCTGCTGCCAATGCGGCTTCCGTTCCGGCATGACCGCCACCAACTACGATGACATCAAAATTTTCCTGGTAAAACATGAAATTACCTCAGGTGATCAATTAGCCATTCAATTTGCTTGAAGCAAAGGGGGTATATTCTACCTCGTTTCCAGGCAAGAAAGAATCACTCTTGGTGATCAAATGATCAGAGGCCGAGATCCTAAATATATATAAGATCTTTTTAAGAAGATCTCTTATTGGATCTACTATTAGGATCGCCCGATCGTGTGGATAAGTCGTTTTTGATCCTAATGATCATGCTGTTAGGGAGGATCACTTCTTGTTAGGTGTGTGGGATCTTCGTAAGGACTTCCTGGGATCTAAATGGCACTTTATCCACAGGGGGTTATTGGCGATTAAGTTGTTCATTGGATAACAAAGGGTTGATCACCGTTTAGATCTATAGTTATACACAGAAGAAAAATAAAAAACTGGCGTAATTGGGAGTAATTATCGCCAGTCAGAGAAGGCTTAAAGGAGCTTTTTCCAGCCGTCCAGCCAGATTTCGGCCGGGTCTTCCGGTACAGGATCCTGAGAAACGTCGATGTCGAGCCGTTCACCAAGACGCTGGGCGCCCAAATCGGCCAGCAGTTGATCCAGTTCTTTACCTGCCTGGCAGAAAGTGTCGTAACTGCTGTCGCCAATGGCCACCACACCATATTTCAGCCCGCCGAGATCGGGCTGCTGATCCTTCAGCTGGTTGACAAAGGGCTGAATATTGTCGGGGAACTCACCGGCACCATGGGTTGAGCAAATCAGCAGCCAGATATGCTCTGAATTAAGCTCATCCAGGGCGGCCTGGTTGAGAGTTTCGGTGTCGTGACCGGCGTCAGTAAGCAGTTCGGCTAAGTGATCGGCGACATATTCCGCGCCGCCGAGAGTGCTGCCTGTGATCAGGGTAATGGTCGCCATAGGGGCCTCTTTATATAGACAAATGTCAGAATGGCTGAATTGTACTCTGAGTTGGCGATAAGAAAACCCTTGGAAAAATGTGCCTGTTGTCCGCCTTTTGGGCACCAGGCAGAGGCGGGAAGGGGGTTGGCGATGGGTAATGACACCATTAATGCAACATTGTTATTAATTTCAGTCTATTAGAACAGTTACCAACAGTTAATCCCAAGGATCCTCTGTGCTTGATCGTTCTTAAAGCGGCAGTTATCAACGGCTTTTGATCGCTGCCGATACCCAGGGATCGGGGGCTGGGTGAGCTGTTATGGTTGCCAAGCAGGATCACCCTGCTGATCATTACAGTAAGGTGAAAAAAAGCCCTGCCAGTCTGGCAGGGCTGTGTGGTTGGCGCTGTCGGTTTTATTTGCCGATACAGAAGGAGGTAAAGATGCGGCCCAATAGATCATCGGAGGTAAATTCGCCGGTGATTTCGCTCAGGTGCTGCTGAGCCAGACGCAGTTCCTCAGCCAGGATTTCACCGGCCATGTAGCCTTCCAGCTGCGATTTTCCTGTGTCCAGGTGCATGGCGGCTCGTTCCAGTGCATCCAGATGGCGACGGCGGGCCATGAAGCCGCCCTCCGTGGTCCCGGCAAAGCCCATGCAGGCTTTGAGGTGTTCGCGGAGGGCTTCCACGCCGTCTCCGGTCCGGGCCGACAGGCGGATCAGGGTGGGCTGGCTGACATGGCAGATCCCGGTTGGTTCACCGGTCAGCTCCGCTTTGTTGCGGATCACGGTCAGGCCCATGGAGTCCGGCAGGCGTTCGATAAAATCGGGCCAGATCTCTGCCGGGTCGGTCGCGTCTGTGGTGGTGGCATCGACCATAAACAGCACCCTGTCTGCCTGGCGGATTTCCTCCCAGGCCCGTTCAATCCCGATACGTTCGACTTCGTCGCTGGCGTCGCGCAGGCCGGCGGTATCTATGATGTGCAGTGGCATACCGTCGATGTGGATGTGCTCGCGCAGCACGTCACGGGTGGTGCCGGCAATGTCGGTGACTATGGCGCTGTCTTTGCCGGACAGGGCATTGAGCAGGCTGGATTTACCGGCATTCGGCCGCCCGGCAATTACCACTTTCATCCCTTCGCGCATGATGGCGCCCTGATTGGCTTCGCGGCGCACCGCATTGAGCTCTGCCATCACAGTATCCAGATCGGCGCTGACTTTGCCGTCACTGAGAAAATCAATTTCTTCTTCCGGGAAATCAATTGCAGCTTCAACGTAAATGCGCAGATGGATTAGGGCTTCCACCAGCGCATTGACGCGCTGGGAAAAAGCGCCCTGCAGCGATTGGAAGGCACTCTTGGCGGCTTCTTCACTGCTGGCATCAATCAGATCGGCAATGGCCTCGGCCTGCGCCAGATCCAGCTTGTCGTTCATGAAGGCCCGCTCGGAAAATTCGCCCGGGCGGGCAGGGCGTACCCCTTCAATCTGCAGTATGCGTTTGATCAGCATGTCCATCAGCACCGGGCCACCGTGCCCCTGCAATTCCAGCACATCTTCACCGGTGAATGAATTCGGGTTCGGGAAATACAGGGCGATGCCCTGATCGAGTGCTGTGCCGTCTGCGGCCCGAAAGGGCAGATATTCAGCGTAACGTGGCTTGAGGCTGCGTCCGGTTACGGCTTCGGCCACCTGGCCAGCCAGCGGACCGGATACGCGAATAATGCCGACTCCGCCACGGCCCGGAGGGGTGGCCTGAGCGACGATAGTGTCGGTTGTCTGAGTCATCATGATAGCTTTCGTCTTTGAGCGTGGGCGCTATTGTAATCAGTGTTGATCAGGATAGCCAACTCTGCGAGCGGGCAACAAAAAGGCGGCCATACAGGCCGCCTTGTCATCTTTATAGTCAGAAGCAGGCTTACGCTTTTTTGCTGTGCAGGCCTTTCTTCTCCAGTTGTTTGAAGATGATGTACTGCTGAATCAGGGTGACGATATTTGACACCAGCCAGTAGAGTACCAGACCTGCCGGGAAGAACAGGAAGAAACCGGTGAACAGCACAGGCATGAAGGTCATGATCTTCTGCTGCATAGGATCGGTCACTGTGGTCGGGCTCATCTTCTGGATCAGGAACATAGTGACACCCATCAGGATAGGCAGCACGTAGTACGGGTCCTGAGCTGACAGGTCATGAATCCAGCCGAAGAAAGGAGCATGACGCAGTTCCACTGATTCCATCAGTGCCCAGTACAGGGCGATGAAGATTGGCATCTGCAGGATTAACGGCAGACAGCCACCCAGCGGGTTCACTTTCTCTTTCTTGTACATCTCCATCATTTCCTGGCTCATGCGCTGGCGGTCGTCGCCGAAGCGCTCACGCATCGCCTGCAGTTTTGGCTGCAGCATGCGCATTTTGGCCATGGAGGTGTATTGGGCTTTGGTCAGCGGGAACATCACACCACGGACGATAAACGTCAGGATGATGATGGCGATACCCCAGTTAGCCACGAAATCATGGATAATCGACAGCAGTTTGTGCAGCGGGCTGGCAATGAACCATAGCCAGCCGTAATCGGCGGTCAGATTCAGATTCGGTGCCGTTGCTTCCAGCTTGTCCTGTAGTTTAGGACCAGACCACAAGGTCGCCGTCAGCGTCTGCTCGGCACCCGGTGCCACAGTGGCACTTGGCAGGCGGACACCAATGTAACCCTGGCCCTGGCTGGTGCGGGAGAACAGGTTACTGGTGTCATCGGTATGCGGGATCCACGCCGAGACAAAGTAATGCTGCATCATGGCTGCCCAACCCTGTTCCATGCTCAGGTTCAGGTTCTTATCGGCCATGTCATCAAAGCTGTACTTTTTGTATTTTTCGTCGTCAGCCGAGTAAGCACCACCGCGGTAAGTCGGCATGGTCAGGCTGCCGCCGTCATCGAGCAGGGTTTGCTTCAGCTGGGCGTACATCTGCACTGTGGCAGGTGCGTCAGACTGGTTGTTGATGGTGTAGGACACGTCCACCGCGTAACTGTCACGGGTCAGGGTGAAGGTCTTGGTGTACTCGATACCGTCTTTGCTGTAGGTCAGTGGCACTTTAAGTTCGTCCTGACCATCGGCCAGTACAAAGTCAGTGCCTGCTGCTGTTAGTTGGGCACGGCCGGCGGTAGAGTCGATACCATTGGCGCCGATCAGACCTGACTGGGCAATGTACTGGTGCGCCGGTTCGTTTTTCAGCAGCACGAAGGGATCGCTGGAGTCCAGTTCGTTGTCGTAGGCCAGCAGTCTGGCTTCAACTATGTCACCACCCAGAGTATCAACAGTCAGATCCAGCACATCGGTGCGGATGTGGATCAGCTTGTCGGAACTGCTAGGCCCTGGGATTGTCTGACTCTCGCCACTGTGTGACGGGACATCGCCCTGGGTCGTCGCGCTTTGCGCAGCTGTCTGGTTCTGAGGTTGCGTGCTGGTGTCGGTATTCCACTGTTGAAACAGAAGAAAAGACACGAACAGCAGGGCAATTAACAGAATATTGCGTTGGGAATCCATCGTTAATGTTCTCTGTCGTTATCCTGGGTTGGCGGAACGGGGTCGTAGCCACCGTTGTTCAAAGGGTGACATCTTAATAGACGTTTCGCCGTGAACCAACAACCTTTTATTGCCCCATGAGTTTTTAGTGCTTCAATCGCATACTGGGAGCAGGTCGGGGTGAAACGACAACGTGGCCCGATCAGCGGGCTGATTGCCAGTTGGTAAAAGCGGACTAGTCCTACGACTAGCCACGCGAGGGGCGAGACAGGCGATGCCATAGCTTATCAAGCAACTTACACAGATCGGCGTTGCTCATTTCACTGGCACTTTTTTTAGCAATCACCACAAAGTCTTTAGCAGGCAGATCATGTTGCTTGAGACGGAAACGTTCCCGTGCCAGGCGTTTAAACCGATTGCGGCCTACCGCGGTTTTGATTTGTTTTTTAGGGACTGCCAGACCGAGCCGTGGATGGTTCAGGTCGTTGTTGCGGGCCAGAATGGTGAAGTGAGGAGAGCCAGCACTGTGAGCTTGCTGGAAGACATGTTTATAATCTTCGGGAGTTAACAGACGTAACTCCCGAGAAAAAGCGTACTTAGTCAAAATAATCGCAATGATTACTTAGACAGACGCTTGCGGCCTTTGGCGCGACGTGCATTGATTACAGCGCGACCGTTCTTAGTTGCCATGCGAGCACGGAAGCCGTGGCTACGCTTGCGCTTTAGAACTGAAGGTTGAAAAGTGCGTTTCATGGTTTTACCTTAAAATTACTGATCAGTTTTAAGTTTTTGTGTTAACCGGTTGCCCGAAGGACCCCTGGAAGGGCTTCAAAAAACCCATTACGTCCACAAAGAGGCGGAATTGTAATCACTGACCCGCTCGGAGTCAATCTTTACCCCCTGCCTGTGGGTCGGTTTTTATCCTGTTTTTGTCAGGATGCACCCGGGCGCTGAATTATACGTTTTGTTTGGCGGAGTGCAAGGATCCTTACTGGATCCCAACCTGGCGCAGGAACTTTTTCAGACGCGGATCCTGCGGATGGCTGAAGATCGCCTGCGGAGATCCCTGTTCGACAAACTCGCCGTCGGCCATAAAGATCACCCGGTCTGCCACTTCTCGGGCAAACTGCATCTCATGGGTCACCACCAGCATGGTCTGGTTACGTGTTGCCAGCATTTTCATCAGGTTAAGCACTTCGCCGACCCATTCCGGGTCCAGCGCGGAGGTCGGTTCATCAAACAACAGCAGCTCGGCTTCCAGCGCCATGGCCCGGCCGATCCCGACCCGTTGTTGCTGGCCGCCGGACAGCGCTGCCGGGTAGCTGTCACCTTTTTCACCCAGCCCTATGTCATCGAGAATTTGCTGGGCTTTGTCGTTGGCGGCCTGCTTATCCCAGCCTTTGACCGTGATCAGACCTTCGGCGATGTTCTGACGTGCCGTCATATGGGCAAACAGGGCATAGTTCTGGAACACGAAGCCGGTTTTGCGCCGAATGGCCAGTATGTCTTTTTTGGTTGCTACCGGGGCTTCAACATGGATGCCGTCTATGGTCATATGGCCAGTGTTGGCGTGTTCGAGAAAATTGATACAGCGCAGCAGGGTGGATTTCCCTGTACCGGACGGGCCGATGATCACCACGATTTCGCCCTGACTGATCGACAGGTCAATCCCTGAGAAAATGGTGTTGTCACCGAAGCGTTTACTGAGGTTATGCAGCTCAATCATCGTACGTATGCCCTGTTAAGTTTTACTTCTGCCCAGTTTTGTATCCGGGTCAGCACCACCACTATCCCCCAGTAAATCAGGGCGACGGCCAGGAAAGCTTCGAAGAATTTGAAACTGGAGGAGGCTTCCATCTGTGCCTTGGCCATGATCTCAGCGACCCCTAAGGTAAATGCCAGCGAGGTGGATTTGATCATGTCAATGAAGTAGTTCATCAGTGACGGCAGGGCGACCCGGGTCGCCTGTGGCAGTATGATGCGGCGCATGGCCTGCATTTCAGTCATACCGATAGACAGGCTGGCTTCGCGCTGGCTGTGGTCGACACCTATGATGGCGGCGCGGATGCTTTCCGCCATGTAGGCGGCAAAGTGCAGGCTGAGTCCTATCACGGCAGCACTGAACGCATCCAGGCCGACCAGCGGAGGAAAGATTTGCGGCAAGCCGTAGTAGAGCAAAAACAGTTGTACCAGCAAAGGTGTGCCGCGAAAGAAGCTGATGTAAACCTGACTGAGCTGATCCAGTACGGGTAACCGGTAGACCCGAACCAAGGCCAGAGTAACGGAGATCACCAGCGCAAAAACCAGTCCCCATACCGCCATGCCCATGGTTGTGCCCAGATATTTGAGCAAAATAGGCATGAGTGACAGCATGTATTCAAAATCGAAGCCCATATGGATGCGTGTTCCGTGGAGTATTGATAACGAAAGTGACAAGACCCACCCTAAAGGTGAGTCTTGATATTACGTATTAGTATAAGGATGGTGACCTGAAATGGCAGGATTAATTACTGTCAATTAGCGGGTAATGTCAGTACCGAACCATTTTTGTGAGATTTCGGTCAGTGTACCGTCTTCACGCATGGCATTCAGCGCTTGGTTGACCTGGTCACGCAGTTGCTGGCCTTTTTCGTTGTTCTGGAAAGGCCATGCATTTTCGATGCGCTCAAAAGTCGCTCCCGCCAGCTGCAGCGGCAAGCCTGCTTTATTGATCAGTTCAACAGAAGACAAACGGTCCATCACGAAGGCGTCAGTACGGCCCAGCGCGACATCGTGTTCAATACCTGTGTCATAGGTTTTGATCGTAATCTCATCGGCATTATCCAGGCCACGCAGCAGTTGCTCGTAGTTAGAGCCCAGATTCACGCCTACGGTTTTACCGTTCAGATCGTCTGTGCTCTTGATGTTTTCGTTACCTTTACGGACCACCAGTTGCGCGCCGTCAATCACATAAGGGTCGCTGAATACGTATTTGGCTTTACGCTCATCGGTAATAGTGATCTGGTTGGAAATGGTGTCAATACGGCCGGTTTCCAGCAAGCCAAACAGACCGGAGAAGTTCGCGGTGACATATTCTACTTTGTAATCGTTGCGTTTACCGATTTCATTCCACAGATCGACTTCAAAGCCCTGCAGCTGATCTTGTTTTACGAAAGTGAACGGGAAGTAGCGGCCAGACATGCCGACTTTAACGTCAGTAGCAGCAATCGCTGCCTGGCTGACGCTCAGACCAAGTGTAAGCGCGGTTAATGAAGCTTTAACCCAGTTTTTCATCTGTCTGCTCCTGAGATGATGTTGTTTTTGTAGGGTGATTCCTATCATCCTACTTGTCAGTAAGAACAATGCTTAAATAACCAAAAGTTATTTGTAATAACTATAGGGCTATTACCCGGCAAAGCGGAAAACTTTGTGCCGGTAAAAGCGGCTACCGCTTATATAAGACCTGAAATAATAGCGTTTTGACCGGCAAGCTGCTGTTTTTATCCTCAAGATCCTGTTGATTGTGCAAATAACTGTGGGTAAGGCTAGGCTAAACTGTGCTGATCTGGCCTTTGGTTGTGGGATCTGTGTGAATAACTTAGATCTTATTCACTGGATCTGGGATCTCTTTGCTGGAGATCCTAAGCCAGCAGGTATAAAATTGCGTCCCTTTTCGTATTTTCGTTATTCAATGTGGAGTCGAACTTGTCATCTTCGCTTTGGCTGCAGTGCCTTCAACGCCTTCAGGAAGAACTCCCTGCCACGGAATTCAGCATGTGGGTTCGTCCGCTACAGGCCGAGTTAAACGACAACACCTTGACCTTGTTCGCCCCGAACCGATTTGTGTTGGACTGGGTACGGGATAAGTACCTCAATAGTATCAACCGCCTGTTAAATGAATTCTGCGGTGCCGATACCCCAATGCTGCGTTTTGAAGTGGGCAGCAAACCTGTGACTGTGCCGCCGCCCCAGCCCGCTGCTGTGGTGAGCGGGAATAAGATCGATCCGCCGTCACCGACCTGGGAACCCGCACCGTCGCCGGTGCAGCCGGAATCGCAAAAGGGTTACCGCTCCAATGTTAACCCGAAACATAACTTCAACAATTTTGTGGAAGGTAAATCGAACCAGCTCGGGCTGGCCGCCTGTCGCCAGGTGGCGGATAACCCGGGAGCGGCGTACAACCCGCTGTTTCTTTATGGTGGTACCGGCCTGGGTAAAACCCACTTGCTGCATGCTGTGGGTAACGCCATTGCAGATCGCAAACCGAACGCCAAAGTGGTCTACATGCATTCTGAACGTTTTGTTCAGGACATGGTAAAAGCCCTGCAGAACAATGCGATTGAAGAATTTAAACGTTACTACCGCAGCGTCGATGCCCTGCTGATCGATGATATCCAGTTCTTTGCCAATAAAGAGCGCTCGCAGGAAGAATTTTTCCACACCTTCAATGCCCTGCTGGAAGGGAACCAACAGATTATCCTGACCTCAGACCGCTACCCGCGTGAAATCAGCGGGGTGGAAGATCGCCTGAAATCCCGCTTTGGCTGGGGGCTGACAGTGGCCATAGAGCCGCCTGAACTGGAAACCCGGGTGGCTATCCTGATGAAAAAGGCTGAAGACCACAATATTCGCCTGGCCGATGAAGTGGCCTTCTTTATTGCCAAGCGCCTGCGCTCGAACGTGCGTGAGCTGGAAGGGGCACTGAACCGGGTGATTGCCAACGCCAACTTTACCGGCCGGGCGATTACGATTGATTTTGTCCGCGAAGCGCTGCGTGACTTGCTGGCGCTGCAGGAAAAGCTGGTCACTATTGATAACATTCAAAAGACAGTGGCCGAGTACTATAAAATCAAGATGGCTGATATGCTCTCCAAGCGCCGTTCCCGTTCGGTGGCTCGCCCTCGTCAGATGGCGATGGCGCTGGCCAAAGAGCTGACCAACCACAGCCTGCCGGAAATCGGTGATGCGTTTGGCGGCCGCGACCATACCACTGTGCTTCACGCGTGTCGTAAAATCGAACAGCTGCGTGAAGAAAGCCATGATATTAAAGAAGATTACTCTAACCTGATCAGGACATTGTCGTCGTAATATGAAATTTTCCGTTGAACGAGAACATCTCATTAAACCTCTGCAGCAGGTAAACGGTGCACTGGGTGGCCGTCCGGCGCTGCCTATCCTCGGCAACCTGTTACTGCAGGTAGATGCGGGCAAGCTGTCTCTGACGGCTACCGATCTGGAAGTGGAGCTGGTGGCCAGTCTGGCACTGGACGGTGACTGGGAACCGGGGGCGACCACTGTACCTGCCCGCAAATTTCTCGATATCTGCCGCGGACTGCCAGACAGTGCGCAACTTAAGATTGAATTGCAGGGTGACAGGCTGCTGCTGCGCTCTGGCCGTAGTCGTTACTCACTGACGACTTTGCCGGCCAGTGACTTTCCCAATATTGAAGACTGGCAAAGCGATGTGGAACTGCATCTGGCGCAGGGTCAGTTACGTCAGTTGATCGAAAGTACCCAGTTTTCCATGGCCAATCAGGATGTGCGTTACTACCTGAACGGTATGCTGATGGAAACCGATGGCAAACAGCTGCGCTCGGTGGCGACCGACGGGCACCGTATGGCGGTCTGTACTGTCGATACCGAGACTGACATGCCGGGCAAGCAAATTATCCTGCCGCGTAAAGGGGTGATGGAGTTAATGCGTCTGTTAGACAGCCCGGATGCCGAGGTCGTGCTGCAGATTGGCCAGTCTAACCTGCGGGCTGTGGTCAACAATTTCATCTTCACTTCCAAGCTGGTTGACGGCCGTTTTCCGGATTACCGCCGCGTGTTGCCGCAAAACAGCAGCAAGTTTCTGCAGGCCAGCTGTGAGGAACTGCGCCAGGCCTTTTCCCGTGCCGCCATTTTATCGAATGAGAAATTCCGCGGCGTGCGCGTGAATCTGATCAACAATGAAATGCGGATCACTGCCAACAACCCTGAACAGGAAGAAGCGGAAGAAGTGCTGGATGTCGACTTCCAGGGCGACGAGCTGGAGATTGGCTTTAATGTCAGCTACATCCTGGATGTGCTCAATACCCTGAAGTGCGATCAGGTGCGGATTTCGATGACGGACGCGACAGCCAGTACCCTGATTGAAGATGTCGCTGACAGTGATGCGCTGTACGTGGTTATGCCGATCCGGCTGTAACCTATGGCGTTAACGCGATTCATTGTTAAAGATTTTCGTAATCTTGAGGCCTGTGATCTCACCTTCTCGGAGGGTTTCAATTTTCTGGTCGGTGCCAATGGCAGCGGTAAAACCAGTTTGCTGGAAGCCATCTATTTTCTCGGCCATGGCCGCTCCTTTCGCAGCCACCTGACCAGCCGGATTATCCGCCATGGTCAGGATGAACTGGTACTGCATGGCCGGGTGCATGCGGACAGCGCACTGAAAGGTGATCTGGAGCGACCGCTGGGGATCAGAAAGCAGCGGGATGGTACAACTCAGGTTAAAATAGCCGGCCAGACTGGCCAGAAAGTAGCACAGCTGGCGCAGATTCTGCCGCTGCAGCTGATCACCCCGGAAGGCTTTGAGCTGATGGTGGGCGGCCCCAAATTCCGTCGTGCGTTTATCGATTGGGGGGTGTTTCACGTGGAACCACGTTTTTATCAGGCCTGGAGCCGGGTAAAACGGCTGACCAGGCAGCGTAATGCGCTGCTGAAAACCGCGCGCAGCTACCGTGAACTCAGCTACTGGGATCAGGAACTGGCCCAACTGGCGGAAGTGATTGACGGCTGGCGCCGTGATTACATTGATGCACTGCGAGAGCAGGCAACCGCCTTTTGTGGTGATTTTCTGCCGGAATACGATATTCAGCTCGGCTACTACCGTGGCTGGGAAAAAACGACCCCTTACAGCGAGCTGCTGGCCGCCAACTTTGAGCGCGATATGCAGCTCGGTTATACCGTCAGCGGCCCCAATAAAGCGGATCTGCGGCTCAAGGTGTCGGCTATGCCTGTGGACGATGTCCTGTCCCGCGGCCAGCTCAAATTACTGATGTGTGCGCTGCGATTGGCACAGGGTCAGCAGCTTCGTCAGGCAACAGGCAAGCAGTGTCTTTACCTGATTGACGACTTTGCCTCAGAGCTCGACAGCAGCAAACGCGCCCTGCTGGCAAAGGGATTACACGATACTCAGGCTCAGGTGGTCATCAGTGCCATCAGCGAGGAGCAACTGGTCGATATGAAGGCCGAAAAGGGCAAGATGTTTCATGTCGAACAGGGTAAAATAACCGCAAGATAATTAAAGCGAGAGTAACTCAATGTCCAACAATTACGATTCATCAAGTATCAAGGTATTAAAGGGTCTTGATGCGGTACGTAAGCGTCCGGGTATGTACATCGGCGATACGGATGACGGTACAGGTTTGCACCACATGGTTTTTGAGGTCGTCGATAACTCTATCGACGAAGCTCTTGCTGGTCACTGTGAAGATATCGTAGTCACGATTCATGAGGATGGCTCGGTCTCTGTCAGCGATGATGGTCGTGGTATCCCGACAGACATGCACCCGGAAGAAGGGGTGTCCGCCGCTGAAGTTATCATGACAGTCCTGCACGCCGGCGGTAAGTTCGATGATAACTCCTATAAAGTGTCCGGCGGTCTGCACGGGGTAGGTGTGTCGGTCGTGAACGCCCTGTCTGACAAACTGGAACTGACTATTCATCGCCACGGTCATATTCACCAACAGATTTATCACCTGGGTGAACCTCAGGCACCGCTGGGTGTGGTGGGCGACTCGGATCGTACCGGTACCCGAATCCGCTTCTGGCCAAGTGATACCATCTTCACCGATACCACTTTCCATTATGAGATTCTGGCAAAGCGTCTGCGCGAATTGTCTTTCCTGAACTCAGGTGTCTCTATCAGGTTGAGCGATGAGCGTGACGGCAAGCAAGACCACTTTATGTATGAAGGTGGTATCCGTGCGTTCGTTGAGCACCTTAACCGTAATAAAACGCCTATCCACCCGAAAGCTTTCCACTTTGCGTTTGAACGTGAAGACGGCATTTCTGTTGAAGTGGCGATGCAGTGGAACGACAGCTTCCAGGAAAATATTTACTGCTTCACCAACAACATCCCGCAACGCGATGGTGGTAGCCACCTTGCCGGTTTCCGTGGTGCGTTGACCCGTACCCTGAACAATTTCATGGATGCCGAGGGCTACACCAAGAAAGCCAAAGTGGCGACTTCTGGGGACGATGCCCGTGAAGGCCTGACCGCTGTGGTGTCGGTGAAAGTGCCGGATCCTAAATTCTCCAGCCAGACCAAAGATAAGCTGGTTTCAAGCGAAGTGAAACCTGCGGTTGAATCGGCCATGGGTGAGAAGCTGAGCGAGTACCTGCTGGAAAACCCGGCTGACGCCAAGATTGTCTGCGGCAAGATTATTGACGCCTCCCGTGCCCGTGAAGCGGCGCGTCGTGCCCGTGAAATGACCCGCCGTAAAGGCGCACTCGATTTAGCCGGCCTGCCGGGCAAATTGGCCGACTGCCAGGAAAAAGACCCGGCACTGTCTGAACTCTACATAGTGGAGGGTGACTCGGCCGGTGGTTCCGCCAAGCAAGGCCGAAACCGTAAAAATCAGGCGATTCTGCCGCTGAAAGGTAAGATCCTGAACGTAGAAAAAGCCCGTTTCGACAAAATGCTGTCGTCACAGGAAGTTGCCACGCTGATCACGGCCATGGGCTGCGGTATCGGCCGCGACGAGTACAACCCGGACAAACTGCGTTACCACAGCATCATCATCATGACAGATGCCGACGTCGATGGTTCGCACATCCGTACGCTGCTGCTGACTTTCTTCTACCGTCAGATGCCTGAGCTGATTGAACGTGGTCACATCTACATTGCCCAGCCGCCACTGTACAAAGTGAAGAAAGGCAAACAAGAGCAGTACATTAAAGATGATGAAGACATGAACCAGTTCCAGGTAGCCCTGGCGCTGGAAAATGCTTCTTTGTTCACCAGCGACAGCGCACCGGCCATTTCGGGTCTGGCACTGGAAACCTTGGTGAAGCAATACAATGGCGCGGTGAAACTGATCGAGCGGATGAGCCGTCGTTACCCGACATTGCTGCTCAATGAGCTGACTTACCAGCCGCGTCTGGGTGAAGACAAACTGGCGGATCAGTCGCAGGTGGAAGCCTGGGTCAAAGGGGTGGTTGACGCCCTGAACAGCAAGCAAACCGGTGAAAGCCACTACGGTTATGAAGTGTTCCAGGACCCGGAACATAACGCCTGGCTGCCTAAGATTGTTGTGCGTACCCACGGTGTCGACTACCAGTATCCGCTGAGCTACGATCTGCTGCACTCGAAAGAGTACGCTAAGCTGGCTGACTTGTCTGAAGCACTGTGCGATCTGCTGGAAGAGACAGCCTATGTCCAGCGCGGAGAGCGCAAGCAGCCGGTTGACAGCTTTAAGACAGCGCTTGAGTGGCTGATTAAAGACTCGACCCGTGGTCTGAGCCGTCAGCGTTACAAAGGACTGGGTGAGATGAACCCGGATCAGCTGTGGGAAACCACCATGGATCCGAATTCGCGTCGCATGATGCAGGTCACTATCAATGATGCAGTCGCAGCTGATGAGCTGTTCACTACTCTGATGGGCGATCACGTCGAACCGCGTCGCCAGTTCATTGAAGAGAATGCCCTGAATGCGAATCTGGACGTGTAACCAGTCCGCCGTCAGTTGCTGATAATAACCGTGTACTGATATAAGAACGCCGCTCATCACTGAGCGGCGTTTTTTTATGCTGGTTATCCCCTTAATCAGGCCGTGCGCAGTTCACGGCGCAGAATTTTACCGACAGTGGATTTGGGTAATTCCTGATGAACTGAAATATGTTTGGGCACCTTGTAGCCCGTCAGGTGTTCGCGGCAGAAGGCGATGATGTCGGCTTGGTCTAACCGGGCGGAAGTGGTGATGTGCGCGTGCACCGCTTCGCCGGTTTTCTCATCCGTTTCACCCACCACAGCCGCTTCGACAATGTGTTCATGGCGACACAGCACTTCTTCAATCTCGTTTGGGTACACATTAAAGCCGGACACTATGATCATGTCTTTGAGTCTATCGACTATCTTGATGTAACCATCTGGCGCAATGAAACCCAGGTCGCCGGTTTTGACGAAACCGTCTACCAGCACCTTGGCGGTTTCATCCGGACGCTGCCAGTAACCCTGCATAACCTGCGGGCCTTTGATCACCAGCTCGCCCACTTCTCCCTGAGGCAGCGGCCGGTTATTCTCGTCCCAGACTTCAACCACAGTGTTAATCAGCGGCACTCCGACACTGTTGATTTGTTCGCAGTCGAAGTTGTTGAGTGTCGATACCGGCGAGGTTTCTGTCAGCCCCCAGCCCTCGGTGATGGTGCAGCCAGTGATGGATTGCCACAGCTCGAACGCTTTGCCTGTCAGGGCTGCGCCGCCGGAAAAGGTAATTTTCAGGGAGCTGAAATCCAGTTTTCTGAATTCCGGGTGCTGGCATAAGCCGACAAACAGGGTGTTGATACCGGCAAAACCGCTGAAGCGATTCGTTTGCAGGGTGTTGATGAAGCCTTCTATGTCCCTTGGGTTCGGGATCAGCACGTTTTGCGCGCCCAGATAGAATAGTCCCATCATGTTCACCGTAAAGGCATAGATGTGGTAGAGCGGCAGCGGACAGATAAAGGTTTCCTCGCCCGGCGTGCCTTTTTGCAAAATGCGGTGACTCATCTGTGCAGCGTTGGCCAGAATGTTGCCATGGGTCAGGCAAGCCCCTTTAGCCACCCCGGTTGTGCCCCCAGTGTATTGCAGTACAGCGATATCATCCGTGCCGGCCGTATTCGGGCGCAGGGCAGCTTGTTCTTTGCCGCTGGCGATCGCCGCATTCAAGGCAATGTACTGATGACCTGCCTCGGCACTGTTTGTCAGCAGATCGGTTGCCGCGGTGACCAGGACATTTTCCACCGGTACCTGATCGCAGATGGCTTCATACTTGGGTAACAAATCTTCCAGAATAATCAGTGCTTTCACACCGGCATCGCTGAACTGGTGCTGCATTTCCCTGGGCGTGTAGAGCGGGTTGGTATTGACTACGACCAGTCCGGCGCGGATCGCGGCATAGGCGGCAATCGGATACTGAATAATGTTAGGCAGCTGAATGGCAATGCGATCACCGGCCTGCAGCCCGCTCTGGTGCTGCAGCCATTGGGCCAGATGCCGAGAGCGCTGCTCAATATCGCTATAAGTCAGGGTTTGTCCCAGACAGTGAAAGGCCGGGTTATCTGTATAGCGGACAAAACCGTCTTCCAGAAAATCCGCCAGGTTGGTAAAGCTGTTCAGGTATTGGTATGCATCCATGATGTGCTCTCTTCTTGTTCCGTTCAGGGGGTGCCTCCGCGTCTTGACGGAGGCTTATTGTTATAGGGTGGGTGGTTCAGATTTTGGCCAGTGCCCGTTCCACGATGGATTTGGCATCGATGTCTGCCGGCAGAGTGCCGAACTGGAAATAATGATCGGATAAGCGCGCCTGGGTGAAGGCCTCGGCAATGTGAGGTTCGCCATAGCTGAACAGAGTCGCGGCCTGCCAGATCAGGGCCAGCTGCTCCATCATTTGCCGGGCACGGAGCTCAATGTTTTCCGTGCTGGCAAATTCGGCTTTCAGTTGTGCCAGCTTGCGGTCGAACAGCGGGTGCTTACCTTGTGCCTGGTCAAATTCGGCAAACAGGGCGCTAAAGGTATCGGGTTCACGCTGCAGCACGCGCAGCAGGTCGAGGCACTGCACATTGCCTGAGCCTTCCCAGATCGAATTGACCGGCGCTTCGCGATACAGCCGGCTGGCAATGTTCTCTTCGACATAGCCCACACCGCCAATACACTCCATGGCCTCGGCGGTATGCTGAATCGCCCGCTTGCAGATCCAGTATTTACCGATGGCCGTTGCACTGCGGATCAGGGCTGCTTGTGTGCTGTCCTTGCTGTTATCCAGCGCATGAGCAATGCGCATGGTGATCGCCAGTGCCGCTTCTGCTTCCAGTGCCAGATCGGCCAGCACATTGATCATCAATGGCTGGTCATGAAGATTGCGGCCGAAGACGCTGCGGCCTGAGGTATGCCAGATCGCTTCTTTGGCGGCCTGGGCCATCAGTGCGCTGGACCCTATCATGCAGTCGAAGCGGGTGAGGGCGACCATGTCTATGATGGTACGGATACCGCGGCCTTCCTCGCCAAGCAGCCAACCGTGCGCGCCGCGAAACTCGATTTCAGAGCTGGCATTGGATTTATTGCCCAGCTTGTTTTTCAAGCGTTGAATTTGCATCGGGTTTTTACTGCCGTCTTCGCGCCAGCGTGGCACCAGAAAGCAGGACAGTGTCTCGCCGGTTTTGGCCAGGACCAGAAATGCATCGCACATAGGTGCGGAGCAGAACCATTTGTGACCGATCAGGCTGTAGAGTTTACCCGGCCCGGCGTCAGCGACCGGGGTTGCCCGTGTGCTGTTCGCCCGGACATCCGAGCCGCCCTGTTTTTCTGTCATCGCCATACCTATGGTGACCCCGGCTTTGTCGAAATAGGGCTTGTTAGTGCCGTCATACACAGTGGCTGTGATTTTCGGCAGCCAGAGTGCTGCAACGTCAGGCTGGTGCTGCAGGGCTGGCACACAGGCAAAGGTCATGGTCAGCGGGCAGCCGGAGCCGGGATCGGCCTGGTTGTGCATAAAGGCCAGTGCCGCCCGGGCAACGTGGGCACCGGCTTTGGGCTGTGTCCACGGCAGGCTGGTATGGCCGTTTTCGATCGCGTGCGCCATGAGCTGGTGGTAAGCCGGATGGTAATCGACCTGATCAACCCGGTACCCGAAGCGGTTATGGGGCTGAAATTCCGGTAAATGTTTATTGGCCAGAAAACCGGCTTCCTGCAATTCATGGCCAATATGATGACCAAAACTCGACAATCGGCTGTTTGCCCAGTCCCCGGAAAACCGGGCTACCCAATATTTCAATATGCTGTCAGAGTCATATGTATTGTAGTGTTCTAAGGGTTTTGGCTGGTTCACTACTGTGTGAGTATCCTGGCTGGTGGCCGGGTTGAAAGGTTCCATATTCGGCTCTCCTTGGTTAGAAGGGGTCAGAGTGTCCTGTTGATCTGCTATGGGTTTGGCGATCATGGCATTCGACATTCCCCGTCAATGCTATTAACATCGCCTTAACATGGACTTTATACGAGCAGCCATGTTTGGCTATGTCTGTTCACGCCAATTCATTGTTGATCTGCGCAATCGGCAGCTGTGATGACATTTCTGGGAGGCAAACCGCATTAGAGCGGGGCAGTATTGATGGAAGGCTATTACTCGACCCTGAGCAGTTGGATGATCCCCATCGCGAAAGCGATGCAACATTACGGACTGGATATGGAGCAGGCCCTGCACGAGTGCGGTCTCGACATCCGTGAACTGCAGAACCAGGAAGTGCGGGTCTCAATCCGTAAATTGTCGGCACTGATAGATTATTGTAATCGTTTTTTACCCGAGCAGGATTTTACTGTTCAGATTGCACGGTATTTTCATCCCGGTGTTTTTCATATTCTGGGCTACGCCATGATGTCGGCGGATACGCTGGAGGAGGCGCTGTTGCAGCTTGTCGCCTACAACAGTGTGGTCTGTGACATCAGTAATCTTCAATTAATCGAGAACCCGGATACTCTGGTACTGGATGTCGCTTTGGTGGCCAGGAATGAAGAACAGTCTGTGCTGATGCGCCGCCAGGAGCTGGAAGCTTTTATGGCGATGGTGGTCAGTTTTGCGCGTGATGTGGTTGATGCCGATTTGAAACCGGCTTATGTCACGTTCCAGTTTTCTCCGCCGGCAGATCAAGGGCACTACCTGACCGCATTCTTCCAGTGCCCGGTCAGCTTTGGTCAGGCGCGTAATTTGCTGGCGTTTGACAGTGGTGCCGCCAGGCAGCCATTGCTCAGTGGCAACCCGACGATAAGGACAGGCCATGAAAAGATCCTCAACGAATTTCTGGCTCGTATCGATCGCCACGATCTGGTGCACCAGGTGAAGTGCAAAATTCTTGAACGGCTCTCACTGGGCGCACCGAGCCAAACCCAAGTGGCTGCTGCGTTAGGGATGAGTGTGCGTAATTTGCAGCGTAAACTCAGCGAGCTTGGCACCAGCTATACGCAGATACTGGAACACAGCCGCAAAACCTTGGCGCTTGACTATATGCGTCGGCAGGATTTCTCCTTAAGTGAAATTGGCTATTTGGTGGGCTTTGCCAGCGATGCCAATTTTCACCGCGCGTTCAAGCGCTGGACAGGGCAGGCACCGGGCGAATACCGTCGTCAGTTGCTGGCCTGACACCTTGTTATCTTCCTTGTCCTTGTCCTTGTCCTTGTCTAGGGGGCGAGCTTTCGTTGTGAACCGGCCCCGACAATTTTTTTTTCAATTCTGCCTTGAAGCCAATTCAGATGCCCTTATATCTATTGGTGAAGCAGGAGGTGCCAGACACTGGGCCTTCACAGGTTTGTCCACGAGGAAAACCCGCTTCATGACTGACTTTCGTAATAGTATTGCTTCATAGAAGGATAGTGATTATGCGTACCTTAGATTTTACTCCTCTGTACCGTTCTGCCATTGGTTTCGACCGTCTGTTCAACCAGATGGAGCAAAACCTCAATAACAGCAATGGTGGATATCCTCCATACAACATAGAGCAGCAGGATGAAAACCACTACCGTATTACCATGGCGGTGGCCGGTTTTTCTGAAGCCCAGATGGACATCAGTCAGCATCAAAATCGCCTGATTGTGACGGGTAAACGTGCTGATGCCGACAACAACCAAGAACAGCGTCATTATCTGTATCAGGGCATTGCTGAGCGCGATTTCGAGCGCAAGTTCCAGTTAGCGGATCACGTAAAAGTGGTGGGTGCCTCGATGGAAAACGGTTTGCTGCACATCGAACTGGAACGGGAAGTCCCAGAAGAAGAGAAACCGCGTCGCATTGCGATTAACGGACAACGTCTGTTGGGACAAGAAGACTCGGTGGTGAGTCATTCCGCTGAATAAGACTTGTGAAAGTACTGTATGGAAGGTCAGCCTGTGGGCTGGCCTTTTTTATATGTGAGCCAACCTGATGAGAAGCAGGCTATGTTTCACGTGAAACACAGGTGCTATCTCATGATGAAGGTTTCACGTGAAACAATACTTCATTGACGCTTTGGTTAGGATTATCCTCTTCAAGCTGTGATCTATTTTGAAGGAAGAAAAGTGTGGGTAAGGAAACCAAACCACAATTAAACCCGAAACGTCAGCGTGTCAGTGCAGCCTGCCTGCAGCCGTTGTTGCCAGCGAATACACCTGACGGATTGTCCCTCGTTACGGCTGCAGACCACCATGAACGTTTTGTTTTCAAATTAAAGAAAGCCGCAGAACGAGAGGCTGTCACTCAGATCTTTGGATGGGATGAAACCTTACAGTACCAACTGCATCTGTCTGAGTGGCAGGATTGTAAACCCTTGTTGATTCTGATGGACGGAACCCCGATTGGCAGTGTGTTACTGGAAATGATTGCGCCCGAATGTCATTCGAATACCGAACAAGACAGTCGCGATCTCCCTCAAAGTTATTTCAGCCGTTTCTTTCTTTTACCGCAATGGCAGGGACGGGGGATTGGCAGTGCGGTGCTACGGGCAGTGATTGCCTGGTCTGACAAAGCACATCGACCTTGTTGCTTAACGTATTTACAAGGCAATTCAGTGAGTGGTTTATATCGGCGGTTCGGGTTTGAAAAGATCACTGAAGATTCTCAGTTTGTCACCATGGTTTACCATCCGTATACAAAGACAACCCTCTGAGCCACCTGTATCTGTGACATAAATTGTGCTGCTTGCAGACGACTCTGTCTGGGTTCAGATGAGCAAACAGGGCAGTGAATGCCCTGTGAATTGTCTTTCAACGCTGGGTTCAGTGATACTGTTAGCCTTGCTGATAGGCTTTTGCGATTTCTTCGGCAATGATAGCAATGCCGCGCTGCATCTTTTCATCTTCCTGCACATAGTTCATGCGCAAACATTCATGGCCGTGTTGCCAGTCTTGTTCCAAGCCAATGAAAAAATATTCACCGGGCACTATCAGTACCCCTCGTGCTTTCAGGCGCCGGTACAGTTCCATGGTAGTGATTGGCAGCTCTTTAAACCACAACCAAAGGAACATGGCACCTTCCGGTTTGTGGATCCGAAAACGCGGGTCTGGAATGGCTTGTTGCAGCCATTGCACCGCCTGCTGCGATTTTTTGTGATAGTAAGGTTTGATGACAGTTTCACTCAAACGCAATAAGTCGCCTTGCTCAATCATCTTGTTGGCAATTGCAGGGCCGACACTGCCCGGCGCCAGGCTGAGCACACCGTTCATGTTGGCCAGTGCTGTGGTGATCTCTTCACTGGCAATAACGATGCCGCAACGCACGCCGGGTAACCCCAGTTTAGAGAGGCTCATGCACAGGATAGTGTTGCGGTTCCAAAAGGGAGTGACGTCTTCAAAAATGATGTCAGGGAACGGCATGCCATAAGCATTATCTATGATTAACGGGATGTTGTGCTGCTGAGCGAGCTGATCCAAATGACGAATTTCTTCGTCGGTCAGGACATTGCCGGTCGGGTTGGTTGGCCGCGACGCGCAGATAGCGCCCACACTGTCATCTAGGGTCAGGGCGTTGAAATCGACGTTGTACTTGAACTGGCCGTTATCCAGTAAGCTAATCTCCGGCCTATAAGAGATAAACATATCCGGGCTGACGCCGGCATCCCCGTAGCCGATATATTCTGGCGCAAGCGGTAGCAGGATTTTCTTGCGGCGGCCATCGGGAAATTCACCAGCCAGCAGGTTGAACAAACTGAAGAAGGCGCTTTGGCTACCGTTGGTCAGGCTGATGTTTTTGCTGCTGATATCCCAGCCGTAACGTTCACTCAGCAGGGCAGCCAGCGCATTAATAAAGGTGTTTTTCCCTTGCGGCCCATCATAGTTTGTCATGGCTGCTGTCAGCTCGCCGCTTTGGTTCAAACTGTTATTGAGCTGGGTAAAGTACTCCACCATAGCCGGTATCTGTGCCGGGTTACCGCCACCTAGCATGATGGCTTCCGGATTACGCAGGCCATCATTCAAATCATCCATTAATTGGGTAATGCCTGAGTAGCGGGCAAACTTGTTACCGAATGTAGAAAACTCCATCTTGCTTCGACCTCAGTGTGTGTCTTGTTGTGATTTTTTTGTGGGTGAGCCAGACAACATACAACAATGATACATACAGTGAAAGTGGCTTTAGTCACTGCAGTCCCACATAGTGTTCATCATATGTTCCACGTGAAACACAGTCGTAAATCAGGCGTGTCACTTTAAGTTTAGATGAAGCTATCCGGTGAACCGTTGTGGTGGCGACACGGCCCTCAATGGTGCGAGATGGGAGGGTGATGAGTCGTGAGTGATGAGTGCGATGCTGAATATTTAGGTGTGTTGATCCCGCGGTTGGTGCTTGCATAATGGGCCGGGTGTTGTAATCTTGAATGGCGCTACCTGCGCCTCCTGCTCGCGGAAAGGATAGTATCCAGGGTCACTGGCTTTTGTAACACAGCCGACAACGTATTTCTGCCTTCTCTTCTGTCAGGCGAGCACAGGAGCTAAAGAGAATGGGGAAATCATGAATTCAGACAATGCATTTTCGTTTAACCTGAACTACCTCAAATCCCAGGCTAAGCATCGCCTGAAAGCCATACGCCGCGGCGATCACCATGCCTTGCAATCTGTTAAGCAGCTACATCCGAAACAGGCACAGCTCAATCCGGACAATATTAAACTGGCAGATATCCAATTCGTGATGGCCAGGGAGTGTGGGCTACCCAGCTGGAGCCGCTTGAAACACCATGCTGAAATGCTTGAGCATCACAAACAGCAAATGGCGCAGGGTAGTGAAGCGCTGGATAGGGATCTCACCACATTACACATTCGCTGCGGCCATGATATTGCACAGCGCTTAGAGCTGGCGGGCTTTCATGGTGACTTCTTGCCATTTATTGATCCCTACTGCATGGGGCCGCTTTGCTCAGCGCCCGATTTCGAACGGGAACGCGCTGAATACATCCGGCAGTCTTTACTGAGTGAAATCGGCGATCCGCGCACGACGGATGACATCCTGACTGAGACGGCGGACAAGCTAGCGCAGCTCGCACAACCTGATTATCACCGGCTGGTATTCTGGGTCGAGCACGATAATTACGATCAACTTATGCTGATACGCCTGCTGACGCATGTGGCGACACTGCCGGGTGTGGCTGGCCGTCAGCTTGAGATCATAGAAGTGAATCATTTTCCGGGTAATACCCGTTTTATCGGGCTGGGCCAGTTACCCGCCGAAGGGTTGAGATCGCTCTGGCAGCACAGACGGCTAGTGGATGCCATTACCTTGGAGAGAGCAAGAGTACTGTGGCAGGGGTTCTGTTCCCCTGATCCTGCGGCGCTGCTTGCCTTGCTCGGTGCCTCCTGGCTGAGCCAGTTCGAAAACATGGCGCAGGTGATACACCGTCATTTGCAGGAGCTGCCGCATCAGCAATCCGGCTTAAGCCTGACTCAGTCGTTGGCACTGTCTGTGTTGTCGGCATCGGGCAAGATGACGGTTGCCGATCTGTTTCGTGGCTATCAAGCGCTTGAGCCGTTACCCTTTTTGGGCGATCTGATGTTCTGGGTATTGCTCAAGCCGTTGCTGCAAGGCAGTCAGCCTTTAATCTGTCTTGAATCATCACCCGGTTCTGCTTCGTGGCAGGAGCAGATTGTCAGTCTGACTGAGCAGGGAAGCTTATGCCTGTCACAGCAGCGCAAGATCGTGTGTAGTGCTTACTGGGTTGGGGGAATCAGAGTCAGCCCCGAACAACATTGGACCTGGGATCATGCATCGCTGTCTTCATTGCATCTGGTTCAAGGTTAGCCGGGTAAAGCAGACAGTATGGCTTGGGCGTTTCACGTGAAACACTCTGTGGCAGCGAGCCGGCTGTCAGGTGTCTGATTCTGGCTGGCAGCTAGTAGGACCTGACAAGACGGGACAAGCAGGTAAAAGAAAGCCCGCTGGTGCGGGCTTTGTGATCAGACTAGAGAGCCTGTGACGCTCATTAATGGCTATCAGTTCTGGAGCAGTGAAATATCTGCCACTTTTAGGAACTGATTACGTAGCTGGTTGAGCATTGTCAGCCGGTTCACTTTCAGGGCTTGGTCATCAGCCATTACCATCACGTTGTCGAAGAAGGCATCGACTGAATCGCGCAGGGTAGCCAGCTCTGAAAGGGCTTGCTGATAATCACCGGCAGCAAAAACAGGGGTCAGTTTAGCGGTAACTGCTTCCACGTTTTTCGCCAGAGCTTTTTCGGCTTCTTCAACCAGTAACTGGCTGTCGATTGCCGCAGGTAACTCACCATCAAATTTCGCCAGGATATTGCCGACACGCTTATTGGCCGCAGCCAGTGATTCCGCCGCGTCCAGAGAGCGGAAATGGCTGACCGCTTTAACGCGCTTATCAAAGTCAGCCGGTGAGGTCGGGCGACGAGCCAAAACGGCCTGAATCACATCAACCGTGTGGCCTTCATCCTGATACCAGGCACGGAAGCGGCCCAGCATGAAATCAATCACATCGGCTTCTACGTTATGGTTCGTCAGCTTATGGCCAAACAGCGCTTTGGCTTTGGCAATCATATCGACCAGATCCAGCTGATAGCCTTTTTCTACCATGATGCGCAGGGCACCCAGAGCGGCTCGGCGCAGCGCGAATGGGTCGTTGGCACCTTTAGGGTGCTGGCCGATACCGAAGATACCTACCAGGGTGTCCATTTTGTCAGCCAGTGCAACCGCCGCTGCGACATCGGAACCCGGCAGGCTGTCGCCGGCAAAACGTGGCATGTATTGCTCGTTGAGCGCCACTGCAACATCTTCGTGCTCACCGTCAAGCCGCGCATAGTGCATGCCCATTACGCCCTGAGTATCGGTAAACTCGAAGACCATGGATGTCATCAGATCGCATTTTGACAGCAGGCCAGCACGCTCTGCGTGTTCTATATCAGCACCAATTTGCTGAGCGATGTAACCGGACATCGCGGTAATACGATCTGTTTTGTCACGCAGGCTGCCCAGCTGTTTCTGGAACAGCACGCTGTCCAGCTCGTGCAGGCGATCAACCAGCGGGCGCTTACGGTCGGTGTTAAAGAAGAATTCAGCATCTGCCAGACGAGGGCGGACGACTTTCTCGTTACCCTCGATAATGTGGCGCGGCTCTTTCGACACTATGTTAGTGACGAAGATAAATTTCGGCAGCAGCTTGCCCGCCGCGTCATAGACAGGGAAGTACTTCTGGTCACCTTTCATGGTGTACACCAGGGCTTCTGCCGGAACGTTCAGGAATTCTTCTTCAAAAGAGGCGGTCAGAACAACCGGCCACTCGACCAGAGAGGTGACTTCTTCTACCAGCTCGTCTTCCAGATCGGCGGTGCCGCCAACGGCAATGGCGGCTTCTTTGGCACCGGCAATGATATGCGCTTTACGGGTGTCGTAGTCAGCGATCACTTTACCGCGCTCTTCCAGGATAGCAGGGTACTGATCTGCATGTTCAATGCTGAACTCTGCTTCACCCATAAAACGGTGGCCACGAATGGTACGCGCCGATTCCACACCCAGAATCGTGCCGGGGATCAGCTCGTCATTAAGTAGCATGACCAGAGTTTTTACCGGGCGGATAAATTGTGTCTCTTTATCGCCCCAGCGCATAGGTTTCGGGATAGGCAGTTTTGCCAGTGCCGCCGCTGCCAGTTCGCACAGCAGTTCGGTTGCGGCTTTGCCTTTGACGGCTTCTTTGTACAGTAACCATTCTCCTTTGTCTGTCTGCAGGCGTTCAGCCTGCTCGACAGTAATGCCGTTACCGCGCGCCCAGCCCTGAGCGGCTTTGGTCGGGTTACCGTCAGCATCGAAAGCAACGCTGATCGCCGGACCGCGCTTCTCGACCACCTTATCAGCCTGGCCTTCTGCCAGTGCGGTGACTTTCAGAGCCAGCCGGCGTGGTGCGGCGTACCATTTGATATGGTCAAAGGCTAATTCAGCCGCGTTCAGTTCCGCCGTAAAGTTTTCGGCAAAGGCTTCTGCCAGGGTGCGCAAGGCTTTTGGTGGCAGCTCTTCCGTACCCAGTTCAATCAGAAAATTCTTGTCAGCCATGCGTGATCCTTACTTGTCTTTTTTACACATCGGGAAGCCAAGTGCTTCACGAGAGGCATAGTAGGCTTCAGCCACTTGCTTGGTCAGGTTACGGATGCGCAGGATATATCGCTGACGCTCAGTCACCGAGATCGCTTTACGGGCATCCAGCAGGTTGAAGGCATGGCCAGCTTTCAGAATACGCTCGTAAGCCGGCAGCGGGAGAGGCTGTTCCAGTTCAAGCAGTGACTTACACTCTTTCTCGCATTGATCAAAGAAGGTAAACAGGAAGTCGACATCAGCGTATTCAAAGTTGTAGGTCGATTGTTCTACTTCGTTCTGGTGGAAAATATCACCGTAGGTCACTTTTCCTAAAGGTCCGTCGGTCCATACCAGGTCATAAACAGAATCGACACCCTGAATGTACATGGCCAGACGCTCGATACCGTAAGTAATTTCACCGGTTACTGGTTTACATTCCAGGCCGCCGACTTGCTGGAAGTAGGTGAACTGGGTGACTTCCATACCATTCAGCCATACTTCCCAACCCAGACCCCAGGCACCCAGCGTCGGGTTTTCCCAGTTGTCTTCCACGAAGCGGATATCATGCACCTGCGTGTCTACGCCCAGCGCTTCCAGCGAGCCCAGGTAAAGTTCCTGAATGTTGTCTGGCGATGGTTTGATGATCACCTGAAACTGGTAATAGTGCTGCAGACGGTTAGGGTTTTCACCGTAGCGGCCGTCGGTCGGGCGGCGTGATGGCTGCACATAGGCGGCCGCAATAGGCTCTGGGCCCAGTGCACGCAGGCAGGTCATTGGATGCGAGGTACCGGCACCCACTTCCATATCCAGCGGCTGCACGATAGTACAACCTTGCTGGCCCCAGTAATCCTGAAGCGCCAGAATCATGCCCTGAAAGGTCTTGATGTCGTATTTTTGCATTGTCAGCTTCGCGAGATCCGTTGATATAAGTAGAAAAGATAACAATCCAGTATACCTTGGGTCGCCTTGAGGGAGTAGGGGCAGCGCACGTTTTTTGCGCATAACAGTATCGAATGTAAATTTTTGTCATCAGGCTTCCGCTATAAGCAGAAACAAGGTAAAAAAATTGACAGGTTTTTGATATCTGCAGTCTCTACTTGACTACAATGCAGCAGGATAATGCTAGCGGAAACGGGCGTTCCGTTCGGCAAACTTACAATTTATCGGGGAAAGAACATGCAACAACATCATTCAACAATGTCACGTAAGTGGGTACGCGCTATCCTTTTGGCCGGTGTTACTACTATGGTAGCTACGGGCTGTACCACAGTTAATCCCTACACACGTGAAGATCAGACAGCAAAATCAACCAGTGGTGCTCTGATAGGTGCCGTTGCTGGCGCGGCTATCGGTGTGGCCTCTTCGAGTAAAAGCGATCGAGGTAAAGGGGCGCTGATCGGCGCAGCTTCTGGCGCGGCGCTGGGCGGAGGTGTCGGCTATTACATGGATGTGCAGGAAGCAAAACTGCGTCAGCAACTGGAATCAACCGGTATCAGTGTGACGCGTGAAGGCGATCAGATTGTGCTGAACATGCCAAACTCGATCACTTTCGGTGTCGACCAGTCTAACCTGAGCCTGCAGGCGATGAATGCACTGCAAAACGTGGCTTTGGTGGTGAAGGAGTACGATAAAACCCAGCTGAATGTTTACGGTTTTACTGACAGTACAGGGTCTGAATCTTACAACCTGCGCTTGTCTCAGGTCCGTGCCAGTGAAGTCAGTAACTACCTGGTTCGTACGGGCGTAGCGGCGCAGCGTGTTCTGGCGAAAGGTATGGGTGAAGCTCATCCGGTAGCTTCCAATGGCAGCGATCAGGGGCGTGCTCAGAACCGCCGGGTGGAAATTGTCTTAAGCCCGACCGCGTCTTAATCACACCAACAGCATGAGTTCAGGAAGGAAGGGAAGATTAGCTTCCCTTTTTCGTCACTTGATTCCGGGTGCCATTCTGGCTATCATGCCAGCTCCTTTGGGGAGTAGCCTGCCGTTCTGACGGCACAATCATCAACATAATTGAAGCAAAATCTTCATGGTGATTGTGACTGACCATTACTCCGGTCAGTTTGGCGAGACCATAGGCAAATCGACATGAACCGGGGTGGGGCGTGTCAGTTTGTCTTTGGTTAAAATTATAATCCTCGCCCCAATGAGCATGTCGTGAGCATTTTAGCTGTTTCTATTACCACGGTCGCCCTGGCTGAGATTGGGGACAAAACCCAATTGCTGTCATTGTTACTGGCCAGTCGGTACCGTAAGCCTGTTCCTATCATTCTGGCCATTTTCCTGGCGACTCTGGCCAACCATGCTTTAGCGGCCTGGTTGGGCGTGGTCGTTGCTGATTACTTATCGCCTGAGATTTTAAAATGGGTGCTGGTAGTGAGTTTTGTGGTGATGGCGGGTTGGATTCTGATCCCGGATAAACTGGATGACGATGAAACCATTTCAAACCGCGGCCCGTTTATTGCCAGCTTCATTGCCTTTTTTGTGGCGGAAATCGGTGATAAAACCCAGGTGGCAACCACCATGCTCGGGGCAAAATACCATGACGGCCTGATGCTGGTCGTGCTGGGCACCACTATTGGTATGCTACTGGCAAATGTGCCTGTAGTACTGATCGGTAAGCTGTCAGCTGACAAAATGCCATTAGGGTTAATCCGCAAAGTCACTGCTGCACTGTTTGCTGTACTGGCGCTGGGTGCCGCCTTTGGCCTGTAATCCGGTTCGAAGCAGGGAGCGGGCGTCTTATGCCTGCGATTAATGAGATTGTCATAAGGCAGCGTTAGGCTGCCTTACTTATTTTTGTAGCTTGTTGCTATGACTTGCCTTTGCGGATCAGGAAGCGGTATGGCGGTGAGTCTGTTTCCGCCGCCAGCAGCGTATGGTCCATAAACCGGCAAAAGCTCGGGATGTCTCTGGTTGTGGATGGGTCATCGGCCAGCACTAATAGTGTGTCGCCATCTGCCATCCTGCGAATAGTTTTACGCACCATCATGACAGGTTCCGGACAACGCAGTCCTTGTGCTTCCAGATTGTGAGTGGCGGATTCAAATTTCGTGATCATAGTGAAGCCATATCGTAAATGAGAGCCAGATCATACTCACGGATAATAAACAATCAACCGGGGGTTGGCAAAGGTAACAATTATGTGTAACTTAGTTAACAACTTGTTAACCAATTTGTCATCGCGGGAGGTGGAGATGATTACTCAGATGGATAGACTGACTATTTACTGTGTGCTGTGCTTTATCGCTTTCTGCTCTATTGTACTGCGCAATGCAAATGACTTAACTCTCTTTTCGCTGGCAGGCTTAGTGGCCGCGGCGATCGGACTCTGGCTCGAGCTCTCTCATTCTCCTGAGCTCGAAGAAGAGGAAAGCTAACTTTCACATCTACTACACTCCCCAGTTTTCTTGGGCTTCCCCGCTTTTATAGCGGGATTTTTTTTATCCGGGGTACAGAAATAATCACCCGGCCCGTGTGGCAGACCGGGTGATGAGAGATGGTTTATCAGGACAGTTTTACGAGTGTACGCCCGGTGACCTGACCCTTAATAATGGCTTGGGCAAATTCCGGTACTTGTTCCAGTGAAATGGTTTGTCCTGCTTGCTGATAAAAACTATCCGGCAGCAATTCGCTCAGACGCTGCCATGCCTGCTGGCGTTTTTCATATGGGCAATACACAGAATCGACCCCTAACAGCCGTACATTGCGCAGGATGAAAGGCATCACTGTGGTTGGTAAATCAAATCCGCCAGCCAATCCGCAGGCCGCGACCGCACCGTTATAATCCATTTGGGTCAGTACTTTGGCCAGGACTTTGCTGCCCACAGTGTCGACTGCGCCCGCCCAGCGCTGTTTCTCCAGCGGTTTGGCCGCTTCTTCCAGTTCCCTGCGATCAAGAATGGAAGTCGCCCCCAGTTGTTTGAGCAGATCGCCATTTTGCGAAGCGCGACCGGTGACAGCGGCGATGCGATAACCCAGCTTAGCCAGGAGCGTTATCGCGACAGAGCCGACACCACCGCTGGCACCGGTGACCAGAATCTCGCCAGACTCAGGCGTGATACCCGCATCTTCCAGCGCCTGGATACAGAGCATAGCGGTTAAGCCGGCTGTACCGATAACCATTGCCTGTTCGGGGTTTAAACCTGCCGGGAGGGGAACCAGCCAGTCGGCTTTCACACGGGCCTGCTGAGCCATGCCGCCCCAGTGGTTTTCACCGACGCCCCAGCCGGTCAGTACCACAGGATCGCCCGCCTGGTAGCGGTTATCACTGGAGGTGATGACAGTACCTGCAAAGTCGATACCCGGCACCATGGGGAATTGGCGGATAATTTTGCCAGCGCCTGTGATAGCCAGGCCATCTTTGTAATTGAGCGAGGAATAGTCGACAGCCACAGTGACATCGCCGTCTGGCAGCTGGCTGCTGTCAATGTCACCAACATGAGCTTGGGTGGTGTTATCTTGCTGGTTGAGGATCAGTGCCTTAAACATTACGGTTCTCCGTGCTGGGAATAAGCGTCTGTTTGTGATTGTAATGAGTCAGAGTGTCTCATATATGAACATAAAACAACTTTTTGTCTGATTATGGATATAAAAAAGCCCGCGACAGGTGCGGGCTTAATCGGTGTTGTGATAACGGATTAGTCGTCGACGCGCTCAAAGATGGTCGCAATGCCCTGACCCAGACCGATACACATGGTCGCCAGGCCGTATTTCACATTCTGATGTTCCATCAGGTTGATCAGTGTGGTTGAGATACGTGTACCGGAACAGCCCAGAGGGTGACCCAGTGCAATGGCACCGCCGTTGAGGTTCACTTTTTCATCCATCGCATCCAGCAGACCCAGGTCTTTGGCGCATGGCAGAGACTGAGCAGCAAAGGCTTCGTTCAGCTCGATCATGCCGATATCATCGATAGTCAGGCCGGCACGTTTCAGCGCTTTCTTCGACGCCGGCACCGGGCCGTAACCCATGATAGATGGATCACAACCGGCTACCGCCATCGACTTGATACGGGCACGAATACGCAGCCCCAATTCTTTGGCTTTGCTTTCGCTCATGATCAGCATAGCTGAAGCACCGTCAGACAGGGCAGATGATGTACCGGCTGTCACTGTGCCGTTAGCCGGGTCGAAAACAGGACGCAGACCTGCCAGACCTTCAACTGTGGTTTCAGGACGAATCACTTCATCAAAGTCGAATACTTTCAGTATGCCGTTCTCGTCATGACCTTCGGTGGGCAGAATTTCATTTTTGAAGCGGCCTTCAACGGTAGCGGCATAGGCGCGCTGGTGAGAGCGTGCAGCAAATGCATCCTGTTGTTCACGGCTGATGCCGTGCATACGGCCCAGCATTTCAGCCGTCAGGCCCATCATACCGGCAGCCTGAGCCACAGATTTTGACAGACCAGGGTGGAAATCCACACCATGGTTCATCGGCACGTGACCCATATGTTCCACACCGCCGACCAGGCAGATCTCGGCATCACCCACCATGATGGCACGGGTGGCGCTGTGCAGTGCGTCCATAGAAGAACCGCACAGGCGGTTAATGGTGGTGGCGCCTACAGTGTGCGGGATACCTGCCAGCAGTGCTGCGTTACGGGCAACGTTGAAGCCTTGCTCCAGGGTCTGCTGGACACAGCCCCAGTAGATATCTTCAATGGCCGTTGGGTCAACCTGAGGGTTACGCTCCAGCAGACCTTTCATCAGGTGTGCTGACAAATCTTCAGCACGTTTGTTACGGAAAGCACCGGCTTTTGAACGCCCCATAGGGGTACGGATGCAATCAACAATTACGACGTTATTCATGTGTGTGTTCCTCGTCCTTAAGCGTTTACTGGTGCGTTGTAATAGCTTTCGCCTTTAGCGGCTTTGTCACGAAGACCGGCAGGGACTTCGTAAACAGCACCCAGATGCGCGAATTTTTCTGCCATTGCGACATAGTTCGCCAGGCCGATTGAATCCAGGTAACGGAACACCCCGCCGCGGAATGGAGGGAAGCCCAGGCCGTAGACCAGCGCCATATCCGCTTCTGCCGGTGTGGCGATAATGCCTTCTTCCAGACAACGCACTACTTCGTTAATCATAGGAACCATGGTACGGGCGATGATGTCTTCATCACTGAAATCAGCGGCACGGCTGACAACAGGAGCCAGCAGCTCAGCCACTTCTGGCGCCAGATCTTTCTTCGGCTTGCCTTTTCTATCGACAGAGTAGGTATAGAAGCCTTTGCTGTTTTTCTGGCCCAGACGCTGGCTTTCGAACATCACGTCGACCGCATCTTTGTAGTCTTTACCCATACGCTCCGGGAAGCCTTCTGCCATCACAGCCTGTGCATGGTGCGCGGTGTCGATACCGACAACATCCAACAGGTAAGCCGGACCCATTGGCCAGCCGAACTTCTTCTCCATGACTTTATCAACTTTGGTGAAATCAGCGCCGTCACGCAGCAGCAGGCTGAATCCAGCAAAGTAAGGGAAAAGTACGCGGTTGACGAAGAACCCTGGGCAGTCGTTGACCACGATAGGGGATTTGCCCATTTTGGCCGCGTAAGCCACCACGCGAGAAATGGTCTCTTCCGAGGTGTGCTCACCGCGGATAATTTCAACCAGTGGCATGCGGTGTACAGGGTTGAAGAAGTGCATGCCGCAGAATTTTTCCGGGCGCTTCAGCGATTTCGCCAGCAGGTTGATTGGAATGGTAGAAGTGTTCGAGGTGATCACAGTGTCGTCGCCGACACGCTCCTCCACTTCCGCCAGCACTGCTGCTTTCACCTTCGGGTTTTCAACCACAGCTTCAACAATCACATCGGCTTCTTCAATGCCTGCGTAATGCAGCGTGGGCTGGATAGACGCCAGGATTTTGGCCATTTTCAGGCCGTTCAGCTTACCGCGCTCCAACTGCTTGTTCAGTAGTTTAGAGGCTTCATTCATTCCCAGATCCAGTGATGGCTGAGCGATGTCTTTCATGACAACCGGTACGCCTTTCAATGCAGACTGGTAGGCAATACCGCCGCCCATAATACCGGCACCCAGAACGGCTGCGCGTTGGGTGTCTTTGCCTTCTTTAGCAGCTTGCTTCGCTTTGCCTTTGATGTACTGATCATTGAGGAAGATACCGACAAGCGCTGGGGCGACGTCACTTTTTGCCAGTGCCACGAAACCTTTATTTTCAACTTGCAGGGCTTCATCACGGCTCATGCCAGCGGCTTTTTCAATACACTTAACGGCAGTGATTGGGGCAGGATAGTGAGGACCGGCAACTTGCATCACCATGCCTTTGGCCATAGTGAAGCTCATGGTCGCTTCGATTTTGTTCAGTTTTAGTGGCGCTTTTTTCTGCTCACGGCGTGCTCGCCATTCCAGCTTGCCGGCAATGGCATCTTTTAGCATGGTCAGCGCTGCGTCACGCAGGGTCTCAGGTGCCACAACGGCATCCACAATCCCAAGTTTTAAGGCTTCGTCGGCTTTTTTGGCTTTGCCGCCAGCGATGATGTCCATGGCCGGGTCGGCGCCAATCAGGCGAGGCAGGCGTACGGAGCCACCCCAGCCAGGCATGATGCCCAATTTGGTTTCTGGCAGGCCTACCAGCGCAGTATTGTCTGCAACGCGCATGTCGGTTGCCAGCACGCACTCACAGCCGCCACCCAATGCAAAGCCGGTAATGGCGGCAATGGTCGGTACTGGGATGTCTTCCAGGCGGTTAAAAATGATATTGGCTTCTGCCAGCCAGCTGGACAGAACATCCGCGTCTTGGGTCATGATGTCAGGAAACTCGGTGACGTCCGCACCAACAATAAAGGCGGATTTACCGGAAGTCAGGATTACGCCTTTCAGTTCATTTTGCTGATACAGCGCGTTGATAGCTTCACTGAGGTTTTCCAGGGTCTTGCGATCAAGCTTGTTGACGCTGCCTGGCGCATTGAAGTTGATTTCCGCAATACCATCTTCCAGATAGCTTACGGATAGGGTTTCACCTTGGTAAATCATGTTCTATCTCCGTGAATACCGGTTCATTGCCGGTTTGATTTTGACTGGTTTGGCCTCCAACCAGGTTAAAGATTAGTCTGAACCTGTTGCAAAGGGATTTCAACACCTATTTTAAACAATTGTTTAAACTTTGATATTGGTATGTAACTGAAGTTGTTTTACGTAGCTTGTGTTTGACTTCTCTGTAGATTCCCTGGTATCTGAATTGTTTTTTTATGTTTTATATCAATTATTTGTGTGATTGGTTGGCAGTGTGCCACCATGCCTTCTCGGTAAGCTTTCATCCATGTATAGCTCATGAAAGTGATAACAATGGCGTTACCTGTTGAAATTTGTGCGGGCTGTGGCGAGCGATCGGCCAAACTCACTTTCATCACCAGAATGGAAAAGCATGCTTGATAGACGGCGATTCGGCTCTTTGTTGTTCGCTGTGAATCTGTGAGCGCGTTTATGCTATTCTTGCGCCTTTGTATGGCGTGATGTGAGCAGGCAAAATGGATCAGGCTCCTTATCTAATACCAGCGGAACCCGTTGTTTTCGAACAAGAGATCAAAAAAAGCCGCTTCATTACCTATTTAGCCCACACATCTGGTGTGGAGGCGGCGAAAGCCTTTGTTCAGAGCATCAAATCACGGCATGCAGATGCTCGTCACAATTGCTGGGCTTTCGTGGCTGGTCGCCCTGAAGATTCCATGTCATGGGGGTTCAGTGATGACGGCGAGCCCTCCGGCACGGCGGGTAAACCTATGCTGGCCCAGCTCAGTGGCAGTGGGGTCGGTGAAATAACCGCTGTTGTCACGCGGTACTACGGCGGTATCCGGCTGGGTACGGGCGGATTAGTGAAGGCGTATGGCGGCGGGGTGCAGCAGGCGCTTGCTGTGCTCATCACCAAAGAAAAGGTCATTACTTCACCACTTTATGTCCGCTGTGCGTATAATCAGGTGCCTTTACTTGAGGCTGTGATCGCTGAGCATCATGCTGAAGTACAGCGCGCTGATTACGGGGTTGATGTCACTATGGACATTCTGCTTGATGCTCGCTTAGCCGAAACATTCAAGGCAGTGCTGATCAATCGCAGTGGCGGCCGGATTGTGATTCAGGACGCAGACAATATTTTGAAGAATTAAAAGTGAGCGCCCGCTAGATTATGCAAATTCGTTCCATTATCCGTATCGTTGGCCTGTTACTGGCGCTATTTAGTGTCACTATGCTGGTACCGGCCCTTATCGCCTTGCTGTACCGTGATGGTGCGGGTTTCCCTTTCGTGGTGACTTTCTTTATTTTGCTGGCGGGTGGGGCGGCACTCTGGCTGCCTAATCGCCATCAAAGGCGAGAACTGAAAGCCCGTGACGGATTTTTGATTGTTGTGCTGTTCTGGACAGTTATCGGCAGCGCCGGTGCTGTGCCCTTTATTTTGTCTAAGACACCGGATCTTTCTTTTACTGATTCTTTTTTTGAGTCGTTTTCCGCACTGACTACCACGGGTGCCACCGTCATTGTGGGGCTTGATGAATTACCTAAAGCCATCTTGTTCTACCGACAAATGCTACAGTGGTTTGGCGGTATGGGGATCATTGTGCTGGCCGTGGCCATCTTGCCTGTCTTAGGCATCGGTGGTATGCAGCTTTACCGGGCTGAAATCCCGGGACCGGTCAAGGACAGTAAGATGACGCCCCGTATTGCTGAAACGGCCAAGACACTCTGGTATATCTATCTGACACTGACTGTTGCCTGCGCCGGAGCTTTCTGGGTGGCAGGGATGGATCTCTTCGATGCCATAGCACACAGCTTTTCGACCGTCGCTATTGGTGGCTTTTCGACGCACGATGCCAGTATCGGTTATTACAACAGTACTGCCATTAATATGGTCACTGTGGTCTTTCTATTGATCTCCGCCTGTAACTTTTCATTGCACTTTGCGGCGTTTTCCAACCGTGGCCATAACCTGCGGACCTATTGGCGGGATCCCGAGTTCAAGGCTTTTCTCGTGATACAGCTGATCCTGCTGTTGATTTGCTATGGCATGCTAATGAAGCACCAAACCTATGACACCTGGTGGGCAACGCTGGATCAGGCGCTGTTTCAAACTGTGTCTATCTCAACGACAGCCGGTTTTACCACAACCGGTTTTTCTGAATGGCCGCTTTTTCTGCCTGTATTGCTTCTGTTTTCTTCCTTTATAGGGGGGTGTGCAGGATCGACGGGGGGCGGGATTAAAGTGATTCGTATACTGCTGTTGTTTTTGCAAGGCGTCAGGGAGCTCAAGCGCCTTGTGCATCCCCGTGCTGTGTATACCATCAAAGTAGGCAACAAGGCCTTGCCGCAGCGTGTGGTAGATGCGGTTTGGGGATTCTTCTCCGCCTATGCTTTGGTGTTTGTTATTTGCATGCTGGTTCTGGTCGGGACGGGAATGGATGAGCTGACGGCATTTTCGGCAGTCGCTGCCACCCTCAATAACCTGGGCCCGGGGTTAGGGCAAGTTGCCGTTCATTTCGGGGAGGTGAACGACGCAGCGAAGTGGACATTAATCGTGGCCATGCTGTTTGGGCGTCTTGAAGTTTTTACTTTACTGGTGTTATTCACCCCGACATTCTGGCGAAACTAAGGAGAAGTGTGTGGAGAAGGTTTTATTGCTGCACTCCAGTTGTGACGGTCAAACCATCAAAATCTTACGCTATATAGAGCAGCAGTTAGGCGGGCACTATCTGTGTGAGACCCAGGATATTCATCAGTCACCTGAGATTGACTTCACTCGCTATGATCGAGTGTTGATTGGTGCTTCCGTTCGATATGGCCATTTAAATAAAAAGCTGTACCAGTTTGTAGAGCAGAATCAGCAAGCTCTGGATAAACATAAAACGGCTTTCTTCTGCGTAAACCTGACCGCGCGTAAATCTGGCAAGGATACGCCGGAGACCAGCGTCTATGTGCAGAAGTTCCTGCAAAAATCGCCTTGGCACCCCAAACTCTTGGAGGTATTCGCCGGAGCGCTGCGTTATCCGCGCTACAACTGGTTTGACCGAACCATGATTCGACTCATTATGCGGATGACAGGCGGGGAAACCGATACGACAAAAGAAGTTGAATATACGGATTGGGACAGAGTTAGTGCTTTTAGCCGGGCATTCAAGCAACTTTAGTGGCTAAAAAGAGGTGCTTTTGGTGAGCTTTTGTTCGAAAAACAATAAAATCAAAAAAAACCTGAAAATGCGCTTGCGCCCTGAATTAAAGTCCCTATAATGCCGCCTCACTGAACGGGGTTACGGCAAAGAAAGCTGAAAACCAGAGGTTCACAGGAAAGTTGTTCTGAAATAGATTGAAAAAAGTGTTTGACACTGTTTTTCATTTCGTTAGAATGGCCGCCCTGTCCACGACAAGCCAATGGCAAGTCTGGCAACGCTCTTTAACAATTTGACCATGCAA
>NZ_JAUOQQ010000023.1:0-81666 GCF_030547675.1 Photobacterium sp. 2_MG-2023
TGGCTATCGAGATACTGGTTATTTCTTTCTGAAAATACGATCAGTCTTCCCCGGAGATCCGAGATGAACCTTTTTTTATCCCAGGATTACACCCGGGCGAGCCGTTGCTGTTGGCACAGTGCTACCTTTCGGGCACAGCTTTGTTACTCAGCTTCATTTATGTACTCAGGCAAAAAGCCTCAGCCGGGCAGTGGCAACGCCGCCTGGAGCCAGGCAAGGGTAAAGCGACCTACTACCTAGAACCCGGCACAGGCCGCCTGACCTGGGACCACCACCTTAATACCTCCCTCAGCCAGATGCTGGCCCACATTCACTCAGTCGATCAGTTTCTGGCGCTGCTTGCACCTGACATTCGTTCAGACATGCAGGCACGCTGGCAGGCCGTGCAACGCGGGGAGGTGGTTAAGGAGACATTTCAGTTCCAGCTGAACGGACAAACGCATCATCACCTCCAATTGCAGGAAAGCAAACTCATCGGACTCAGCGGGCCGGGTGGGATCGCTGTGGTCGGTTATCTGGAAGAAAATCCGCACAGCGTTCTTTCCTTTCACCATTCGCGGGGAGGCTGACAATGTTGCAGTTGGCACTGTTATTAACGGGCACCGGATTTGTCAGACGAAATGCGCCCTGGCTGGGTTTCATTGGCGTATTTTGGGGCGGCATAGGTATCTCGATGTTTATCGACGGCTTGCAGGGAGAACGCTATTTTCCGCTGCACATCTTCGGCAGTCTGCTGCTGGCTGAAAGTCTGATCACCCTGATGCTCGCCCCCAGTGGCGTAGGCGCACAAAAAGCCGTTCTCTATTTTAAAGGGGGCATCTTCTGCTTCGTCGCTCTGCTGATTCTGTCCGGGCGGGAAAGCAGTAATCTGCTTCTTGCCGTGGTGTTCGGATTCGCCTTTCTGATCACCGGCCTGTTTGTCATGGCTGCGGCCTGGGTCGTGCGTTACCAGCACTGGCCGACAGCCTGTTTGGGCGGCTTTTGCCGATTTCTGTTCGGCATTTATCTGATCATTCCGTATCCGACACATCATCAGGGCATTGTCTCGCAGTTCATTGGAATGATCATGATCCTCAGCGGCATTCATTGTCTGAGGCTGGCATTACGTGCCCGCAGGATCCGTGAGGGAGACTCAATTTTTCATCTGCTCGCTCCCGGCGGGTTACTCCCACCAGCCGATCAGACGCGCACAGAGCAAATACCAGAACCACCCCAGGATTCATCACCACTGATTGTGCATGTCTGGACACCGGAAGGTTCTGCCGACAACACGCCAATCCCCCGCCCCGTGTTTAACCGCTATATTGCAGCCGTTGATACCAATGGGGTGATCTCAACCGGCCATGCGGCATTGGAGATGCACCCGGATCTCTACATCAGCCTCTACCCAGCAGAGGATATTGACCGCTCTCCTTCAGAGTTTTTCAATACTTTAAAAGCCATTCAGGACAACAATGTCGCCGGAGATTTTCAGAAAAACTATGTCAGCGAAGCCGCAGCCTGGTGTGAGTCTGACCGAAAAGTGGTTTTTCACGACTTTAATCCGGCAGCGCTCAGACGTTACTGGGCCAGTTATCGTCAGGTTGAAATATACAATCTGACCTGGCGAAACTGCTCCAGCAGTGTTGCTTACGCGCTTGAGGCCGCTCTGGATGGCGTATTTGCACACCGTGGCGGATGGCTGAGTTTTCTTCGTCTGTTCTTGATCCCCGAACTCTGGATCGCATCTCAGCTCCGCAAACGCGCCATGACCATGGCCTGGACCCCCGGATTAGCGCTGGATTATGCCCGCGCGCTGCATGCGATTGTGCATCCTGTGCAGCTGTCCTGGCTACGCCGCAGGCGTCATGATGAGGCCTCCTGATGCCTAACCTGAGTCAACCCCAGCCATGGCTACCGGAATATTCCCGGTTGGCAGGGATTGAATGGCTGGACAAGGATCATGTCCGGATCAATAACATTCGCAATTTCCGCTATCGCAGTGAAGAGGATCCTTTGCCGGATTGGTACGATCAAACGTTTCGCATCAGCGATGTAAACGGTGTGAATCTGGTCCTTTCCTGCTGGAGCAGCCCAGCCATTGCCCATGTCTTTCTGAGTTTCGGTTTTTGCAGCAACGACTGGCTGGCCGTCTCCATCGAAACTCGCCGACGGGAAAATCAAACCTGGACAGCCTTTGGCGGATTTCTGCGCAACTACCCGGTGATCTATGTAGTTGCCGATGAACGGGATCTGATCGGCGTGCGGACCGATATCCGCAAAGAGCGCGTCTGGCTCTATCCGCTGATCCTGACGCAGGACCAATGCCAGAAACTATTGCGGGATTATCTGATGCGGATTGAAAAAGTGAATGCGCATCCGGAGTGGTATAACACCTTACTGAATAACTGCACCACCAATATTCTGCGTCATGGTCAGGCGGTTTCGCCCCGAGTGCAATATAACTGGCGGATCCTGCTCAGTGGCTACGCTGATCAATACTGTTACCGGTTGGGATTGCTCGACACCCGTCTGCCATTTCCGGAACTGAAACAGCAAAGTCTGCTGCTTCGTAACACATCAGACCGTATCACTTCTGACTTCTCTGCCAGAATCAGGCAACAGCAATACTGACGTCATCAGACAATATCTGATCGTTTTTCGCATCTTAATCCTGCTCGCGTATCAGCGCAGCAGCGGTTTTTCTCAAAGAAAGGATGGCAAACAAAGCACAAAGAATTGCTGTCAGATAAGGCAGACCATGCGTGGTCAGATCCATCGCAAGCCCGCCCAGCAATGGGCCAAACAGCGCCCCGGTTCCCCAGGCAACCGACATCGCCGCATATATCCCCGCCAGTTGTGCCCCGCGAAATTGCGAGCCAACCCAGGTAATCGCCACCGTGTAAATTCCGACAAAAACACCTCCCCAGACAAACAGCAGGCAATAGGCAAGCCAGGGGATTGGCAGTAGAAACGGCCAGATCAAAGCGCCGAGCGCGGAGATCGTCGCCAGTATTGTCATCAGAAGACGCCGATCCATTTTATCTGCCAGCCAGCCCAGCGGCAGTTGCAAAACAATCGCGCCAAACATCAGCACCGAGATCAACAAGGTGGCCTGTGATTCAACCCATCCCAGGTTCATGGCATATAAAGACAGAAAGTTCATGCCGGCCACTTCAATCGCAGCATTGAGTGCCGTCGCAACAATGGCCAGAAATGCCAGTTGGAGACTTTGCCGGTATCCGGTTGGCGTCACATGCTCGCCGGGCTGACGGACCATACCGGCTTTCACTATCAATGCCACCGCCAACAGGGAAATCGCGGCCCCAGCGATGAATGGGAATGCATTATCGCTCCCCATCAGCGCGAGGATCAGTGGCCCGGATGCAAATCCCAACGACATACCGGCGGTATACAGCGCCATGGTTTTCCCGCGCGCCTGTTCCACCGTCGAATCATTGAGCCAGGTTTCAGTCAGCACCATAATGATTTCCGTAAACACACCTAAGCCAAACCGCAGTACAAACCACACGGGGACAGGGGTATAAGGAAACAACAGAAATAACACAGCAATCGCCACCAAGGATGTACACATCAGCGTCAGCGGTGTGAATTGCCGAAACAACTTTGGCAGAAATGGCGCAATGGCAAACACGCCCAGAGCATGCATCGCAGCGTTCAGGCCAATCGTCGACTCACCGTATGCCATATCGGCCAGTTGCAGCGTGATCAACGGCGCACTGAGTCCATAGGTGAGGCTGAAAACAGACACAGAAAAAATAACCGCCAGAATACTCTTTCTTGCGCTATTCATAGGGACGTCCCCTTTCAGATCAAACGAACGCAGACACAGCATCGCACCAATGGCTGGTTCATCTGAACAAGTGTAGAGGGTTTATCTTTCTGGTCGTTCAGCAAAAATTAGACAATGCCCCATTCAGCGAGAAGCGGACATTCAGGCAGCAAACTACATGAGGAAAAAAGCGCTGCAGGTTACCCCCGCAGCGCCATATTGAATGGTATTTCGGTATTGATTACAGGTAGTAACGCATACCGATAATCCACATGTCATCTTCCGGCTTATCGATATCGTTACCCAGATCAAACTGGTAACCACCGAAGCCGACAAAAGTTGGTGTGAAGTTATATTCCGCCTGCAGCGCCATCTGGCTGAAGATGGTGTTGCTGTTCTTGTCATCTTCAACAGATTCGTAGTTCACGCTCAGGTTCAGGCTGCTTGGCAGGGCGTAGGCCAGCAGGCCTTCAATCGCCACTGACTCTTCCAGTATTTGGCCCATGGACTGGTTCATGTATTCGTTCATCGCATACACAACCGCCACGTACAGGCCGTCACCATAGGTGCCGTAATTGGCACTGAACATGTGTGAAAGCGCGGTTTCATCAAATGTTGTATTTGGTATCTGAACATCACCGGTGTTGAAGGCATAGTTCAGGCCGAAGCCCATGATCGAGTAGTTCAGTGCAATCTGGAAGCGGTCATCATAGTCTGCTGCCGTACCTGCCAATTCCTCACCCGTTGTTGCCCCCTGCCAGCCCAGACCAAACAACAGATCGCCGGCATCATTTAAGCTGAGGCTATTGCGGTAGGAGATCATACGCTCGGCACGTGCCGTACCCAGCGGGCCTTGATCGTCATACAGGAAGTCGTTCGCAAACGCGATAGGCAAATCGGCGATCCCTGCACCATCATAGTAAGGTGACCATTGCGTGCCCACCACGCCGCGGCCATAAGCATTGTGTGAGACACCAATGTAACCCAGACGGGTGGAGAACGTCTCTTCGCCGCCTTCCAGATAGTTCAGCGCCCATTCGCCTTTTGCATCGGCGGTAAAACCGTTCCCGATATCTTGTGCCGCATTAATGTTGATACGCGGCGACACTTGCTTCACTTCCGTTTCGCCCTCTTCAGAGCCGCCAAGACCCACAGAAACATGACCACCTATGGAGAGCGTAGTATCACCTTCGTTGTATAACTCAACCGCGACTGCCTGAGATCCATAAAATGCAGCTGCCACTGCAATTGCCAAGTGCTTTTTATCCATAATCATCTTTCCATCTTTTGTTGTGTTCTTATGCGCCGTTACACAGCGTTATGACAAAAATGTGAACATTTGAAACGAGCATTGAAAGCGTAGATAAGGAATGACATAAACACATAAAATAACGACAACAAATTTATTCAAAACTTGTGTTATGTCCCATTTGTGAAAGGTATGTGGTGTGAGCATACTTTGAACACATTATTGAACATGTGCCATAGCAAGAGGTTGAACGCGATTTGGGGTCAATACGGGCTTTAAGCCTGCCCGGCTGGGTGAGCGGATGTATTACACATCATGATGACGTTTTTGTGCTTGGCGAGTGAGAAGTGTGTTGTTTATTTGAGGGTTAGACGAAAAAGCCGCTGTCGTTACACACTGGATGACAGATAAAAGACAAGAGTTCAAAAATCCCAGTCCGCCATGATCTGAACGAACTGGGAACAGCGTTTAGCGGTGATTCACAAACCTTTGTTATCGCTTACCCAGAAAATTGAGCAAAGATTTCACTGCGCCCAGAAAGAAGGGAATAGCGATCAGGCCCGAGCCGATGGAGATAGCAATATAGGTGTAGCTGGTGCTGGTTGACGTATATTGAAAGGAGGCTAAAAAGTTCTGGTATGCCTGCAGGCAAAAGAAAAAGCAACCTATAGTTGCAATAGTCATTCCCAGTAAGCTTTTGATCTTAGACCATAAAAAATCATTGTTCGCGATATTGTTTTCTTGCATCCGGTACACTCTTCATGAGCCAAAATAGGTAAAACACCCTATTCATATAAGGCGGATAATTTCGGAGGCAAGTTAAATCGGGGACTTAGCCCCCTGATAACGAGAACAGTGAATCTCAGCTACGACACAAAAACTGAATATCGCTATCATTGATTCAACAGCATAAAGGCAGGTAAACCATGACCCACTGCGATCAAACAGCCCTCTTACACGAAAAGCTCAGTCTGCTGGTCCAGATCGACAGGGAGAACTGGCAACAATTTGTGAATCACGGACGTTTGACTCATTATCGGGCGGGTGAATCTATCTTTATGCCGGGAGAGAGCACCAGTGAAATACGGTTTATCTGTGAGGGATTAGCTTGCCATTATTACATCAAACCAGACGGTACACGGCGCAATAAGTCCTTCCTTCAGATTGCAGAAGTCGCCTCCAGCCTGTCCTCCATGCATAGCGGACAACCGGCCCGCTTTGGTTGCGAAGCTTTGCAAGCAACACTGTGTTTATCCCTACCCTATGCTGATTTCCAGCAACTCTGCGCTGCTCTGCCTGTTTGGCAATCGGTCAGTCAGGCGCTGCTGACCCGGCTGGCGCTGAAAAAAGAAACGCGCGAAGCCGATTTACTACTGATGTCGCCGACGGAGCTTTATCTGCAGTTTTGCGAACAATACCCAGTCCTGAATCAGACCCTGCCCAATTACCATATCGCATCTTATCTGGGCATCTCTGAAGTCTCTCTTTCACGCATTCGTGCCCGGTTGGGTGTTCAGAATACGTATCAGCGCCAAAAATCACACCGTCATTGATTTTGCTCAGGATCAATCTCAATCGTTATCAATGCTGAAACAGTCCCCTATCAATCTGTGCCATTTTAACCTTTGTTAAAGTGTTTGCTGCCTGCTGGCTTTAAGGTGTTCCAGAACTCACATCACCGCCATTTCACGGCATCAGGAGGACATATGAAACCGCAGAAACTCGCCGGAAAAACAATCGTCATTTCAGGGGGCAGCTCAGGCATAGGGCTAGAACTGGTCAAGCGGCTGCAACCGGACAATACTGTGATAGTGTTAGGCCGGGATAAAGAAAAACTGGCCCGCTTGGAAGCCCGGGGAGTCGTGACTTTCAGCCTGGATATTGCTGAGAAAAGTGAAAGGAATGCACTGTTTCGCTGGCTGGACGATCACTATCCTCATTTTGATGTGTTGATTAACAATGCAGGATGGAGCCGTCCGCACAAGCTGGCTGCACGACTGCCTGTCCAGTCAGACGATGAAGACTGTGAAGACTACGAACTGGAGCTGCGTCATAACCTGGAAGCGCATATCGGCATGACCCTGCATGCCCTGCCTCGGCTGCTGACGCGACCCGATGCCTTCATCATCAATGTCACAACCGGACTGGTTTATAACCCCAAAGCAGCCAGTCCCTACTACTGTGCCGCCAAGGCAGGGCTGCACAGTTTCACTCAGAGTCTGCGCGAGCAAATGAAAGAGCATGATCTTCAGGTGGTAGAAGTTCTGCCTCCACTGGTTGACACTCCCTTTCATCAACAAGGTTTGCCTGCCACTATCCGGGCCGTGACGCCGAGAAGCGTGGTACATGCAATCATCAAAGGAGTGCAGCAAAACCGCCATGAAATCCGGATTGGCCTGTCCAAACTGGCTTATATACTTGGCCGGATTCAACCAAGTCTGGGCTTTCATCTTGTAAACCGAAAATAGCGATGACAGCAAGTGCCTGTGATTTGTTGGGTACTTGCGCCACCTAAATCACGCAGAAGCTATCCGATGCGTATGCCATACTTGAGCAAGGTTTGAATCCTGGAGCGAGACTATGTCAGCAGATAAGCCGTCAGAAGAAAAAACGCAGCGCAGTTCAACAATCCTGATCCCCGTCTTTATCCCCGCCGTGGCGGTCATTTTACTCATGGTGATAGGCACCATCAGTAATCCGACTCTGGCCGGAAAAGTTTTCTCGGAAACCCTCAGTTACGTTACCCAGAGCTTTGGCTGGTTCTATATGCTGTCCGTCGCCATCTTTCTGTTTTTTGTCGTCGCCGTCGCACTGACCAAATGGGGAGAGATCAAGCTCGGTCCGGACCACGCCGAGCCGGAATACAGTTTTCCGGCCTGGTTTGCCATGCTGTTCTCGGCCGGTTACGGGATTGCCCTGCTGTTCTTTGGCGTCGCCGAGCCTGTGCTGCACTATGCCTCGCCGCCTGATGGTCCGGCCATGACAGTGGATGCCGCCAGGCAGGCAATGCAAATTGCCTTTTTCCACTGGGGGTTTCACATCTGGGCCATTTACGGCCTGGTCGGGCTGACACTGGCCTATTTCGCCTTTCGTCATGGCCTGCCGCTATCGATGCGTTCGACGCTGTATCCGCTCATCGGCGAAAAAATCCACGGCCCGATTGGCCATACCGTGGATATCTTTGCCATCCTCGGCACCCTGTTCGGGATTGCGACCACACTGGGCTTGTCGGTGGCACAGATCAATGCCGGGCTGAATTATCTCTGGCCATCGATACCTGTGAATACCACAGTTCAAATCATTGCGATTGTGGTGATCACCGCACTGGCGATTTTCTCTGTGGTCGCCGGCATGGACAAAGGGGTTAAGCGCCTGTCGATCCTGAATATGGTACTGGCAATATCGTTAATGTTGTTTGTGTTTGCCGTCGGACCTACCATCTTCATCCTCAATACTTTCATGCAAAACACCGGCAGTTACCTGAGTAATATTGTCGAGCGTACATTTAATTTACAGGCTTATACCGCCAGCGACTGGATTGGTAACTGGACATTATTTATCTTCGGCTGGACTATTGCCTGGGCGCCTTTCGTCGGCCTGTTCGTGGCGAAAATCAGCCGCGGCCGCACCATTCGCCAGTTCGTGGTCGGGGTGATGGTTGTCCCGACCATTTTCACTTTTCTATGGTTCTCGGTATTCGGCGATACCGCGCTTCATATGATCATGGTCGATGGCTACACCCAGCTAATTGAAGACGTGCAGGCTGATCAGGCCATTGCGCTGTTTAAATTGCTGGAACAGCTACCACTGACTTCGATTGTGTCCTTTATTACTGTCCTGCTGATCATCACTTTCTTCGTCACCTCGTCAGACTCCGGCTCGCTGGTTATCGACTCGCTGGCCTCTGGCGGCGTTGCCCATACACCGGCCTGGCAACGGGTATTCTGGGCTTCGATGGAAGGGCTGGTCGCCGCTGTACTGCTGCTGGCCGGCGGCCTTGGTGCTCTGCAAACGGCATCGATTGTCAGTGCGCTGCCCTTTGCAATCATTATGCTGATCGCGGCAGTTGGCATGTGGCGGGCGCTGGTGATTGAAAGCCACCACAGCCAGAGTCTGGAGCAGCACGTGCAATCCCGATCGCGACAGAGTGGCGGGAAAACCGGACCGGGATACTGGAAAAAACGTCTGGCCAATATTGTCGATTTCCCCGGACGCCAAGAAGTCTCAGGCTTTATTCAGAAGACAGTCTACCCAAGCATGGAGAAAGTAGAGCAGGAGCTTGAGCAGCAGGGCTGGGTGGCCGAAGTGATTTACGATGAAGAGCAAGGCAGAGCCAAATTCGAGGTCTATCAGGAAGGCAAACTGGAATTTCTGTACGAAGTCAGACTGCGGGGCTACCTTATGCCTGATTTTGCCTTCCCTGAAACTGATCATAACCCGGAAGATCCGGAGCATTATTACCGGGCGGAAGTCTTCCTGCGCCGCGGTGGCCGGGCCTACGATGTTTACGGCTATGAGCAGCAGGACATTATTTCCGACATTCTGGATCAGTTCGAAAACTACCTGCACTTCTTGCATGTGTCGCCCGGCATCCTGCCGTGGAACATGGAAGAAGAGGAAAACGACGATCAGCAACAGGCGAAAGAGTAATCAAAGCCGCCCTCTCGCTGCGAGGGCGGCTTAGCTTAATTTTCCCAGCGCTTCCCGTAGGCCGCGCGGTAATCCGGCGTCGGGATCGCTTCGTGCAAACCCGCCGTCGCTTTGAGCGGGCCAACCACAGTACGATACGGGATAAAACCCGCCCAGACCGGCAAATCCAGATCCGCCGGATCGTCGCCCACTTCTTTATTGCTGATTTTCACCGAGGCCTCGTTAAGCGGCATCCGCAGCACAGTCGTCGCTGCCAGTTCCTTGCTATTACTCAGCCGGATGTCCTGCGTCCGTCCGGGGGCGATCTGCTCAACAAAATGGTTCAGCACCCTGTCTTTTTCAGCGTTATCCTCAATCACCTCAAACTGGCCGAACACCACAGCCGAGCGGTAATGGGCGCTGTGATTAAACGCCGACCGCGCCAGCACCCAGCCATCAAACAGGGTGAAGGTTAAACAGGTTTGCACCTCCTGCCTGAGCTTGCGCAGCAAACGGCTGTTGTTGGCGCCATGAATATAGACAAAATCCCCCACCCGCCACGCCAGCATAGGGATCACCACTGGCCCCTGTGCTTCCTGAATCGCCACATGCGCCACCAGGCTTTCATCGATGATCTGATACAAGGCTTCCTGTTCAAACACCGCCTTGTGGGCTCCTTTCTTAATGTCGGTTCTCTTGCTGGTCGATAACATAACTGTCCCTGATTCCACTGCAACTCAAATAATCATGAAAAGATACCGGCAAACCGGTATGATTTTCAGAGCCAGTTTTAACCAAATGACAGTACCAGTTATGCCTCACATTACTCCCACACTCATAGAAACCGGCGATCTTTCGATCACTGGTGGTTCGGGTACGCGCCAGGATCGGCTTTTTCACGCGATCCGTGAAAAGATTGTCGGTAATTTGTGGCCAATGGGCGGGAAATTACCGTCAACGCGCAAACTGGCTGATGAATTATCCCTGAGCCGCAATACCGTCACGGCGGCTTATGAGCAACTGGTCGCGGAAGGCTATATCGAAAGCCGGTTGGGCTCGGGATTTTATGTCTCTGTTGAGCTGCCGGAACACTATCTGACGGCGCAATCACCACGAGTCGAAAGCAAGCCGCCAGCCACCGCGCAGACCTTTCATCTGAATGCGCCTTTTGCGCCCGGTGTGCCGGATCTGGATGCATTTCCGGCGGCCAAATGGCAAACCTTATTGCAGCGCCACGCTGGTCGGCAATCACTGATGGGTAACCAGGATTTGCAAGGGTTACCCGTACTGCGACAGGCGCTGTCTGACTATCTGGCTTCCAGTCGCTCGGTTCATTGTGATCCCGATCGAATCATCATTACCAGCGGAGCACAGCAGGCGCTGTCTCTTGCCTTGCTGGCGACACTCAACCGGGGTGATCGGATACTGATGGAGCAGCCGGGCTACACCCAGATGCGCAAGATCATCGACTGGCAGGGTTATCACTTACAACCGCTTCCTGTGCGGGCATATCAGGGGCTGGATGTAGAATCCGTGCTGGCCTGTGAGTCAGAGGCACTCTACTTAACCCCCAGTAATCAGTACCCGATGGGCACGACTCTGAACACAGAACAAAGACTGAAGCTGATTGAGTGGGCTGTACAGGGCAAGCGCTGGATCATCGAAGATGACTACGACAGTGAATTTCAGTTTGCCCACCGCCCTTATACCAGTCTGCAGGGGCTGGCCGGCCAGATGGGCTGTGATGATCAGATACTCTATGCCGGCTCATTCAGTAAGGTGATGTTCAACAGCCTGCGGCTGGGTTATCTGGTGGTGCCGCCCTCGCTGGTATCACCTTGTCTGATGATCAAAGATGCCCTGACCGGCGACACCCAGGCGCACACTCAGGCTGCACTGGCCGATTTCATTCAGGAAGGAGATCTGCTGCGCCATATCCGAAAAATGCGTCGGCTGTACAAAGAAAAGCATCGCTTGATGTTGGATGCCATCAGCCGATTTTTCGGGGATCAGGTTGAAGTGATCAGCCAGCCTGCCGGACTGCACATTACGCTCAGGTGGCAGGGCGGGATCAATGAGCATGACTGGGCGGAGCAAGCAGCGGCCGCCAGCATAGTGCTGCGACCGCTGAGTTATTACGAACACCCGCAGCACCAGGCCAGAGACTGGCACGGAGCAGTGCTCGGCTTTGGCAATGTGGCTCCCGCAGACATCGAACCGCGGGTTGCCCGCCTGGCTGCACTGTTCCACAGCCAGCCATGACGGACAACCTCTCCGGTATCAACGTATCTGGTCGCCGCGGTACTGAATGCGCCCTTGCGGCCCGACATCGACTTGATAGGGCGTGGCATGTACGCCATACGCTTTGTACAGTGCATTGTCCGTATCAAAGATCAGCGGGGCCGTCAGTCCAAATTTTTCCGCAAAGCCTGCTGCGATGCCGGCATCAATGTAATACCCGCTGATCACGCCAACCCACTGGCGTGATTGATCCAACTCGACCTGCTGCTGCCACTGTGCCAGCTTGTCCTCACAATCCGGGAAGTGCGGCATCGGGCACAGGGCATCAACAAAGACCAGAGACACAGGTTGCTTGCCTTTGTTTTGCGTCAGCAATCCCGCCAGCGACACCGTCTGATCGGATAAAGTCTGGCGCTCAAACCGGGGCGCTTCAGCACCGATCTGCGGCACCACATAAGGCGCAGGCTGTTTCAGCGGCTGACGCGTCATACTTTCTGATTCAGCTGGCGGCTGGACCGCTTTCCAGGCGTAGGTTTCTGCATCCCGCGCCGGGGGCGCTTCAGCCTTGGCCGCTGGATTCAGGTAAGCCAGCAGGGCGTCATTCCCGCCCGAAAACACGACTTTTCCGTGCTCAATCAGCACATGTGCCGGGGTTTGCCAGAAACCGAACTGCTTGAGCAGCGCCTGCTGATGGTCGAGCACCAGTGGTGCAACTTGCGGATAATAGCTCTGAAATTCCTGCAATTGCGCACGCGTCACATTAAATTCCGGCTGTATCCAGATTTGATGTGTCGATTGCCGGAATGATGCTGGCAGCTGTTCAACAAAAGCCTCCGTCCCCCCACCGGCATAGCTGGTCCAGATATCCAGAAACACCAGATGGGTTCGTGTCTCATCAGACAAATCTATCAGCTGGCCGGACAGGGTTTGTTGCCGCTCCAGTAATGCCACGCCTGATTCAGCCTGAGTCACCGCCGGTGTCAGCAGGCAGGCCAGCACAGAAAATGTGTATATAAAACCCGATCGTTTCATGCGTTCATCCTCTCATTTTCGTTCGTAGAACACTTCAGTCCTGAGCCCATTGCTCGATGATCTGATCCAGCTGGTCAGTGGCCAGAAAAGTGCGGTAGGCCACTTTTCCGTCTTTGTCGATCAGAATATGGTGCGGGGTGCCCACCACCTGATACTTCTGGGTGATCTCCCCGTTGGCATCAAAGATGGTCGGAATGTCATACCCTTCCTGACTGAAAAACTGCTGAATATTTGCCACCGAATCATTGAAACCAACATTGATCGACATCACTTTAATCTCATCACCAAATTGCTGCTCAATGGCATTCAGATGCGGCATCTCAGCTTTGCAGAAGCTGCACCAGGTCGCCCAGAATTTGAGATAGACAGGTTGTTTGCCAAGGTAATCCGATAAATCGAATGCTTGGCCAGACAGAGTTTTAGCCTCAAACAGCGGTGCGGTCTGATCCGTCTCCGCGGCCTGGACTGCAGACATTGACACGGCAACTGCCAGTACCATGACTTGCCACCCTTTGTTGATTAACACAGAAGCTTTCATATCATCTCCGTTTACATTACCTGAAAGAAAAAGAAGGTGCCGGCGCCGGCCATCAGAGCGGCCATCAGCCATTTCACCCGGTTCATCCACTGACCAGAACGCGGCAGCGACGTCAGCAGGCCACCGAAAGTGCCAGCCAGCACCAGCAGCGCGCTCATTCCGAGCGCAAACACAAACATCAGCAAAGCGGCCCAATACGCATTACCGGAGGAGGCGACGTACATCAGCAGCATGCCCAACACCGGAGAAGTACAGGGCGCCATTACCAGCCCTGAACAGGCACCGGCCAAAAATGTGGCAATCACGGGCTGACGGACAAACTGAGGCAGAGGCAGACCCAGCGAGAGGGCCGGTAACTGAAGCCAGCCGAGCATCCAGGCGGCCATGGCGAAACAAAACACCCCCACCAGCATCAGGGTGATCGGGTGGCTGGCCACAACACCAAACAGTTGCCCGGTCGTCGCCGCCAGTACCCCCAGCAAGGCGTAAATCACAGCAAGGCCAATCACATAACTCACGGAAAGGCCGAAGGACTGCCAACGTCCTTTGGCATGGCTGCCAACCACAGAGACAGTGATAGGCAGCATGGGATATACGCAAGGAGTCAGGCTGGTCAGCAGCCCGGTAAGAAATACTGCGCCAACAATCCACAACCCGAATTGCTGATTGAAAAGCGCGGTCTGAATAGCGGTTTCCATAAAAGGTCGCATCCTTTGTTAATAAAGATGCCACGGTTATATCGAACAACTCAGTTTGAGTTCTCAAATCGGCCTAAAATGGCGGTAAAATCTAAATGAAATCAATATAAAACAAAAATAATCAATAACTTAAAGCTTGAGCATTTTCCACTATCAGATTGATTTCACGTTGTTTGTCCGTAAAATGAAGCATCAGAAATCAACACTCAACCGGACAATTTATGGCCTGCTTTCAGTTTGCTGCCTTTACGTTTGATCCCGAAACAGGACAGTTGTGCCAGCAGACGTCCGCAGGTCAAACCGACATCCACCTGCGCCATAAAGTGTCACAGTTACTGACCTATTTACTGACCCATCCGGATCAGCTCATCAGCAAAGACACCCTGTTGGACGCTCTCTGGGAGCACAGCGAATACCGGGAAAACTCACTCACACAAAGTATTCGTGAGCTGAGAAAAGCGTTGGGTGACAGTGCCCAGAACCCGCAGTTCATCCGGACCTATCCTCAGCGGGGATATCAGTGGATCTGTCCAATCAGCGAACCGAGGCGTCAGGACGTACCATCACCCACACGACAGGAAGCGCGGTCTGAAAAACGAACCCGCCAGATATCCAGACCCGTTCTGCTCTCAGGCCTGTTCACTTTACTGGTTCTCATTTCCGGATTGTGGCTGATGCAACGCCCGGTATTTCTGACGGCTCAGAACCCGCCGCCACTCAATGCCCATCGCAGCACCGGGCTGGTCGTGTTTCCCATGATCAATGACACAGGCAAAGCCGAGTACGACTGGGTTCAGCTCGGGCTGGCCGATATGCTGTCAGTGCAATTGAATCAAAACGGACCACTGAGCGTGATTCCGCCGGCCCTTGCTAAAGCCTGGCTTCTGGATGCGGAGCTCAGCTGGCCTGCACTTCCGGCTCAGATACGCACACTGCTCAAACAGCGGGGCTACGAGGCAGCATTGTTTGCCAGCGTCCGCCTGCACAATAAGCAGCAGGTGCTGACATTTCAGGTGATTTATGCGGACGGCCGGACTCAGCAAGGCAGTATGAGCTATCCGCAACTGGCATCAGCCATGCATTCAGTCAGTCACCAGCTAAACCGACTGCTCAGCCCCGGCGACATACGGCCCGAACCTCAACAGGCTCCGGCGATTGCCGTACAGACGCTGGCACAAGGGCGATCATTGCTGCAAACACAAGGCGCTCAGGCGGCCAGGAAATACTTCGAAGCGGCGCATATTCTGGAACCCGAGAGTCTGTGGACTCAGATCCAGCTGGCCGGTACGGAAGTACTGCTGGGGCAGTGGCCGCAAGCAGCGCTTCGGCTTCAGGCTCTACCGGAAGCACTGGTGCGTAAGGAACCGGCTTTGTATGCGGCGCAGCGCTACTGGCTGGCTGAACTGAGTTACCGACAGGGCGATTCGGATGCTGCCACTTTGACTGATGAGGCTGTTCGTGCCGCAGATCAGTCGAATGATCCACAGATGCGCATCATGGCTTACCAGCTACAGGCGCAGCTGGCGTGGAATGAGATGGACTGGAAAACCCATAACCAGCTCACGCAACACATCACTGCACTGTTAGGAAAAGGACAGGCACTGCGTCAGGATGCCGATCAACAGTTTTACCTCGGCCGTCCCGCCAGTGTCGGGCTGGAAAGAAACCCAGACAATGACCTTGCGGCCAATAAAGAGCGCCTGTTTAAGGCACTGAATTTTTATCGTCAGCTTGCTGATCAACCACGTCAGGCTGCAACATTACTGGCCATCGCACAAAATGATCAGATTGAGCCACCGATCCGCGAATCTTCCTTGAGCGAAGCCATCGCAATGTACCGTGATCTCGGCCAGCCTTATGAGCTGGCGCTGGCATTGATTTATCAGGGATTTTATTTAATGCAGTCCCATCAGGGCCGAGCTGCGGACACTTTTTTCACTGAAGCCAGGGCTTTGGCTGAACAGCTCGGTGCGCGACGCTTGCTCCTTGACAGTGAGTTCTACCAGGCCTTTGCCACCATGGATCAAGGGTTGGATCTGCAGTGGCTGGGCAAACACGGGCAACAACCCCAACAACTGGCACGCGCTGAGAGAGCTTTTTCACAACTGCTGACAAAAGGGGTATCTCCTCTTCTGCAAGCCAATATCGCTTTATTTCAAGGCTGGATCGCAACCGATCAACACCAGATATCGTTGGCAATGGAACATCTTGATCGTGCCGGGCACCTGGCACAATCGCTGAACCTCCCGCTGACCCAGAGCTATATCCGCTACAGCAAAATGCGGATTCATTTAGAACAGGGCAACTATGCTGCCGTGATTGCATTGAGCAGTGTCACGCCTATCACCCGACTTGAAGCAATTTACACCGCCCGGGCCCATTACGAACTGGGGCAGCCTGCCCGGGCAATTGCCACTCTGGCACAGTTTCAGTCAGATTTTCCCGAGCAATGGCAACCTGAAGACGAACAGCGGCAGCAACACTATCAACAGGCTTTACAAGGCCGTTCTATCGTACTGTCAGCTGAGCCCAAAGCCCATCTCGTCTATTGCGAGAGCGGCTGGTTGTAAATTTCACGAACGAGCGCCCCTCCGTCTAACCCTGAGCGCCGAAAGCTGATCGGGACGGTAAACGGTCAAGCGCTCACCCGCCATACCGGACGGCGGCCTGGGCAGAGGCTCGGCCCGTTTAACCAGCGCCTGAGCTGACCATGCATAGGCGCTGTGATCGCCTCGGCTTTCTCTTGGGCTTTCACGCCTGTTGGCGCACTGGCCGCTGTTGCCGCCGCCTGTTGTGCTGCCGCGGTCGGTTCAGCGGCTTTCACGGTTTTGTCAGGCTGTGGTTTAACGGGTTGCTCTGGCGGCGCTTTTTCAGCAGATATTTGCTCCACAGCATGGTAAACAGGCCAAAAGCACATAAAATTCAGCGCCTGTCATCAAACAGCCATCTTGCTTCAACAGAATTGGTTATTTGATAAAAATCTTTTTTCGGCCGGGTGAGCCCCCAATCCTGCTGAGGAGTGGGTCAATGCCTTATCGTCTGTGGCTTTTATCGAGGAATCAGACGCATAGATATCTGGTCGGGTCAAAAAGTTGACACAACTCACATGCTGGTAAGGAAAAGAAACTCTGCTATACTTACGACCTTGTTAATTCAGCCACTTTGTGGCACTGGCAGCGGATCTCCACAGCCCTTGTGTCGACGATTCAGTCAGTCTGTAAGCCTTTTCGTCAGCTTTATCAAAGCAATGCAACTGCTTTTATAAAGCAAGTAATGTTGCCAAACAATTTGTATGGCTCAGTGATACCTTTCAGGACTTTGTTGATAAAAACACGATCATGATCTCATTTTGTAGCTATGATTCAACATCAACAGATCACCCCTTTGAGGTATAAAAGCGCCAGAAGTTTCCTTCAAGTTCTCGGAGAATATTCTCAATGAAAAAAACCAAAATCGTCTGCACGATTGGTCCTAAGACAGAATCTGTTGAAATGCTGACCAAACTGGTTAACGCCGGTATGAACGTTATGCGTCTGAACTTCTCGCACGGCGATTTCGCCGAGCACGGTCAGCGTATCCAGAACGTTCGTGAAGTCATGGCGCAAACCGGTCAACCTGTAGCCATTTTGCTGGATACCAAAGGGCCTGAAATCCGCACCATCAAACTGGAAGGCGGCGCAGACGTTGCACTGACAGCAGGTCAGGACTTTACTTTCACCACTGATATCACAGTTGTCGGTAACCAAGACCGCGTGGCCGTGACTTACCCTGGTTTTGCCAACGATCTGAGCGCAGGCGACACTATCCTGGTTGACGATGGCCTGATCGAAATGGAAGTGCTGGCGACGACCGACACAGAAGTGAAATGCCGTGTACTGAACAACGGCGATCTGGGCGAAAACAAAGGTGTGAACCTGCCTGGTGTGTCTGTCAAACTGCCGGCACTGGCTGAGAAAGACAAAGCCGACCTGAAATTCGGTTGTGAGCAAGGCGTTGACTTCGTTGCCGCTTCTTTCATCCGTAAAGCAGAAGACGTTAATGAAATCCGCGAACTGCTGAACGCCAACGGCGGCGAGAAGATCCAGATCATCTCTAAAATCGAAAACCAGGAAGGTGTTGATAACTTCGACGCGATTCTGGAAGCTTCTGACGGCATCATGGTTGCCCGTGGCGACCTGGGTGTCGAAATCCCGGTTGAAGAAGTGATCTTCGCACAGAAGATGATGATCGAGAAATGTAACCGCGCCCGTAAAGTGGTCATCACTGCCACTCAGATGCTGGATTCTATGATCAAGAACCCGCGTCCGACCCGTGCCGAAGCCGGTGACGTTGCCAACGCCATCATGGACGGTACGGATGCCGTGATGTTGTCTGGAGAGTCCGCGAAAGGTAAATACCCGATTGAAGCCGTGACCATCATGGCGCAAATCTGTGCCCGTACCGACTCAGCAATGCGTGCGTCACTGAGTGCGCGCCTGGACAGCCCTCGCCTGCGTATTACTGAAGCCGTCTGTAAAGGTGCGGTAGACACATCCGAGAAACTGAATGCGCCACTGATTGTTGTAGCGACCGAAGCCGGTAAGTCTGCCCGCTCTGTGCGTAAGTACTTCCCGACGGCCAACATTCTGGCTATCACCACTAACACCAAAACCGCCGCTCAGCTGTGCCTGACTAAAGGCGTCACGCCAGTGGTTGTCGATGCCATCGAAAGCACTGATGCCTTCTACGCACGCGGTAAAGCGCTGGCGCTGGAGTCTGGTCTGGGTGCAAAAGGCGATATCGTGGTCATGGTCTCTGGTGCGCTGGTACCTTCAGGCACGACTAACACTGCCTCGGTACACGTACTGTAATTTCAGCCGTCACGGCAATTGCTGCATATAGCAAGGCGCATAGAAAACGGGAGCTTCGGCTCCCGTTTTTTTATCTGCCCGACTGTTTCGCGTTACCCGGCAAAAGGTTCACCAGCCAAAGATTTCCTTGTGATGCGTATTCAGTAACAAGACAGCCAGCAGGAAATACAAGGCACTGACGTGAAAGCCGAGCCAACACAGCAACAATGCCATACAACGAACTAAAACGGTATTGAACATCGACCTGCCCTCCACGCATGCTGTCTGCCAGATAGAAAACATCTGAAATCCAATGGCACAGCCACACGGTCAACCGAAAATGTCTCCGCACTCCTTATTAGACTTTAGTCTAATGTCGACAAAAAAGGCCACTACGAAAAAGCCCGCCAGGTATTGCCTGGCGGGCTTGAAAAGGAAGGTATTTTGCTGGAAGGATCAGGCTTTCAGTGAACGCTCACCACGGGCAATGCCGACCACGCCGCTGCGGGCAACTTCAATGATTTCAGTCGCTTCGCTGACCGCGTCCAAAAACGCATCCAGTTTGTCACTGGTGCCGGCCAGCTGAACGGTATAAATCTGGCTGGTAACATCCACAATCTGACCACGGAAAATATCCGATGTCCGCTTCACTTCGGCACGGGCATAACCGCTGGCTTTAACTTTCACCAGCATCAGTTCACGCTCAACATGTTCAGAGTCGGTCACATTGCTGACTTTCAGAATATCGATCAGCTTGTGCAAGTGCTTCTCGATCTGCTCCAGCGCCGCATCTTCCACACTGGTGGTGATGTTCAGCCGCGACAACGTCGGGTCATCCGTCGGTGCCACAGTCAAAGATTCAATGTTGTAACCACGCTGGGAGAACAGCCCCACCACGCGTGAAAGTGCACCTGGTTCGTTTTCTAATAATACTGATACAATCCTGCGCATTAGGTTCTCTCCGTTTTACTCAGCCACATTTCACTCATGGATCCGCCTCGGATCAGCATTGGGTAAACGTGCTCTGTTTCATCCACGCTGATATCGACAAAGACTAACTTATCTTTCATTGCTAAAGCGCGTTCCAGCTCACTTTCCAGCTTCGCCGGATCCGAAATTCGGATACCGACATGGCCATAAGCTTCTGCAATAGCGGCAAAATCAGGCACTGAATCCATGTAGGAGTGCGAGTGGCGGCCCTGATAAATCATGTCCTGCCATTGTTTTACCATGCCCAGAAAACGGTTATTCAGGTTAATAATTTTCACCGGAATGTCGTACTGGAGGGCGGTCGACAATTCCTGGATATTCATCTGAATACTGCCGTCACCGGTCACGCAGAGAACTTCCGCATCAGGAAAGGCGAACTTCACGCCCATCGCCGCCGGCAGGCCAAAGCCCATGGTGCCCAGACCACCGGAGTTTAACCAGCGCCGCGGCTTGTCGAACGGATAATACAGGGCCGCAAACATCTGGTGCTGACCCACATCCGATGCCACGTAAGCATCGCCATTGGTTAATTTATAAACCGTTTCAATGACTTGCTGAGGCTTGATGCGATCACTGTCAGTTTGGTAGCTCAGACACTTGCGTGCCCGCCAGGATTCTATTTCGCTCCACCATTCATCCATCGCGGCTTTATCGTTGCTGTCCTGCTGCTCTTCCAGCAGTTTCAGCATGCTGTTGAGCACCGCATCTGCCGAGCCGACGATCGGAATGTCGGCTTTAACTGTCTTCGAAATCGACGACGGGTCGATATCAATATGCATGATGGTGGCGTTCGGACAGTATTTTTCCAGATTATTGGTGGTACGGTCATCAAACCGGACGCCGATACCAAAAATCAGATCAGCATTGTGCATGGTCATATTCGCTTCATAGGTACCATGCATACCCAGCATACCCACGCTGTTATGGTGCGTGCCGGGGAAAGCGCCCAGCCCCATCAGGGTACTGACCACAGGAATATTCAGGCTTTCTGCCAGTGCCAGCACTTGCTGCTCACTGTTCGACATGATGACACCGCCACCCACGTACAGCACCGGCTTCTTAGCGGCCAGCAAGGCTTTCACGCCACGCTTGATCTGACCTTTGTGGCCCTGCAGGGTGGGATTGTACGAGCGCATGCTGATCGCTTCCGGGTACTGGTACGGATAGGCTTTTGACGGATCCAGCATGTCTTTAGGGATATCAACAACCACAGGTCCGGGACGGCCGCTGGCTGCGATGTAAAAGGCTTTTTTGATGATGGCCGGAATATCTTCTGTTCGCTGCACCAGAAAACTGTGTTTAACAACCGGACGGGAAATACCGACCATGTCGCATTCCTGGAAAGCATCGTTACCAATCAGGTGGCTCATAACCTGGCCGGACAGTACCACCATAGGGATTGAATCCATATATGCGGTGGCAATACCTGTGATGGCGTTGGTTGCACCCGGACCGGATGTCACCAGTACAACGCCGACGTCACCTGTAGCGCGGGCATAGCCGTCAGCCATGTGAACAGCTGCTTGCTCATGGCGCACTAATACGTGCTCGATGTCGCTCTTTTCATGCAGCGCATCATAAATATCCAGAACAGAACCGCCAGGGTAACCGAAGATATGCTTCACGCCTTGGTCGATCATCGAACGGACGATCATATCAGCGCCGGACAACATTTCCATATTCTTGTCTCCAGGTTGCGTATACCTGCGTCTGTACCGGAGCATCTGACCTTGTGTGCCGGGTATGATGGCGAGCTGGGGCTGTCTTTCTGTGCCGGAGCAGCAGAAGGGCAGTCATACCGGGTTACGCCAGCATACCGAACGGGTTTGCTTAACATTCGTCGCCGTCAGCAAGACAGCGGTAGGGAGCAGACCAACAGTGTCAGTGGTACAGACGGGTATAACATAGTTAGGGCTTATCTTTAGCCTAAAGAAATCCAGTGTGTTTTCGTACTATGTGACTGCCAATGGACATTCCCACCAGCAGTAACCCAGTCGCCACCTTAACGTTTTTTAACCGCTGGCGTCCATTCCCCATAGCTATTTCGTGGTTATTTTCTGTACTGACTATAAATAACCTTATTAACGGCCAGAGAATAAACACAGAGCGGGATAATGAACCAAAATCACATTAAAAAATTAGCATATACACCCATCACTATCCGTTACAAAGCAGCAATGCTGACAGAAAATCATGAAAAAGGCAGGCGCGAGTATGACAGGTAAGACAACGGCCTGCCGGCAGGCCGCTGGTTGCGGAAAAGATTTCGGACTGAAGCCGCTTAACGCTTCGGTGGCTCCTGGCGCGGGTTCTCGTGATACATGGCTTCAATCTGCTGATGATAGCGCTGAAGGATCACCTTGCGGCGCAGCTTCTGCGTCGGTGTCAGCTCTCCATCATTCATAGAGAATGCCTTGGGCAGTAACGTAAACTTTTTCACCTGCTCAAACTTGGCGAGATCTTTTTGCAACTCGGCAATGCGTTTCTCGACCATGGCCATAATCTGGCTGTGCCTGAGCAGCTCCAGACGGTTGTGATACTTGATATTCAACTCGCGGGCGTGATTTTCCAGGGTGTCGAAGCAAGGCACCACCAGGGCAGAAACAAACTTGCGGGCATCGGCAATCACCGCGATTTGCTCGATCATCGTATCCTTGCCGATCGCGCCTTCAATCACCTGAGGCGCAATATACTTACCGCCTGAGGTTTTCATCAGCTCCTTAATCCGGTCGGTGATGAAAAGATTCCCCTGTGCATCGAATTCGCCGGCATCACCGGTTTTCAGGAAACCATCCGGGGTAAAGTTCGCGGCGGTTTCTTCCGCCAGCTTGTAGTACCCGCGCATCACCATGGGCCCGCGCACCAGAATTTCACTGTTCTCACCGATTTTCACTTCCGCACCGGGCATCAGGGTGCCAATCGAATCGGCGTTAAAACCCATATCGTCCCAGCAGGAGACGGTGGCCGTGGTTTCCGTCATCCCGTAGCCCAGCTTGACGTTGATGCCTATGGCATGAAAGAAACGTCCGATACCGGCATCCAGCTTGGCACCGCCGCAAGGCATGAACTTAATGCGTCCGCCCAGCACATCACGCAGCTTTGACAGCACCAGCTTATCAGCCGCTTTATGGGCGATGTTTAACCAGGCCGCCGGCCGCCGGTTCTGCTGCCGGCATGCCGCCATACGGTGACCAATGGCCAGCGCGGCGTGAAACAGCGCCCGGCGGTGAACAGGCGCTTTGGCCACTTTGGCCTGCACCGCACCGTAAATTTTCTCGTAAACACGCGGCACCGCTGACATCACATTCGGACGCACTTCCACCAGCGCCTCACGCACGGCATTGGTATCGGTCAGATAACAGTTGATACCACCGCGGTGCAACACATAGAAGCTCCAGGCGCGTTCGAACACATGGGACAATGGCAGGAAACACAAAGAAACATCCCCTTCACTCAGGGCCAGTCTCTGATCATGGCCTTGCAGCTGCGCAGCAATATTGGCGTAATCCAGCATCACCCCTTTGGGCGTACCTGTGGTGCCTGAGGTGTAGATCAGCGTCAGCAAATCATCCATCCGGCAATCTGCCAGACGGGCCTGCAGCACCTCTTCATCCCCGCTTCTACCCTGGGCGACAAACTGCTGGTAATCACACACCAAAGCATGATCGGTATGGTCACTGTGCCCATCCATCAGCACGATACGTTCCAGCTGCGGGCACTCTGCCGCTATCTGCAATACCGCATCCAGTTGGGCGGCTTCGCCCACGAACAGTACCTTGATGTCGGCGTTATTGATGATATAAGCCGCTTGCTGAGCGGTACTGGTCGGATAAATCGGCACCGTCACCCCGCGCAGGTACAAGGTCGACAGATCGGCGACCGTCCAGCGGGCCATGTTGGGCGAAAAAATCCCGACTTTATCCTGAACGCCGATGCCCTGAGCCAGCAACGCCAGTGAGAGCTGGTGAATCTGCTCACCCAGCGTCTGCCAGCTGATGTCCCGCCACTGGCCATCATGATGATAGCGAAGCGCGATACGGCTCCCCAAACGGGCGATCTGGTGCTGAATACGGTGAACTATGTGGTAGTCAAGTTGTGACATAAACGGCTCTGTCATGAAATTAGCTTACAGCTGTTCGCTGAAGGAGCGGAGAGTCTACTGATCGGACATCAAAAGGCAACAGAGATCATCAGAGTGACAGGCAGAATGCTGCATGGCTCTCACTCCTTAAGATGGCATAAAACAATTCGGCGACAATCCGCACTCAATTCCTGAGCCCGAAAAAAAGAAACGGCTGTTTCCCCGAAGAGAAATAGCCGTATTCAACACAGTAGACGCTGCGAGATTTAGCAGGTGACTTGATCACAGATAGCCAGTAGCTGATCGCGCAGCCACTGGTGGCCCTTATCTTTTTGCGATGAGTCATGCCAGCTCAGATAACCGCTGATGGTTTTACCTTCAAACGGCAGTGTCATCAGCTGGAGCGACAAGGTATCCGCCATGGATTGCGCCAGCCATTTTGGCATCACGGCAATCAGATCGGACTGGCCGACCACGTACATCATATTGCTCAGGCTACCGCCCTGATAGGCGGCGTGACAGCTCGGCGCCTGATGGTACACGGCCTCTGCAAACCCTCGCGCTCCCTGCACTGGCTGAAGCACAGCATGCTTTTCAGCCACGAACTCGCCGGCACTCAGCGTCCCCTGAATGCGCGGGTGGTTACCGGCGGCGACCACCACCAGCTCGTCTTTAAACAATTCAGTAGACGTGAAGCCCTGATCATCGAAACGAAGATAATCGATAACGAAATCCAGTTCCTGATAGCGCAGTTTTTGCACCATGTCACTTTCAATACCCGCTTCCAGCGCCACCTGTGCCTTGGGGGCCAGATCGCCCAGCTGACGCAGAATATGGGGGGCGAAACGGATATCCAGCGGATTACACACCGCCAGGCGGAACAAGCGGTTCGATGTTTCCGGCAGGAAAGTCGAAGACGGCAGTTCATTTTTAATAAGCTGTAGCGCCTGACGCACCGGACCAAATAATTGCTTGGCTCTGGTGGTAGGCTGGATTCCCCTTCCATGGCGAATGAACAGCTCATCGTCAAAGGTCGTTTTCAGTCGCGCGACGGCATTACTCACCGCTGGCTGAGACATACCCAGGTTATGTGCTGCTCGGGTGATGTTCTGCTCCTGCATCACCGCATCGAATACTGTCAGCAAATTCAGATCTACATTCCGCAGGCTCAAGCCCATGGAGAGATTTTCTGCTGCTTGGAAAGACATACCTCTACGCGCCATTTCTGACCTCTTCTGCGAATAATCCGGAGAGTCTTGCTCCCGCTAACCAGGGCACAACACCCTCACATACCCATTAGAAAATTGGGGGTAATCAGTATTATTCAAAAGAATGATGACACCAATACCCTGAGAGCTCCCAACCTGGTTCTAACAGTATGATATGGGTCAATATTGAACGATAGTCCAAACAAAAACAAGCAGATAAATTCGTTATAAAAATATCTAAAAAGATATAAAACAATATGACTAGAAATGAATTTCAAGCACTTAGAAGGAAGTCAGACTCCTGACGTGCCAGCCACGTCAGGAAGAGGAGGTGATCAATAAGTCCCGGTGATTAATGATCGCTTACTGGAGATCCCGGCCTCTGAGCCGAAATCCGCCACGGTTTCAAGAACAGGCTCCGGAAAGCTGACAGGTTCCCAGAGTGACTGACACAGCGCCTCCACTGATGGACGGTTTTCTTCCTGTAGCCAGCGGGCAACGGCCAGCGCCACATCCGGCCAGATAACCTGTCCCGGCGAATGGCTGTCGAGCCAGTTGCGTATCGCGGCCGCATCCAGCGAATGCATACCAACCGCCAGCCCCATCAGCTCCAGCGTTGCCACATTGCTCAGTTGCTCATACTGGCCTTGCAGCGGTTTGAGCAACAATTTCTTGCCCAATGCGATAGCTTCTGACGGCAGCTCAAAACCTCCATTAGCAATGACGCCGTCACACACGGCTAACCGCTGATGAAAGCCAGTCCTGCTCAGCGCGCAGACATGGACATTGTCTTGCTGATAGCTCTGGCGCACAGCGGGGTGATAACAATAGAAGGTCACCGCTGAAAAACGGGACAGCATCTCCAGCACCTTATCCAGCCCTTCAAACGGCAGGTATACCAGCACTGACCCGTCAGATTGCGCCGGGGAATCAGTTTGCTGAGGCACAATCGGTGGCAGGATCGGAGCGCCGAAATGGTACCAGTGCAGGCCCAGTTGTTGATCCGTCGGTGCAAAATAACGGATCAGCTTTCTGTCCAGCCAGCTTTCTCCCTCTTTCGGCACATCATACAAAAACGCGCTCTGGTGACTGAGCCCCAGACTGGGGATCCCTTGCCGGCGAGCGGCCCAGGCAGACACTGGCTCAAAATCATTGAGCACCAGATCATAACCGGACAGATCCATGGCCTTAACCTCCCGCCAGAAATCCAGCAACGAATTCTGCCTGAAGGTTTGCCATTGGTTCACCTTGCCGCGCTCTGTGATAAAAGTCAGCCCGCGGGAGGTGTGATAATCGCCGAAGCACTCCATATCAAAATAGTGTTCAGCCTGGCGGCCGGAGAAATGGAAATCGACGGTCACGCCAAGCTGGGAAAAGGCTCTGGCCATTTCCCTGGCCCGGGAAATATGGCCGTTACCGGTTCCTTGTACGCCGTAAAGTATCTTCATATCGCCCCCTTGACGACATCAAAGCACATCATGCCCAGCAAAGCGCCCGCCACAATGTCGGTAATGAAATGCACACCCAGCAGCACACGGGAGAATCCGATCAGTATCGCCCAGGGCCAGACCAGCCAGGCTGCTGCCGGGTAAAAGGTAGAAATTAACGACGCCATCAGAAAAGCAGCGGCGGTGTGTCCGGATGGCAGACTGTATTTGTCAGAAGGTTGAATAAAACTGGGTAGCTGCGCCGGACGATCTCGTTTGAAGGTGTTTTTCAACAGCAGGTAGACAGGCAATTCCAACAGAAATGCCAGTAATCCCAAGCCTAATACCTGCCCGCCCTGTTGCCGGTCAAATACCCAGGCCAGCAAGCCGAACAGTAAGTATAAAGGCCCGTCCCCGGAACGGGAGACCATCCGGCTCAGTGTCGCCACCGGCTGATTAAAACGGTGACACAGACATAAACTGGAAAAGGCGTAATCAAAGCGCTGGATAGGTACCAATACAGTCACTGCCATAGCACTATTCTCCTCTTAACCTGTGCAGCCAGATTAAGAAGCAGATATGACATGCGGGTGACGATTTCGAGGAGGGATAATGACAATCGCCGTCTTTGCGCTACCGGATGGTGCCGGCCACTGTTGCGCTATCGCCAAAAGGAGTCAGACGCCTCCGCTCTCCTATCGAAAATGCATAAAGATACAATTATCGCTTGACGCTAGTCTGTACAATTTGATATTCCTTTGGTCAACAACACAGCGGATCAAAAAAACAATGCAAACACAATTCACCCTTCTCCTCAGCCTACTCCTTCTCGTGACCAGTCGCGTGGGTAGCTGATGGGTGAAATTCACCGCTAAAAATTCAGATTAACCCGCGCCCAAGCGCGGGTTTTTCGTATAAAGGCCCGGCGTACAGGACGCGACCCAGCCATCATAGACAGGCAGGCCAACTAAAAAGGAAGCAATCATGAACGATCAGGTCATTATATTCGACACCACCTTGCGCGACGGCGAACAGGCCCTGTCCGCGAGCTTAACGGTGAAAGAGAAGCTGCAGATTGCCTACGCACTGGAGCGTCTGGGTGTAGATATCATTGAAGCTGGCTTCCCGGTGTCCTCGCCGGGCGATTTTGAGTCGGTGCAGACCATCGCCAGGCACATCAAGAACAGCCGCGTCTGTGCCTTGTCCCGTGCCGTGGCGAACGACATTGATGTCGCTGCCGAATCGTTAAAAGTTGCCGAAGCCTTCCGAATCCACACTTTCATCTCCACCTCCACCATCCATGTTCAGGACAAACTGCGCCGCAGCTACGATGATGTTATCGACATGGCGGTGGCTGCCGTTACCCGTGCCCGCAAGTATACGGACGATGTGGAGTTTTCCTGCGAAGATGCCGGCCGTACCCCGATAGATAATCTGTGCCGCATGGTCGAAGCCGCCATCAAGGCCGGTGCGACCACAGTTAACATCCCCGATACCGTAGGCTACACCCTGCCCAGCGAATTTGGCGGCATTATCAGTCAGCTGTTTAACCGGGTGCCAAACATAGACAAAGCAGTCATTTCGGTGCACTGCCACGATGATTTGGGCATGTCGGTCGCCAACTCCATGGCCGCCATTCAGGCCGGTGCCCGCCAGGTGGAGGGAACGATTAACGGGATTGGCGAACGTGCCGGCAACTGTGCGCTGGAAGAGATCGCCATGATCATCAAAACCCGCGCCGAGCTGCTGGGTGTCAGCACCAATATCAAACACGAAGAAATTTCCCGCACCAGCAAGATGGTCAGCCAGCTGTGCAACATGCCGATTCAGTCCAATAAAGCCATTGTCGGTGCCAATGCCTTCAGCCACTCGTCAGGTATCCACCAGGACGGCGTACTGAAGAACAAGAACACGTACGAGATCATGACGCCGGAATCAATCGGCCTGAAGAACCAGGCGCTGAACCTGACCAGCCGCTCCGGCCGCGCGGCCGTCAAGAGCCACATGGACAGCATGGGTTACAACGATAACGAGTACAACCTGGACACCCTGTACGCCGACTTCCTGAAGCTGGCCGACCGCAAAGGCCAGGTGTTCGATTACGATCTGGAAGCCCTGATGTACTTCGCCAACATGCGCGAGGAAGACGATTACTTCAAGCTGAACTACCTGAGCGTGCAATCGGGCAGCGTCATGGCCACCACCAGCATTAAGCTGCAGTGCGGTGACGAAGAGAAATGTGAAGCGGCAGTCGGTAATGGTCCGGTGGATGCGCTGTACCAGTGTATCTACCGCTTAACCGGCTATGAGATCGCCCTGGATAAGTTTGACCTGACCGCCAAAGGCGAAGGGGAAGACGGCCTGGGTCAGGCGGATATCATTGCCAATTACAAAGGCCGTAAATACCACGGTACCGGTCTGGCAACCGACATTGTTGAAGCATCCGGACAGGCTCTGCTGCATGTGATCAACAGCATTCACCGCGCCGAGCAAATTGCAGAAATTAAACAGAAAACAAAAATGGAGACAGTATAACCATGGCAGGTCAACGCTATAAAATTGCCGTGTTATCCGGCGACGGGATTGGTCCGGAAGTCATGCGTCAGGCACACAAAGTGCTGGACGCCATTGAAGCCCGTTTTGGCTTCACCCTGGACCGTGAAGAATATGATGTGGGTGGTATTGCCATCGACAATCACGGCTCGCCGTTACCGGACCACACTCTGAAAGGCTGTGAAGCTGCCGATGCAGTGCTGTTCGGCTCGGTGGGCGGCCCGAAATGGGAACACCTGCCTGCCAATGAACAACCGGAACGCGGTGCGCTGTTGCCGCTGCGTAAACACTTTCAGCTGTTCTGTAACCTGCGACCAGCGCAGATCCACAATGGTCTGGAAGCCTTTTCTCCATTGCGTGCCGACATCTCCGAGCGTGGTTTTGACATAGTAGTGGTGCGTGAGCTGACCGGCGGCATCTACTTCGGTCAGCCAAAAGGCCGCGAAGGGGAAGGCGCGATGGAAAAGGCCTATGATACCGAGATCTATCATCGCTATGAAATCGAGCGTATCGCCCGTATCGCCTTTGAATCTGCCCGTCTGCGCCGCAAGAAAGTCTGCTCCATCGACAAAGCCAACGTGCTGCAAAGCTCTATCCTGTGGCGCGAAGTGGTGGAAGGTATCGCCAAAGATTACCCGGATGTCGAACTTAGCCACATGTATATAGACAACGCCACCATGCAGCTGATCAAAGATCCGTCGCAGTTTGACGTCATGCTGTGTTCCAACATCTTCGGTGACATTATTTCCGACGAATGCGCCATGATCACCGGCTCTATGGGCATGCTGCCTTCGGCCAGCCTGAACCAGGACAAGTTCGGCATGTATGAGCCGGCAGGCGGTTCAGCGCCGGATATCGCCGGTAAAAACATCGCCAACCCGGTGGCACAAATCCTGTCGGCGGCCCTGATGCTGCGCTACAGTCTGGAACAAGAAGAAGCGGCACGCGCCATTGAGCAAGCCGTCTCCCAGGCACTGGAAGCCGGTGAGCTGACCGCCGATCTGGCCGGCAGCCGCCCAGCCCTGTCTACCGACGCCATGGGCGATAAAATCGCCGCCTACATCCGCCAGGCGTAAGCCGAACGACGAGGAGCAAACGAGCAATGTCAAACACAACACACACAGCCAAAACGCTGTACGAAAAAGTCTATGATGCCCACGTCGTGGTAGCCGCCGAAGGTGAAAACCCGATCCTGTATATCGACCGCCATCTGGTGCACGAAGTCACTTCGCCGCAGGCCTTTGACGGTTTGCGTGAAAAAGGCCGTCAGGTTCGCCAGACCGGCAAGACCTTCGCCACTATGGACCACAACGTCTCGACGCAGACCAAAGACATCAATGCATCGGGTGAGATGGCCCGTATCCAGATGGAAACCCTGGCTAAGAACTGTAAAGATTTTGGCGTCACCCTGTATGATCTGAACCATAAATATCAGGGCATAGTCCATGTCATGGGGCCTGAGCTGGGTATTACCCTGCCGGGCATGACTATCGTGTGTGGCGATTCCCACACCGCCACCCATGGGGCGTTCGGCGCGCTGGCCTTCGGTATCGGTACGTCTGAGGTTGAGCACGTTCTGGCCACCCAGACCCTGAAACAAGCCCGCGCCAAAACCATGAAAATTGAAGTCAGAGGCAAAGTGGCCCCTGGCATCACAGCCAAAGACATCATTCTGGCGATCATCGGCAAAACCACAGCCGCCGGCGGTACCGGCTATGTAGTGGAATTCTGTGGCGAAGCTATCACGGATCTGAGCATGGAAGGCCGGATGACGGTCTGTAACATGGCGATTGAGCTGGGTGCCAAAGCGGGCCTGATCGCACCGGATCAGACCACCTTTGATTACATCCAGGGCCGTAACTTTGCCCCGACCGGCGCCGACTTTGAAGCTGCCGTTGCATACTGGCAGACAATGAAATCCGATCCCGATGCACAGTTCGACCATGTGGTGACCCTGGATGCCAAAGACATCAAACCCCAGGTCACCTGGGGCACCAACCCGGGTCAGGTGATTGCCATTGATGAGCCGATCCCTGCACCGGACAGCTTCAGCGATGCGGTTGAGCGATCTTCTGCCGCCAAAGCACTGGCTTACATGGGTCTGGAAGCGGGTAAAAAACTGGCGGATTTCCCGATTGATAAAGTCTTCATCGGTTCTTGCACCAACTCACGTATTGAAGATATGCGAGCGGCCGCCGCTGTCGCCAAAGGCCGCAAAGTGGCCCCCAATGTTCAGGCGCTGGTGGTTCCCGGTTCTGAGCAGGTCAAAGCGCAGGCCGAGCAGGAAGGGCTGGACAAGATCTTCATCGAAGCCGGTTTTGAATGGCGACTGCCTGGCTGCTCTATGTGTCTGGCGATGAACAACGACCGCTTAGGTCCGGGTGAGCGCTGCGCTTCGACCAGTAACCGTAACTTTGAAGGCCGTCAGGGCCGCGATGGCCGCACCCATCTGGTCAGCCCGGCGATGGCCGCCGCCGCTGCCTGTGCCGGCCACTTCGTCGACATCCGCGAGCTGGACAAAGCCACCGTCGCCACCGCCTAATTTAAGAGGGAACAACCATGGCAGGAATCAAACAACACACAGGACTGGTGGTGCCGCTGGATGCCGCGAACGTCGACACTGACGCCATCATTCCAAAGCAGTTTTTGCAGAAAGTAAACCGTACCGGTTTCGGTAAGCACCTGTTTCACGACTGGCGCTTTCTTGATGACGCCGGCGAACAGCCTAATCCTGAGTTCGTTCTGAACCACCCGCGCTATCAGGGTGCCAGTATCCTGCTGGCCCGTGAAAACTTCGGCTGTGGTTCATCACGCGAGCACGCGCCCTGGGCGCTGGCTGACTACGGTATCAACATCATCATTGCGCCGAGCTTTGCCGATATTTTCTATGGCAACGCGATCAACAACCAGATGGTACCTGTGCGCCTGACAGATGCCGAAGTTGATGAGATCTTCCAGTTTGTCGACGCCAACCAGGGCGCCGAAGTGACAGTAGATCTGGTAAGCATGACGGTCAGCGCCAACGGCAAGTCCTACAGCTTCGAGATTGACGAGTTCCGCCGCCACTGCCTGCTGAACGGTCTGGACAACATCGGCCTGACCCTGCAGCACGAAGATAAAATCGCTGAATATGAAAGTAAGATCCCGGCCTTTCTGGCCTGATCTATACTGTCATTGCTGACTGGCTCAGACACCCTGCTCCGGCAGGGTGTTTTGTTAAGCGCCTGCACCGGAAAGAAACACCCTCTTGCTTCGGTCTGTTGAATATCAATCTTTTTACAGAGGTGTTCACATGTATCCGCTACGCCAAACCCTGACCGTCTTGATCCTGATGACATTGCTCAGCCTGTCTTCAGCGGCACTGGCCGCCCCCAAAGCCGATCTCTGGCCTTTGTGGCAAGCCAGCAACCCCAGCAATACCGCAAAAATTGACCACACTCTCTGGCAGGGCCTGCTCAACGACTACCTGCTGGTCGCCCCCAAACAGACCCGCTTTCGTTATGCCGCGGTCAGCCAGCAGGATAAAGCGGCTCTGGCACGCTATCTGAGTGAACTCGCCGCGCTGGATCCGCGCCGCTACAACCGCAATGAACAATTTGCCTACTGGGTAAACCTGTATAACGCTCTGACCGTCAGAGTGATTCTGGACAACTATCCGGTCAGCTCGATCACCAAACTCGGCGGCATATTCAACTTCGGTCCCTGGGATGAAAAACTGATCACTATCCGCGGACAAAAATTGTCGCTCAATGATATTGAACACAGGATCCTGCGCCCTATCTGGCAGGACGAGCGTATTCACTATGTGGTGAACTGTGCCAGCTTGGGCTGCCCGGATCTGCTCCCTGAGGTCATGCAGGCCGATAAGCTGAACGAGCAGCTGGATGAAGCTGCCAAGCGCTTTATCAACAGCGAAAAAGGGGTTGATGTGCGCGGCCAGAGTGTCCGTCTGTCGTCGATTTATGACTGGTATCAGAGTGATTTCGGTACTCTGGCTGAGCTGCAAAAGCATCTGAACACTTACCTCAGTCAGCCAGTGACGCTGGTATCGCCCAGTTACGATTACGACTGGCGGCTCAATGAGATCAAATAGCCTCGCCTGACAATTTAACTTGCAGCTCAGGAATCACAGCCAGCCGCAATTGTGGCTGGCAACCTGTGTCGGCCGCGTTTACAATGAGAGCCGTTCTCATGGGGAGCCTTAGGGCTGAGATCGTACTGCGTACGGGACCCATTGAACCTGAACCAGATCATGCTGGCGGAGGAATTGAGAAAAACTGAGAGACAAGAAAGCACACCTTTATCCCCGGTTCGTGCCTTTCCGGAAACCTTCCCTCTCACTCAACCCCGCGCCTTGAAGAAATCGGAATTCCCTGTCTTACAGGAACTCAGGAGCGCTTTGTGAAACACCTACTGTTAACCTTACCCCTGCTGGCTGCCGCCACGTCTGCCGCCGCCGCTCAACCGACCTTGACGGTTTACACCTACAGCTCTTTTACCGCAGATTGGGGACCGGGTCCGGCCATCGAAACCGAGTTTGAGAAAGAGTGCGGCTGCGATCTGCAGTTTGTCGCCCTGGACGATGGTGTATCCATCCTCAACCGTGTCCGTCTGGAAGGCAAAAGCAGCAAAGCCGACCTGCTGTTAGGGCTGGATAACAACCTGATGACGGAAGCCAAAAAAACCGGGCTGCTGACCACTCACCAGGTGGATACCGCGGCGGTCACTATTCCGGGCGGCTGGCAAGATGACACCTTTGTCCCTTTCGATTACGGTTACTTCGCTTTCATTTATGACAGCAAGAAACTGAATAACCCGCCAGACAGCCTGAAAGCGCTGGTTGAGCGCGACGATCTGACGATGATTTACCAGGATCCCCGCACCTCAACGCCGGGACAGGGTCTGATGCTGTGGGTGAAATCTGTCTATGGTGACCAAGCCGCCACTGCCTGGCAGCAACTGGCGAAAAAAACCGTGACTGTGACCAAAGGCTGGTCAGAGGCTTACAGCATGTTCCTTAACGGCGAAGCCGATCTGGTGCTCTCTTACACCACATCACCGGCCTACCACCTGATTGCCGAACAAGAAGACAAGTACAAAGCCGCCAACTTCAGCGAAGGCCACTATATGCAGGTGGAAGTTGCCGCTAAGCTCAAAAACAGCCGCAACAGTGAGCTGGCCGAGCAGTTTCTTAACTTCATCCTGACGCCGGGCTTCCAGTCACACATTCCAACGGGCAACTGGATGTATCCGGTCACCGGCCAGGAGCTGCCTGAAGGGTTCAGCAGCCTGACCTTGCCTGCCAAATCGCTGGAATTTTCCGCCGATGAAGTCGCGAAAGAGCGTAAAAGCTGGATTCGCGAGTGGCAGACGGCCCTGACCCAGTAATTCAACTGTAGTGCAATAGGACAGCTCTTGTTACTCTCCCGTTCCAGCCTGCCCGGCCTGTTAAGCGCCGGGCTGATACTGCTTGTGGTCGGCGGGGCGCTCAGCGCGCTGCTGAGTCAGGCCACCGAACTGCAACCGCTCAGCTTGTGGCAGGATCCTTACCTGCGTCATGTCACGGCCTTCAGCTTTCAACAGGCCCTGTTATCGACCCTGCTCAGTGTGATTCCGGCGATCCCTGTCGCTTACGCTCTGTCGCGGCGCCGTTTTCCGGGCCGGACTGTATTACTCAGGTTGTTTGCCATGACGGTGGTACTGCCGGTACTGGTGGCGGTGTTTGGTTTGCTGGCTATCTATGGCAACAGCGGTTTGCTGGCACAAGCACTGGCAAGGCTGGACATGACCCTGCCGTTCAGCATCTACGGTCTGAACGGCATTCTGCTCGCTCATGTCTTTCTCAACCTGCCGCTGGCGAGCCGGTTGCTGTTGCAAAGCCTGGAAAGTATTCCGGCCGAACAGCATCAGCTTGCGGCCCACCTGGGCATGAAAGGCTGGCCACTGTTCCGGCTGGTTGCCTGGCCGCGGCTGCATCAGCAACTGCCTCAGATCGCCGGGCTGGTGTTCATGCTGTGCTTTACCAGCTTTGCGGTGATTATGTCGCTGGGCGGCGGCCCGAAAGCCACCACGATAGAGCTGGCGATCTATCAGGCGCTGAGATACGACTTTGATTTAGCCGCTGGTGCCATGCTGGCGTTATGGCAGATGCTGCTGTGTTGCTCGCTGGTGCTGCTCGGCCAGCGCTTTGCCAGACCGCTGTCCACGCTCAGCGGCCGGGTTCGCCAGGGGCATCCGAATTATCTCGACAGTCGCACAGCAAGGGTATGGGACGGATGCTGGATTGGCTTAGTACTGCTGCTGGTACTGCCGCCTATGCTGGCAGTACTGAGCGCCGGGCTCAATGACCAGCTGCCACAGCTGCTGAGCACCCCCGCCCTGTGGCAGGCGATCAGCCATTCATTGCAAATCGCGCTGCTGGCCTGCCTGCTGGCACTGATCAGCGGTATCGCCATACTCTGTGCCAGCCGTTACTGGCGGCTGCAGCGCTACCGCCTCTCTGCCGACGGGCTGGAGCTGATCGGTACCATTATTCTGGTCACACCCGGGCTGGTGATCAGCACAGGTCTGTTTCTGCTGCTGCGCGAATTCACCGACGTCTTTGCCTCGGCCTTCTGGGTGGTAGTGGCCGTCAATGCCCTGATGGCACTGCCTTATGTCATCAAAACCCTGAGCCAGCCGATGTTGCATCTCGCGCAGCAATACAACCCGCTGTGCCAGAGTTTGGGCATGCGCGGCCTGTCGCGCCTGTATCTGGTGGAATGGCGGGCACTGCGCAAACCTATGGCCCAGGCGATGGCGATCAGCTTCGTGTTGTCACTGGGCGATCTGGGTGCCATTGCGCTGTTCGGCAGCCAGGATTTTCAGACCCTGCCCCTGTACCTGTTCCAGCTGATGGACAGCTATCAGATGGATGCTGCCGCCGTTGCCGCCCTGCTGCTGCTCTTGCTCAGCCTGGGTATTTTCACTGTGGTGGAAAGCCTGTTATTGTCCCGACATCCCTCGTCTGACCGCACTGCTAACGGATAACTTATGATCTCACCTATGCTCGCTTTATCTCAACTGAGCCATTGCTACCGTCACCATAATCAGGAGTCTATGCAGCTCAGCTTTGATTTGTCGGTCGCGCAGGGAGATATTCTGGCGGTGATCGGCCCCAGCGGGGCGGGCAAAAGTACCCTGCTGGCGATGATCGCCGGTTTTCTCAAGCCGGACAGCGGCGAACTGAGGATCAACGGTGAAGTGATCGACAGGCAGAATCCGGCCGAGCGGCCGCTGTCGATCCTGTTTCAGGATCACAACCTGTTTCCGCATCTGAGCGTGTTTGACAATATTGCTCTGGGTATCCATCCCGGGCTGCGCCTCAGCACCGCTGATCAGGCTCAGGTCAAAGATGCGGCAGCGCGGGTCGGCATCGCTCATTATCTGGATCGCCTGCCTGAGCAGCTGTCCGGCGGCCAGAAACAGCGGGTGGCCGTGGCACGCTGCCTGGTCAGACACCGCCCTCTGCTGTTACTCGATGAGCCGTTTTCCGCACTGGATCCGGCGCTGCGGCAGGAAATGCTGGATCTGATCGCCAGTCTGGCCAAGGAAGCCGGGATCACTGTGCTGATGATCACCCACAGTCCGGACGATGCGCTAAAGATTGCCGATCACTGTGCCTTTGTCGAGCAGGGTGAAATCCGGGTATGCGGCCCCACCCAGCAAGTGCTGGGGGAGCCGGAAGATGAAAGATTAAGGAAGTACCTCGGGCGATGAATGCTTAAGATCCGCTCAGCGGATCCCGCCCAGTGAATTACAGATTTTCTTCAGCAAATTCCGCCAGACGGCTGCGCACCACACCATTGAGGTAAATGTTGGCGCTGCCCTCGAAATTCTTAAATCGTTCAACGATATAGGTTAAGCCTGATGTCACAGGCGACAGGTAAGTGGAATCGATCTGCGCCAGATTACCGGAACAGACCAGCTTAGTGCCCTCACCACAGCGGGTGATGATGGTCTTGATTTGCGACGCGGTCAGGTTCTGACACTCATCCAGCAACACGAAAGCGTTCTGGATAGAGCGGCCGCGCATAAAGTTAATCGATTTGAACTGGATATTGGCTTTTTCGAAAATATATTTCATCGAACCGTCAGTGCAGACATCGTGCTTATGCAAGGCCTCCATGGTGTCTGTCACTGCCGCCAGCCAGGGCATCATTTTCTCTTCTTCCGTGCCCGGCAGGAAACCGATAGATTCAGCAATGTCCGGGGTATTGCGGGTAACAATGATCTTGTCGTACATGCCTTTTTCTATCACCAGCTCCAGTGCGGCGGCCATCGCGAGGATCGTTTTACCACACCCGGCCGGGCCGGTCAGGATCACCAGATCGATATCAGGATCGAGCAGCGCGTCCATCGCCATTCCCTGATAAATGTTCTTCGGATGAATACCCCATGCCTGGCGGTGCATCAGGCGCTCATGCCCCAGATCTTTCAGGGTGACCATTTCCCCGTCCAGACTCTGGATCCGGGCAGCGAAATCGGTATCTTCATCAATCAGGTACTGGTTGACGAAAGGCGAATCAAACAGCTCTTGCGGCAGCGTATGCAAGGTCGAACGGCCGCGTTTTTCAGAATGGCACTCACCCACACGCTCCCAGAAACTGGCCGGATAGCGGTGGAACCCTTTGGTCAGCAGGCTGACATCATCAATCAGCTGATCTGACCGGTAATCGTCGACGTAAAACACCCCGGCGCCTTTGGCACGCAGGCGCATATTGATGTCTTTAGTGATCAGCACCACCTTGCGCGGCGCATAATGATTCTGGAGGTAGAGCACCCCATTGAGAATACGGTTGTCACCGGCCTTGTCGGCAAAGGCATGCACAGTTTCGTGGATTTCGTAATCGGCGAAAATCGCGATACGGCCTTTGTGATCACCTTGCTCAGTCAGGGGGATCCCGGCTGAGATTTGTTCCGGCGTGGCATCGTGGAAGATATCTTCGAGGGCGCGGATAGCAACACGTGCATCGCGGGCAACGTCGCGTTTGCTGTCTTTGATCCGGTCGAGTTCTTCCAGGACCGTCATGGGAATCACTACGTCGTGCTCTTTGAAAGAGTAGATGGCGAGGGGTTCATGTAACAGGATGTTGGTATCAAGTACAAAGACTTTCCTATCAGCATCGTCCATAGACGTCTCCTTGTTCACCTGAAATAGCCATTGGCAAAGGCTATCATTAATAAGCCTAAACCCGCTTTTCATTAATGACCGCAAAAAATGAAAATATTGTGACAATTTTCTCACTTGATGGGTCCATCACTTAGCCCGTGACCTGGCTCCCATCATGCAGTACCATTAGCCCCCTTTTTTGCCGGCGCCATTTGTGGCTTACACTTAATTTCAGTGTAGTTGATTTATTCATCGTCGCCGGGATCCAATTCTCCTTGATTTCAAATATTTAGAAGGTTTTTTCCACTATGCCATTTGCTTTGGGTCAACGCTGGATCAGTGACACGGAAAGTGATTTAGGGTTAGGAACTGTGGTCGCCATGGATGCGCGTACTGTCACCCTTATGTTTGCCGCCAGCGAAGAGAATCGCGTGTATGCCCGCCATGATGCCCCTGTCACCCGCGTGATGTTCAACGCCGGTGATGTGACTGAGAGTCAGGAAGGCTGGTCGCTCAGGGTCGAGCAAGTGGAAGAACAACAAGGGGTGCTGACCTATGTCGGCACCCGTACCGATACCGGGGAAGAAAATGTATCGTTGCGCGAAATCTTCCTCAGCAACCAGATTCGTTTTAACAAGCCGCAGGACAAGCTGTTCGCCGGTCAGATTGACCGCATGGACCGTTTCGCCCTGCGCTACCGTGCCCTGAAAAACCAGCACCAGCAGCACAAGAGTCCGCTGCGCGGCTTGTGCGGGATGCGTGCCGGCCTGATCCCGCACCAGCTGTTCATCGCCCATGAAGTGGGCCGCCGTTTTGCCCCCCGTGTCCTGCTGGCCGACGAAGTGGGCCTGGGTAAAACCATTGAAGCCGGGATGATCATCCACCAGCAGGTGCTGGCGGGACGCGCTGAGCGTATTCTGATCCTGGTGCCGGAAACCCTGCAGCATCAGTGGCTGGTTGAGATGATGCGCCGCTTCAACCTGTATTTTTCTATCTTCGATGAAGAGCGCTGTGTCGAGGCCATTGCCGATGCGGCCAATCCGTTTGATACCGCGCAATACGTGCTGTGCTCACTGGATTTTCTGCGCAAGAGCCGCCGCCGTTTCGAACAGGCGCTGGACGCCGACTGGGATCTGCTGGTAGTCGATGAAGCCCACCACCTGGTGTGGAGTGAAGAGGCGCCAAGCCGTGAGTACCAGGTGGTGGAAGCCCTGGCCGAGAAAACCCCGGGCTGCCTGCTGCTGACGGCCACGCCGGATCAGCTGGGCCATCAGAGCCACTTCGCCCGCCTGCGCCTGCTCGACCCGGATCGCTTCTACGACTACGATGCCTTTCTCGATGAAGAGCGCCAGTACGCCCCGGTCGCCGATGCCGTGTCAGACCTGCTGGCCGGCAAAAAACTGGACGACGACAGCCGCGCGACACTGATCAATCTGCTGCCAGAGCAGGACATTGCCCCGCTGCTGGACACACTGACCACGCAGGGCGACGAACACGCCCAGCATGCCGCGCGACAGGAGCTGGTCGACAACCTGATGGACCGCCACGGTACCGGTCGCGTGCTGTTCCGTAACACCCGTGCAGCGGTGCAGGGCTTTCCTCAGCGTCACCTCAATCTGTACCCGCTGGCGATGCCGTCTCAGTACAGCACGGCCATGCGTGTCGCCGGCATGATGATGGGGAAAATCAGCGAAGAAGAAAAAGTGCTCAAGCTGCTGTACCCGGAAGATATTTATCAGGAATTTGAAGGCGAATCGGCCACCTGGTGGAACTTCGACCCGCGGGTGAGCTGGCTGCTGGATTTCCTCAAAGCCAACCGCAATGAAAAAGTGCTGGTGATCTGCTCCCGCGCGCAAACCGCGCTCAATCTGGAGCAGGCACTGCGCGAAAAAGAAGGCATCCGGGCCACTGTGTTCCACGAAGGCATGTCAATTCTCGACCGCGACAAAGCGGCCGCTTACTTCGCTCAGACAGAAGACGGCGCGCAGGTGCTGCTGTGCTCGGAAATCGGCTCTGAAGGCCGCAATTTCCAGTTTGCCAACCAGCTGGTAATGTTCGACCTGCCGAACAACCCGGATCTGCTGGAACAGCGTATCGGCCGTCTGGACCGCATCGGCCAGCAAAGGGATATCGAGATCCATGTGCCGCACCTGCAGGGCACCTCGCAAGCGCTGCTGGCGCACTGGTATAACGAGGGCCTCAATGCCTTTGAAGAAACCTGCCCGACAGGCCGTGCTGTGTATGAAGCCATTCAGCCGCAGTTGATCACTCTGCTGGCCAGTGAAAACCATAGCGCTGAGGCGCTGGACTCGCTGATTGCCGACAGCGCCCGCATGCACACTGAGCTGAAGAGCAAAATGGAACAGGGCCGCGACCGTCTGCTGGAGATCCATTCCAACGGTGGCGATGCCGCCCGTGAGCTGGTCGAGCAGATTGCCGCCAAAGACGGCGATACCAATCTGGTGACCTTCGCGCTGGGGCTGTTTGACACTGTGGGCCTCAATCAGGATGACAGAGGCGAAAATGCCCTGGTTATCACCCCGTCTGAGCACATGCTGGTATCGAGTTTCCCGGGTTTGCCGCAGGATGGCTGCACCATTACCTTTGACCGTGATACCGCGCTGTCGCGTGAAGACATGCACTTTATCAGCTGGGAACACCCTATGATTCAGGGCGGGATTGATCTGCTGCTGTCGGAAGGTGTCGGCACCACTGCGGTGTCTTTGCTCAAGAACAAGGCACTGCCCGCCGGCACACTGTTGCTGGAGCTGGTGTACGTGGTCGATGCCCAGGCACCGAAACAATCCGGCATCGGCCGCTTCCTGCCGCACACGCCTATCCGTATCCTGCTGGATGCCAAAGGCAATAATCTGTCGGATAAAGTCGAGTTCGAAGGCTTCAACCGCCAGCTGAGTCCGGTCAACCGTCATCTGGGCAGCAAACTGGTGAATTCGGTCCAGAGAGACATCCATGCCCTGATTGCCGCTGGCGATCAGCTGATCGAACCTGAGCTGGCCAAAGTGCGCCAGGCCGCGCAACAGGATATGGAAAACACCTTAGGGGCAGAGCTGGCCCGTCTGCAGGCCCTGAAGTCCGTTAACCCTAACATCCGGGACGATGAGCTGGAGTTGCTGCAAAGCCAGATTCAGGATCTGACCGCTTACATCAGCAAAGCCCAGATTCAGCTCGATTCGCTGCGTGTCATCGCCGTCAGCCATAACTGATACGGCAATATCCGGGCGGTAGGTACTCCCTGCCGCCCTGTGTTACCATTTCGCCGCTGCCTGTGCGTACAACCTGAGATAGCCCGAACATGAACCCCTTACCACCGCTGGACTATAACCCGCCTACCGATCCCTGGCTGGATGTTCTGTATGTCGACCGCGATATCATAGCCGTCAACAAGCCTTCCGGTTTGCTGTCAAATCCCGGCCGCGATCCGGCTCATGCCGACAGCGTGTTTAACCGCGTGCTGGCCGAGCATCCCAAAGCGCAGATTGTGCATCGTCTGGACATGGCCACTTCCGGCCTGATCATACTGTCGCTCAACAAGGATGCCGAACGGCACCTCAAAGCCCAGTTCCGTGATCGTCAGACCGAAAAAGTCTATTACGCCCGGGTCTGGGGCACGCCAGAGCAGCCAAGCGGCACCATAGATCTGCCGCTGATTTGCGACTGGCCCAACCGCCCGATACAGAAAGTCTGCTTTAACGACGGCAAACCCTCGGTGACCCATTATGAGGTGATTGCCAGTGACGGCCAGAGCAGCTTAGTCAGACTGCGCCCGGTCACAGGACGATCTCATCAGCTTCGCGTTCACATGCTGGCGCTGGGCCACCCGATCCTGGGCGATGGTTTCTATGCCCACGATCAGGCCAAAGCACTGGCCCCCCGCCTGCAACTGCACGCGGCGGAACTGAGCTTTTTCCACCCCTACAGCAACGAAGCACGTCATGTGTTCGCACCGTGCGAATTCTATTCCGACGCGCCCGAGCGGACGCTGTAAAGTACAACCGGCCTTAGCTGCCGACCTCTGAGTCGGCAGACTTGTTTGCCCAACTTGCAGCCTGCCACCCGCTGGTGTTTACTGTGTGCCATCAACCACACGCATCAGCAGGGAGCCAGAGTGATGCACCAGATAGTTTTTCTCGACCGCGATACCATCCCCCATCAGATCACCCTGCCCCGCCCGGCCTTTGCGCACCACTGGCAGGAATACCCGATCACCTCTTCGGCGCAGGTTGCTGAACGGCTGCAACAGGCCACCATAGCCATCACCAATAAAGTCGTGCTCAATGCTGACACTCTGCGTCAGTTGCCGCAGCTGAAAATGATCGCCATTGCCGCCACAGGCACCAATAATGTCGATCTGGACTACTGCCGCGGACACGGCATAGTGGTCAGTAACATTCGCGGTTATGCCACCGGCTCGGTGCCAGAGCACGTCATTGCCATGCTGTTTGCGCTCAAACGCAACCTGTTCGCGTACCACAGAGATATTCAGGCCGGCGTCTGGCAGGAGAAGAAACAATTTTGCTTTTTCAGCCACCCGATTGGCGATGTGGCCGGCAGCACGCTGGGGGTGATCGGCAGCGGCAGTCTGGGACAGGCGGTCGCTAAACTGGCCTCAGCCCTTGGTATGAAGGTGGTATTTGCTGAACGCAAAGGCGCAGCATCATGCCGCGACGGTTACCTGCCTTTTGAGCAGGTGCTGCAATCCGCCGATGCAATTACGCTGCACTGTCCGCTCAGTGAGGAAACAACCAATTTGATTGCGGCACCGGAACTGGCACAAATGAAGCCCGGCAGCCTGCTTATCAATACCGGCCGCGGCGGACTGGTTAACGAAGAGGATCTGGTTGAAGCACTGCGATCCGGCCACCTGGGCGGTGCCGGGTGCGATGTGTTTACCCAGGAGCCCGCCGACGAATCTAACCCGCTGCTGGCAAACGCAGCGTTGCCAAACCTGCTGCTGACGCCCCATGTGGCCTGGGGAGCGGACTCGGCCATTCAGGCGCTGGCCAATCAGCTGATCGACAATCTGGAAGGCTTTGTCGCCGGCCACCCTCAGCACTGTGTCTGAGGGGCTGGCCACTTACTTAAAGCCTTTTTCTTTTTTTATCAGCTCGTAAGCTGCCGTCAGTTCCTGTGCTTTCTGCTTTGCCAGCTCCATCATCTCTGGCGGTAAACCTTTGGCCGCCAGTTTGTCAGGATGATGCTCGTTCATCAGTTTGCGGTAAGCCCGTTTCAGATCTTTCGGACTGGCCTGTTGTTCGACGCCCAGCAGTTCATACGCATCACTGAGCTGATCCCGGGTTGGTGCCTGTCGAAAACCGCCCTGCTGTTGCTGTGACTGCTGGCGATAAAAGCCCCCGCCCTGCTGAAAGCGAAACGCCGCTTCTTGCATATGCAGACGCCTTTCCAGCTGCTGATCGGAAAAACCCAGGGCACGGCCAATCACGAACAGTAACTGGCGCTCTTTCGGATGCAGGCTGCCGTCGGCAAACGCGGCCTGGATCTGCAATTCGAGAAAAAACTGCAACAAATCAAGCCGCCCCGTCCCTTGCTGACGCACCCTGGCCAGCACTTCCTGAAGGGGGAAATCTTCTGATTTGCCGTCACGAAAAGCTTCCTGAGCCAGCCGGCGGGCATCACCATGCAGCTGCATTCGGTCCATAATCGCGCTGGCGACGCGGATTTCATCCTGGGTCACCCGGCCTTTCGCCTTGGCCATATGACCCATCACAGCAAACGCCGCATGAAAAAACGCCGCCTGACGTTCATGCTGATCTGCCTGACCCTGGCTAAAACGACCAAAACTGCCGCCCTGATAAACACCGGCACGCGCCCGATCGAACTTATGACCCAAAAAGATGCCTAATAACAACCCGATAGGTCCACCAAGAAGGAAACCAAAAAATGCCCCTAAAATCTTGCCCAACACCTGCATGTTATACTCTCTGGTAATTTGCTAAATTGTGCCCACGAATGCCGTCTAGTCTTACGAAAAGAGATAGGTCTGTCAGCGTGACTTGCTGTCATAAAGCACAGCGCCGTCCGATAAAGACCTCGCGGCATAATAGCAGAAAAAACAATAATGAATTTATCCGGTCCGATGATTACAGAGCCCCATAGAGATGCCGATAAGCAGAAATTGCTTTATCATAGCAGCCTTTATTGCGGGGACGGCAGGGCCGGTCTGGACACCTTTGCGCTATATCATGAACACAGGAAATTAAATCTCAATGTCATTCACTTCTCGCAGCTTATTGGCGACCATGATCAGCATAGCTTTATATGGCCCGTCAGCTTTCGCCAATGATGCCCTCATTGAGAATGAAGCCAGCCCGACGGCAGAGGAAGAGCTTGCTCTGGTCAAAGGCATGTGCCTGGCCCCGGATCCCAGTGACGGTGATCCCAATAATGCCCCGATCAGAATCACCGCCGATAAGGCAGAGGCGGACAGCGACGCCAGTGTGACCTACTCCGGCGATGTGGTGGTTCGGCAATCCAACCGGACAGTGGCAGCCGATGTCGCCACCATGAACCAGCAAAATAATACTGTCAGTGCCAAAGGCAACGTGTATTTCCACGATGGCAGCATTGAAGTTTATGCTGACAACATGCACAACAACCTGGATACCGACGATGCAGAAATCAACAACGCCGTCTATAGCCTGACCTGTGAAGCCGGCCGGGGTGAAGCCACTAAAATTGAAAAGCAGGGCATGACCTACTATCGCCTGCGCAACGGCACTTACACTACCTGCCCGCCCGGTGATAAAAGCTGGCAATTTACTGCCACCAGCATTGAACGTGAAGCTGATTCACCGTTTGCTGACCTGTATAACGCCCGGTTCGAAATACTTGAAGTGCCGGTGTTCTACATGCCTTACCTGCGTGTACCTGTTGGTGACGAACGGCTGACCGGTTTTCTCTATCCAACCGTGAGTTACGGCTCTCGTGACGGTTTTGAGCTGGAAACCCCGTTTTACTGGAATATTGCCCCCAACTACGATCTGACCTTTACTCCGAAATACATGAGTAACCGCGGCCTGCAGCTCAACAGCCAGTTCCGTTATCTCACTGATCTGGGACAAGGCAGCCTGAAAGGGGAATATCTCGGCAGCGATGAAGCCTCCGATACTGACGATGCACGCTGGGCCTACAACTGGTCCCACAGCGGCCGGTATCAGGATAACTGGCTGTTCAACATTGATTACAGCAAGGTCAGCGACGTGACCTATTTCTCGGATGTCGATTCAGAGATCGGCCGCCGGGAAGACAACAACCTGCTGCAAACCGGCGAAGTGACCTATCAGGAAGAAAAGTGGAACTCAACCTTGCGGGTCAGGAACTTCCAGCCGCTGACGCCGGGTGTGTCATCCAACTACCGTTTGATGCCGCAGCTGACCTTCAACTACTACGAGCCTGAACTGGGTTATGATCTGGACTTTGGCTTCCTGAGCCATATCAGCCGGTTTGAAAATGACGATTCGACGAAACCATCTGCCGATCGTGTCCATTTAGAGCCGTCTCTGACGCTGCCGTTCGCGACTCCCTGGTGGTCAATGACCACGGAAGCCAAGCTGATGTACACCTACTACAATCAGGAGTTCGATCCCACAATCGCCGGTCTGGAAGATCTGGAAGAAACAGCGTCCCGGACTGTGCCCAGTCTGCGAATGCTGACAGGCTTGTATTTCGAGCGGGATACTGACCTGTTCGGTGATGCTTATGTCCAGAGTCTGGAACCGCAACTCCAGTACCTGTACATCAAGGATGTGGAGCAGAGCGACATTTACGGCTCATACGACACCACTATCCTGCAAACCGATTATTACGGTTTGTTCCGTGATCGCCGTTACTCCAGCGTCGACCGCATTGCCGCCGCCAACCAGTTTACTGTCGGTGCCACCACCCGCTTTTTCGACAATAATCTGAAAGAGCGCTTCAACCTCGCCTTTGGCCAGATTTTCTACCTCAACGATTCCGGCCGGAATTTGCAGGAAGAAGGCGAATCACAGCCGAATTATTCGGCCTCGGCGTTTGAGTCTGATTTCAACTTTAATGACTGGCTCTTCTTTCACGGCGGCCTGCAATATGATGCCAGTGAAAGAGACATGCAGTTTGCCAACGCCGCACTGGAATACCGCGAAGGCGGCCTGTTCAGCCAGCTGAACTACCGCTACGTGTCAAAAGAATACATCCAGCAGAGCCTGCCGGATAACAACCAGATAGATAATTACACCCAAGAAGGTATTTCTCAGATTGGCTTCTCAACCGGATTCCCGATTCACGCCGGACTGAGTGTACGGGGGGATTACTACCACGATGTAACGGAAAACCAGATGGTGGAAGGCCAGGTCTCACTCAATTACCGCTCCGACTGCTGGATGATCACGCTGGGCTACAACCAGTACATGGTGGCGCGCAGCAACGTCAACACCCAGCCGGTTGAGTACGAACAGAACTTCAGTATCTCGTTCTCACTACTTGGCCTGGCAGGGGTTTCCGCCGTCGGCGCGTCGTCAGCCAGTGGCAATGCCATTGCATACGGACGACCTTTCTACCTGAACAATTAACAGGCCGGGCCAAGGCCCGCCCTAACCAACCGCGCATTGAAGCGCCCTGGATACGGATATGAAAATGTGGAAGTCTTTTATTCTCGGCCTGACTCTTCTGGGCCTGACAACCGGTTCACTGGCCGCCCTGCAGCCACTGGACAAAGTGGTCACTATTGTTAACGACAGCGTTATCCTGCAAAGCGACGTCGATGCGATGCTGAAAACCGTCCACCTCAATGCGGCGCGTCAGGGCCAGCCTCTGCCGGATGACAGCATTTTGGTCAATCAGGTGATGGAAAAGCTCATCATGGAAACCCTGCAGCTGCAACAGGCAGAACAATTTGGTATCCGTATTGATGACAACCGCCTGGATCAGGCGATCAGCCAGATTGCAGCCGAGCAAAACATGTCCGTGGCCCATCTGCAGCAGGAGCTGGCAGCCGGTGGCATCAGCTACCCGATTTTCCGCGAACAAATCCGCCGTGACCTGACTGCCAGCGAAGCCCGTACCATTATGGTGCGCCGCCGGATCAACATTCTGCCGCAGGAAGTGGACAGCCTGGTGACCCAACTGGGCCAGCAGCAGCAGGAAAGCGTGCAATACAATGTCAGCCATATCCTGATCCGCCTGGGCGAAGGTGCCAGTCAGTCTGAGCGCCAGACGGCCGAGCGCAAAGCCAACGAACTGCTGGCGCAATTGAATCAGGGGGCTGATTTCACCAACCTGGCCTACAGTGCGTCAAATGGTCCCAAAGCTCTGCAGGGGGGTGCCTGGGGCTGGATGAGCCCGGAAGAAATGCCGACTATCTTTGCCGATCAGATCCAAGGTCAGGGGAAAGGTGCTATCATAGGGCCATTCCGCAGCGGTGTGGGTTACCACATTCTCAAAATCAATGATGTGAAAGGCCAGGAGACTGTCTCAGTCACTGAAATCAATGCCCGCCACATCCTGCTGAAAACTTCTGTCATCCTTAGCGATGAAGGAGCGAAGAAACAGCTCGAGCAGGTTCGCCAGGACATTATCGCCGGTCAGCGCAGCTTTGCTGATGCAGCCCAGGCACTGAGTGCCGATCCGGGCTCTGCGGCCAATGGCGGTGAACTGGGCTGGCAGACGCCAGATATTTACGTCCCTGAATTCAAACAGCAGGTTGAAACCCTGCCTGCAGGCACCATCAGTGAACCGTTCCAGACGGTACACGGCTGGCATATTGTGGAAGTGCTGGATCGCCGTCAGGTTGACCGCACCGATGCGGCCGCGAAGAACCGTGCTTACCGGATTCTCTTCAGCCGTAAATTTAACGAGGAAGCCCAGGCGTGGCTGCAGGAACTGCGGGCCGGCGCCTATATAGAACAACCAGGATTTGATGATGAACAAGGTTAAACGTATTGCCATCACGCCGGGAGAACCGGCGGGTATTGGCCCGGATCTCGTCGTGGCGCTGGCACAACAGCCGTGGCCGCACGAGCTGGTAGTTTGTGCCAACGCCGAACTTATGGCAGAACGTGCGGCCCTGCTGGGCTTACCGCTGGAAATCATCAGCTATGATCCAAGCCGTCCGGCTCAGCCACATCGTGCAGGCACTCTGGTGGTGGACAGCCACCAACTGAAAGCCAGTGTGACCCCAGGCCAGCTTGACGAGCACAACGGACATTATGTGCTGGACACCCTCCGCCGTGCTGCCGAAGGCAATATGGACGGCGAATTTGCCGCACTGGTCACCGGGCCGGTGCATAAGGGCATCATTAACCGTGCGGGCGTATCATTCAGCGGACACACAGAATTTTTCGCCCAGCAGGCACAATCCAACCAAGTGGTGATGATGCTGGCAACCGAAGGGTTGCGTGTGGCGCTGGTAACCACCCACATTCCGCTGGCTTATGTGGCCAAAGCGGTGACTGAAGATCGTATTCATCAGGTGATTCGGGTGCTGCATGCCGATCTGATCAGCAAGTTTGGCATCAAACAACCGAAAATTTATGTTTGTGGCCTCAACCCGCATGCCGGTGAAGATGGCCACTTGGGCCGTGAAGAGATCGAAGTGATCACTCCGGCCTTGAATGTTCTGAGAGAGCAGGACGGTATGGATCTGGTTGGCCCGCTGCCAGCCGATACGATTTTCCAGGATAAGTACCTGGCCGAAGCCGATGCCGTACTGGCAATGTACCACGATCAGGGTCTGCCAGTGCTGAAATTCAAAGGATTCGGTAATGCCGTCAATATCACTCTGGGATTACCTTTTATCCGAACATCAGTTGATCATGGTACCGCATTGGAACTCGCCGGTACCGGACAGGCGGACACAGGGAGCCTCTGGACAGCGCTTACCCACGCCATCGAAATGGTAGATAAAAAACAATGAGCAGTGATCAGGTCCATTTAGGCCACCGCGCCCGTAAGCGCTTTGGCCAGAACTTCTTGCACGACGAATACATCATCGACAACATTGTCGCCTCAATTAACCCGAGACCGGGCCAGAATCTGGTTGAAATCGGTCCTGGTTTGGGCGCTCTGACCGAGCCAGTCGGTAAACAAGTCGATAAATTTACGGTGATTGAACTTGACCGCGATCTGGCTGAGCGATTACGCAATCACCCGGATCTGTCCGGTAAGCTGACTATCCATGAAGGCGATGCCATGCGTTTCGACTTCACTCAGCTGATCAGGGAAAACAACAAACTGCGGATTTTTGGCAACCTGCCTTACAACATTTCAACGCCGCTGATGTTCCACCTGTTCAGTTTCCATCAGCATATTGAAGATATGCATTTCATGCTGCAAAAAGAAGTGGTCAATCGTCTGGCTGCCGGCCCGGGCACCAAAGCCTATGGCCGCCTGACCGTGATGGCACAATATTACTGCAAAGTGATGCCAGTGCTTGAAGTGCCGCCCAGCGCCTTCAAACCCGCACCTAAAGTAGATTCTGCTGTGGTTCGACTGGCGCCGTATGAAACATTACCGCATCCTTGTACTAACCTGAAATGGCTGGACCGTGTTTGCCGGGATGGCTTTAACCAGCGCCGTAAAACGGTGCGTAACTGCTTTAAAGCCATCATGGATGTGGACACGCTGGAAAGCCTGGGCATTAACCCTGGCTCGCGTCCGGAAAACCTGACACTTGAACAGTTTGTGTCTATGGCTAACTGGCTGGATGCCAACCACAGCCACTAAGTAATATGCCGGGCCATGGCGCCCGGCAACTGCCTTGCACAAAGGCATTGTCGTATCAGAAAGGAAGCAGCAAGGTGAACAACAAAGTTATCCCTACCATCAAATGCCGGGTCATCACCCATTACATTGATGATCAGTCTGAGCCTGAGCAGAACCGCTACGTCTTTTCGTACACCATTACCATTTGCAACCTGGGCCAGGGCAACGCACAACTGCTTCGCCGCCGCTGGCTGATCACAGATGCCAATGGCAAGAAGCTGGTAGTTGAAGGTGAAGGTGTCGTCGGTGAACAACCTACCATAGCCCCCAATGATGAATACACCTATACCAGCGGCACCATCATAGAAACGCCACTGGGTGTGATGGAAGGCCATTACGTCATGATTGACGACAATGGTAACGAGTTCAATGCCGAAATCGTGCCTTTCCGTTTGGCTATCCCCAATATTCTTCACTAAACAGGGTCGATCATGGCAACCTATCTGGTCGGTGATATTCAGGGCTGTTACCGTGAACTCTGCACGCTTCTCGAGCGTGCAGGCTTCAGTGAACAGCACGATGAACTCTGGCTGGCCGGCGATCTGGTTGCCCGCGGGCCGGATTCTCTGGCCACCCTGCGTCTGGTGAAATCACTGGGTAACAGTGCCACCTGCGTGCTGGGTAACCACGATTTGCACTTACTGGCCGTGGCCCGGGGCATAGGCAAGGCCAAGCAGAAAGATCGGATTGATCAGATTTTGCAGGCCAGCGACGGTGAAGCATTACTCGATTGGCTCAGCCGCCAGCCTCTGCTGGCCGAACACCCCACACACCCTGTTGTCATGGTCCATGCCGGTATCCCGCCACAATGGCAACTCGACGATGCCCGCCGCTGTGCACGTGACGTCGAGGCCATGTTACAAAGCGAGCAGCAGCAATGGCTGCTGAGCAATATGTACGGTAATGAGCCTGAACAGTGGGATCCTGCATTGGCGGGACTGGATCGGTTACGCTACACCATCAACGCGCTGACCCGGATGCGCTATCTGTATCCCGATGGCCGGCTGGAGATGCATTGCAAGCAGCCACCGGGCGAACCGGGCACCGAGCATCTGCAGCCCTGGTTCCAGTTTGCGCGCTCGCAGCCGCTGGGAAAAACCATTATTTTCGGCCACTGGGCCTCTCTGATGGGTTATCAGGATGAAAATGCTATCGGACTGGACACCGGGTGTGTCTGGGGCCATCAGCTCACTATGCTGCGCTGGGAAGACCAACAATGGTTTAAGCAAGACAGGCTCTGACAGGGCCAAGGTTTTTTCTCCACACACTCAGTGCTCAGCTCGCCGCTTAACCCTTGAGAGCCGCGAAGACCGCCTGACGGGTTGCCGTCATTTCCTGACGTAACCAGTTGAGCAGTGCTACCACCCTGTTATCGGCCTCGATCGCGATAGGTGATAACAGATAGTAAGATGAGCCGTCCGCAATAAAGCCGGCAGGGGCGACCAGACGGCGATGTCTGATGTCGTTACCCACCATATACACCGAACTTAACCCGTAGCCACCGCCTGCCTGAACCGCTTCCAGCATGATATAGAAATGCTCGAACCAGACATCTTCTGCCACATTCACCGCCTGGTTAGCCTGATGCTGCCAGTCAGCCCAGGCCGCAGGCCGGCTTTTGGTATGCAGCAGAGTGGTCGGCGAAGTCAACGCCTCTCCTTGCGCATGCTGCTCAGCCAGCACCACGGGCCCGACATACTCAGGGCCTATCGGCTCGGCATGATAACCCTGCTTCCAACTGAAGTCATTGCGACGAATGGCGACATCCGTTTGGCTTTTCACAAAGTCGATCGGACCACCCGATGCGTTAAGGTGCAGCTGAATATCAGGATGGGCGGCCTTGAAATCAGCCAGTCGGGGGATCAGCCATTTCATCATGATGGTCGGTTCACAGGAAATCACCAGAGGCGACTGGCTTTCCTCCGCTTTCAACTCTCTGAGGGTGTTTTTCAGAATCGACAGCATTTCATGGCAAGCTGTTTTGAGCTTCTGTCCCTCTGAGGTCAAAAAGATCCCGCGGTTACGTCGCTCAAACAAAATGACGCCAAGGGCACTCTCCAATTGCTTGATCTGACGGCTCACCGCTGACTGGGTCACACACAATTCATCCGCGGCTCTTACCAGGCTCTGATGACGGGCTGCAGCTTCAAACACCCGCAACGTATTTAACGATGGCAGATTCATAATCGATGACTTTTTCGCATGGATTTCGATGACAACTTATCAATATTCAATGGGTTGTATTTCATCAACAATAGTAACCAATTCATCCATCCGTTACTCATCATTATTCAGGGAAATATACACATGGCCGAACTTTTTGCTGTCGCGTTAATTACAATTCTCGCGGTGATCAGCCCGGGCGCTGATTTTGCAATGGTGACACGAAACAGCTATCTGCACGGTCGCCGTGCGGGTCTGTATGCCGCGCTGGGCATTGCGCTGGGGGTGCTCATCCATGTGGGCTACACCATGCTGGGGGTAGGGGTTCTTATCGCCACCTCCCCAGCCCTGTTCACCGTCATCAAATATGTCGGGGCTTTGTATCTGGTTTACATCGGTTTCTGTACTCTGCGCAGCAAGACTGAACTCACGCTGGCCACTGACAATATCGCGGTTTTATCCGGCTTTGCTTCGTTCAGACAAGGATTACTGACCAATGCCCTGAACCCCAAAACCACGCTTTTTGTGCTGAGCACTTTCACCCAGATTGTCAGTCCGGACACCTCACTCTTGCTGCAAAGCGGCTATGGCTTATTCATGTCTCTGGCGCACTGGATCTGGTTCAGCCTGGTTGCCTTGTTCTTCTCCCAGCAAGCACTGAGACATAAAATGTTGAGCAAACAAGGGCCGATTAACCGAACCATTGGCAGCATACTGATGTTATTAGGGGGATCGCTGGCCTTATCGCCGATGGCCGGCTAGCTGGCACACGTTACCATGCCAACTGTTGGCATGGTAACGGCTAAAACCGGAAGCAAAAAAACAGCGGCAGGCAGGTTTACTGGCGCTCCAGTATCACAAATTCCATGTGGTGGGCATTTTTCTCATCGGCCGCGTAGTGCTCGCTGTGCGTCTGCCGCCAGCCGTCTCCCCAGTCCGGGAAGCAAGTATCTCCCTCGACACTGAGATCGATAAAGGTCAGATAGAGACAGTCTGCGACCGGCAGACATTCTGCGTACACGCTGCCGCCACCTATGATCATCAATTCATCGACCTGCCCTGCAGCCACCTGAGCAGCAGGGAGATCGGCCACCACCGTCACGCCGTCGGCGGCAAAGTCCGGGTTACGGCTGATCACAATATTGTGGCGTCCCGGCAAAGGCCGGCCAATGGATTCAAACGTTTTGCGTCCCATGACAACAGGTTTGCCCATGGTGACTTTTTTAAACCAGGCAAAATCGGCTGGCAAGTGCCAGGGCATGGCGTTGTCTTTGCCAATCACACGATCTTTTGCCATGGCGGCAACCATACTGATCTTCACACGTCGACTCCCTTTTAAATCACTGGTCGGCGACGATAAAACATTAAGCCGGGCATTGCCAGTCCTATGGCCAGCGCTGCCACGGTAAAGGCTGCGGTGATCCCGTTTTCGGCCATACGCTGCCAGATCTCAGGAGAAAAACCATGCTGATTGAGATCCACCAGCGCAATCATGGTCTTAAAAGCATAAACACCGGGCACCATGGGGATCACGGCCGCCACGGTGAACACATGAGGTGGCGCCAGCAGCCGGCGCGACCCGATGATTCCTGTCATCCCGACCAGCAAAGCGGCAAAGAAGCTCGCCCATTCAATCGGCATGCCCTGATACATGAGTACAAAACGGCAACCGTGACCGAGCGCCCCCGCCATGGCGCAGTACTTCAACGCCCTGACCGGCACATTAAATACCATAGCAAACCCGACAGCCGGAATCGCGGCCAGCATCATATCTGCAGACAGTGTGTACAGCCATTGCCAGAACGTCATGTCAGCCACCCCCAGACATTAAACAGGTTCATCGCCGCCACTATGCCCAGGCTGGTCGACAAGGTCAGCAGACTGGCCATCACCCAGCGGGAAATACCCAGATTCACGAAACCTGACACCATATCGGCGACAGCATTAATCAGCGGAAACCCCGGCACCAGCAATAATACCGATGATGCCATCGCCAGAAAGGGCTGATTACCCAGCTCGAACAAAGGGGCAGACGCAGAGACAGCCGTCGCGACAAACGCGGCAGCAGCAAAAGTCAGCAGCGGATTGAAATGATGATGCGCCATCATCAGACGCAGCGCCATGGCGGCAGATGCGGCGAACAAGGTAATCAGGGCCACCGTCAGATCGCCGCCGGCCAGAAGACAGAATGCGGCACACGACAGGCCGATCATCAGGATCATCAGCAGCGGCGGATAGCGCTGGGGCTGAAGGGCTAACAGACGCTTCGTCATAGCCGCAGGATCCAGCAGCCCCTTTTCCGCCATGATGCACAGATGATGGATCCGGGTAACAATCGCCATATTGATCCCATGATCCCGGCAGCGGCGCGTGGTCGTCAGACAATGATCTTCCACATGCACAGTGACCACAATGGCATTGGCGGTCAATGCAATGTTGACCTCATCCACCCCCAGTGCCAGGCCGACACGCTGGCTGACATCCACCACCACCGCAGATTCCGCGCCATGCTGTAACAGCCGCTGACCAACCTGAGCGACTATCCGGGCAATCTCCCGTTCCGTTTTAACTGTAACCGGCTGCATCTTGACTCCCTCAGAGCTTTTCTGTTGATCATTATCTCCGCTATGAGAAAGACCAATTTGATGAGGCACAAAAAAACCGCTCCAAAGAGCGGTTTTTCACATCAAACGGCCAGTTACGGCTTGTAAATGATTTCGACGTCGTAATCGTCTTCGTTCCAATCATCCCAGTCGTCATCGTCGTCATCGTCATCACTTTTCGCAGCACTTTTCTTCAGCTGCTGCTCGTGGTAATCGTCCCACTTGAAATCGACTTTGGTTTCTTCAGTTTCGTCTTCTTCAATCAGAGCCTGAGGAATGGAGTCAATCAAATCCATCAGCTCATAGGTCAATGGCTTGATACCGGTACGGTTCAGCGCAGAAATACAGAAGTACTTCTCATCCCATGCCAGTGCTTCCAGCACTTCCTGGATCTTCGCCTGAGCTTCCTCTTCCTGCAGCAGATCAACTTTGTTAAAGATGATCCAACGCGGCTTGTTCACCAGCTTCTCGCTGTACTGCTCCAGCTCATTAAGGATAGTGAAGGCGTTTTCCACCGGATCCGAGCCGTCTGCCGGCAGCAGATCGATCATGTGCAGCAGCACACGGCAACGCTCCAGGTGTTTCAGGAAGCGAATACCCAGGCCGGCACCGTCGGCAGCACCTTCGATCAGACCGGGAATATCAGCGACCACGAAACTGCGCTCGCTATCGACCCGTACCACACCCAAGCTAGGCACTAAGGTAGTAAACGGATAATCCGCCACTTTTGGCTTAGCGGCCGATACAGCGCGGATAAAGGTCGATTTACCGGCATTCGGCAAACCCAGCATGCCGACATCCGCCAGCAGCAGCAGCTCCAGACGCAGGTGACGAATCTCACCTTTGGTGCCCATAGTCTTCTGACGTGGCGCACGGTTGACCGAGGACTTGAACCGGGTGTTACCCAAACCGTGGAAACCACCTTTGGCTACCATGATCTTCATACCGTGCTGGGTCAGATCGGCGATCACTTCACCGGTTTCTTCGTCCACGGCACGCGTACCCACAGGGACAGACAGTACCTGGTCATCGCCTCGCTTACCGGTACAGTTACCGCCGCGGCCGTTTTCGCCGCGCTCAGCTGCATGAAAACGTTCGAAACGGTAATCGATCAGCGTGTTGAGGTTTTCATCGGCCAGCAGGTATACATCACCGCCGTCACCGCCGTCACCGCCATCAGGCCCACCTTTGGGGACATATTTTTCACGGCGGAAGCTGACAGTACCGTTGCCGCCATCACCTGCATCCACCCGGATTACCGCTTCATCTACAAATTTCATCTTATTCTCCGCACTCTGGCGTTCACTTCGCCAGCCAGGGATAGTCACCACCTGACTGTCTTTATTGTAATACCAATCGGAATAATTCTCAGGGCTTTACACCCGCAGGCACTCAAACTGATATTGTCCTGTGCCATAACAAAAAGCCCCGCCAATAGGCAGGGCTTTCACGTTCTTAACGAAACTGAATTTATTCAGCAGATTCGATAGAAACGAATTTACGGTTTTTAGGACCTTTCACTTCGAATTTCACTTTGCCATCAGTCAGAGCGAACAGAGTGTGGTCTTTACCCAAACCTACGTTGTTACCAGCGTGGAACTTAGTGCCACGTTGACGAACGATGATGTTACCTGCCAGTACAGATTCGCCACCGAAACGCTTAACACCTAGGCGTTTACTTTCTGAGTCACGGCCGTTACGAGTAGAACCGCCAGCTTTTTTGTGTGCCATCTCTAAACTCTCCTATTATTAAGCGCTGATGCCAGTAATTTTGACTTCAGTGAACCACTGACGGTGGCCCATTTGCTTACGAGAATGCTTACGACGACGGAACTTAACGATTTTTACTTTATCGCCGCGACCGTGCGTAACAACTTCAGCAGTCACTTTACCACCCGCAACGAATGGTGCACCAACTGTTACTTCTTCACCGTTAGCAACCAGCAGAACTTTGTCAAATTCAACGTTCGCACCAGTTTCAACGTCCAGTTTTTCCAAGCGTAAGGTTTGGCCTTCGCTTACTCGGTGTTGCTTACCACCACTTTGGAAAACAGCGTACATGTCTTACTCCGCTTATCCGCATAGGCCATTTGCCACGGCAAAATTGGGCAATGGGTATGCGCTTAATCTTGTCATCAATAGGGCGCGAATATTACTGGAAAACGCCGAACATGGCAAGCCGTTGGCTAAAGAAAATTGGTGAAAAGCTGCTCAACAGAAAAAGTCGCCTAAATAGCTGCAATGTAGGTTAGGAAGCCGGGAAGATTTTAGTGTAGTATGCGTGCATAATTCTTATTTTGATTGCGCCGATACGGCTAACAATTTTGCTGGATGTATCATGGATTTCAAAGCTATCCAAGCACTCACCGCTGACGACATGGCGGCGGTTGACGCAAAGATTCAGGCCCAACTCACTTCAGACGTCGCCCTGATCAACCAACTGGGATTTTACATTGTCAGCAGCGGTGGCAAGCGTTTGCGCCCCATTCTGGCAATTCTGGCCGCCCGGGCTCTTGGTTACCAGGGTGAAAAACACATCACCGCTGCGGCATTTATCGAATTTATTCACACCGCCACTTTGCTCCATGACGATGTGGTGGACGAATCTGATATGCGGCGCGGGAAAGCAACAGCCAATGCCGCATTCGGCAATGCGGCCAGCGTACTGGTCGGTGATTATATCTACACCCGCTCCTTCCAGATGATGACCAGCCTGAGATCCCTGAAGATCCTGGACATCATGAGCGAAGCAACCAATGTGATCGCCGAAGGTGAAGTCCAGCAGTTAATGAACTGCAATGATCCTGACACTACCGAAGCCAGCTATATGCAGGTGATCTACTCCAAAACGGCGCGACTGTTTGAAGCGGCAACCCAGGTGGCAGCCATTCTTTCAGATGCGCCAGAATCGGTAGAGCAAGCGCTGCAAGACTATGGCCGTTATCTTGGGACCGCCTTCCAGCTGATTGACGATGTGCTTGATTACAACGCCGATGGCGAGGAGATGGGCAAAAACGTGGGGGATGATCTGGCGGAAGGCAAACCCACCCTGCCGCTGCTTCACGCCATGCACCACGGTAACCCAGAGCAAACCGCCATGATTCGCGCCGCGATAGAGCAAGGCAACGGGCTGGATAAACTGCAACCGATTCTGGCCTGTATGGAAGAGCACGGCTCTCTGGCTTACACTCAGCAACGCGCTGAAGAAGAAGCAGACAAAGCCATTGCCGCCCTGTCGGTACTGGCCGAAAGCGAGTATAAAGATGCGCTGATCGCGGTCGCCCGGCTGTCGGTCAATCGCACCAAATAAACCCGCCCCTTCAGCGAAAACGGCCTGACTCCTGTCCAGGCCGTTTTTTGTTGCACTCTCTTGCTACACAGCCCCGGCAGCCAAGCTGTTCGACACGATTTTCACTCACGGAATGGCTCTGCACTGAGCTCAAATTCTCTTTACGCTATAGTTATACAAGGTAAAGGGATACCTGTGCCCTGACCGTTTCTTCCCAAGACGGAGGTGACGCATGCAAGCCAATCAACTGAAAAAAGGAATGTGGGTAGAATACCCGCAAGGGATCGCTGAAGTGATCGAGATAGATCCGGATCATGACACTGCATTGATCGAGAATCTGAAGGATCATAAAAGGATCCATATCCCGTGCAGTGAACTGACCGACGAGCCTCAGCTGCACAGCGGCTGCGGCGACTATTACTGAGCAATCTCCCTTATATGCCAATGCCAGAAACAACAAAGCGGCCGGAGGGCCGCTTTGTTCATTGTCGTCAGGCCATGACGGCCTGGTGTCGGATACCGGCTTATTTCGCCGCGAACTCTTCACCCAGAGCGATATCGCCTTTCAGGGTGTCCAGCATGCTGTCCAAGGCATTCTGCTCGAACGCGCTCAGGCTGCCGTAATCCAGCACTTCTTCCACGCCGTCTTTACCCAGACGAACTGGCTGAGCAAAGAAGCGAGCGTGCTTGCCGTTGCCTTCCACGTAAGCGCATTCAACCACATTTTGCTCACCCTGCATGGCACGCACCAGTGCCAGACCAAAACGGCAAGCCGCCTGACCCATAGACAGAGTGGCAGAACCGCCGCCCGCTTTGGCTTCAACCACTTCCGTACCCGCGTTCTGGATGCGAGGAGTCAGTGCTTTCACTTCTTCTTCAGTGAACTCAACACCTTCAACCTGAGACAGCAGAGGCAGGATAGTCACGCCTGAGTGGCCGCCGATGACAGGCACATTCACGTCACGCGGGTTCAGGCCTTTCAGCTCACCAACAAAGGTTTCTGAACGGATGATATCCAGCGTAGTCACACCGAACAGCTTGCGCTTGTCATAGACGCCGGCTTTTTTCAGAACGTCTGCTGCGATAGCCACAGTCGTGTTAACCGGGTTAGTGATGATACCGATACAGGCATTTGGACAGACAACCGCAATTTTTTCAGCCAGTGATTTCACAATACCAGCATTGACGTTGAACAGATCCGCACGGTCCATCCCTGGTTTACGGGCAACGCCAGCAGAAATCAGCACCACATCCGCACCTTCAAGTGCAGGGGTTGGATCTTCACCAGCATAACCTTTGATAGAAACAGGAGTTGGGATGTGGCTCAGGTCAGCAGCAACACCAGGGGTAACAGGGGCAATATCATAAAGTGCCAGGTCAGAGCCGGCAGGCAGTTCATTCTTCAGTAGCAGAGCCAAAGCCTGGCCGATACCACCAGCCGCACCAATAACAGCAACTTTCATTTTCGTTCTCCTTTACGATAGAAGTCAGGGTTCATCAGACAGACCCCTTCAGATAGAATTCAGGCCGTATACCCAATGTTTCAAACCCTTACTAATGTCTCTCAGTTTCTCGGGCACCAAGACGGTATAGCAAGCCTAAAAGAAAAACAATCATGCCCCCTCAGCTTTGCGAAGTTGCGCAGGGGCCAGGATTGTTTTTTCTTCCACCGAAAAAGACAAAAACTGTCTCAATAGTGGATTTATTTAATAGTTATGCAGTCGGCTAAGCTATTAACAGTAACCTAGTTCCAAGTTCGAATGAACATTGTTTGCTACCTACTAACAGGTTGTGACAAAATATGGACCCTCTCCCTGTACATGAAATTTACTTATGCGTAGTTCTGATAAACAAGAACGCTTGATAAAAGCATTCAAATCCATACTCAAGGAAGAAAAATTCAGCTCTCAAGGTGAGATAGTCGATGCCTTGAAAGCGCAGGGCTTCGATAACATTAACCAGTCGAAAGTGTCACGGATGCTGACCAAATTCGGCGCGGTACGTACCCGCAACGCTAAAATGGAAATGGTGTATTGCCTGCCCGTAGAGCTGGGCGTACCGACCATCAGCAGTCCGTTGAAAGAACTGGTCATGGAAGTGGGTTATAACCATGCCATGGTCGTGATTCACACTGGTCCGGGCGCGGCGCAAGTGATCGCCCGTTTGCTTGACTCACTGGGCCGCGCCGAAGGTATCTTGGGTGTTGTAGCGGGGGATGACACGATTTTCATCACACCAACCCTGACCACAACCGCTGAAGAGCTCTTCGACTCTGTCTGCTCGCTGTTTGATTACAGTAAGTAAGTCAATCTTCAGGCAACGCCCTCTCCGTTTACCCTGAGAGGGCGTGCTTCTTCCCCCCTTTCCCGCCCCGTCTTTTCCCGCTTGGTTACCCTGCTTTACAGTGGATAGTTATGCTCTGAAATATGGTCAGTTGTCGCAATATCATTACTTTTTCACAAAAAGGTTTTTACATTATTTCAATAATACGCCGATCGTTTGCTATTATCTCTTTGATTTGTTTAAAGCATTGCGGGCCGTGTACCTGCAGCACTGATAAGAAATAACACAACAGGAAGGGATCACAATGGCGTTTACAAAACTGTTAAAAGTCAGCGCATTATCTGCCACCGTTCTTGCCTCAGGATTGGCGCAAGCGGAAGAGTTCATCACTATTGGTACAGGTTCTGTCACCGGTGTGTATTATCCTACCGGCGGTGCTATCTGTAAGCTGGTGAACAACGATCGTAAAACCAATGGCATTCGCTGCTCTGTCGAATCAACCGGCGGGTCTGTATACAACGTGAACACTATGCGAGCCGGTGAACTGGATTTCGGCGTGGTGCAGTCTGACTGGCAATATCACGGCTATAACGGTACCAGTGAGTTTAAAGAGTTAGGTCCGTATAAAGAAATGCGTGCTGTTTTCTCACTGCACACAGAACCGTTCAACATTATTGCCCGTACAGATTCAGGCATTAATAACCTGGATGATCTGAAAGGCAAACGCGTCAATATTGGTAACCCGGGCTCTGGTGACCGTGCCACCATGGAAGTAGTGATGACTACCATGGGCTGGAGTAAAGATGACTTCAAACTGGCGGCCGAGCTGAAGGGCTCTGAGCGCTCTCAGGCCTTGTGTGATAACAAGATCGACGCCTTTGTTTACGTAGTTGGCCATCCGAACGGTTCAATCAAAGAAGCAACCACTTCTTGTGATGCCAAACTGATTCCGGCTACAGGTGCTGCTATCGACAAACTGGTGGCCGACAATCCTTACTATGCAAAATCGACCGTACCGGGCGGCATGTACCGTGGTACCGACAGCGACGTCAACAGCTTTGGTGTTGCCGCGACGTTAGTTTCTTCAACCAAAGTATCGGATGATGCGGTGTATGCGCTGGTCAAAGCCGTGTTTGAGAACTTCCATGTTTTCACTCGCCTGCACCCAAGCTTCGCCAACCTGAAGAAAGAAGACATGATCAAAGCCGGTATTTCCATCCCATTACATCCGGGCGCAGAGAAATACTACAAAGAAGTGGGTTTGATCAAATAAGCCAACAGCTGTTCATCCTGCAAAGTGCACCGTCTTGACGGTGCACTTTTTGTCTGTCAGAGCACAAAAATGTCCCCTGTCAGATCAATTAGCCAGACTACAATAAAAACTGAAACCTCAAACAGTTAATAACGGATCGCTCCTGAAATAAGGAAGTAGCATGACAAAAACCAACCATGACGATGTCCAGAACATGGTGGCACAGGCGGATACCGGCGCACGCAGCCCCAAAGGGGTGCAGGGACAAGTTCTGTGGGTTGCCGCACTTTGCTGGTCATTGTTCCAGCTTTGGTATGCCTCTCCGCTCCCTTTTATATTTAATGTCGGCATCTTCAACGATACCGAAGCACGTTCTATCCATTTGGCATTTGCCACTTTTTTGGCCTTTACTGCCTTCCCTGCCCTAAAGGGTTCACCCAGGGATCACATTCCACTGCAAGATTGGATCCTGGCGCTGCTGGCGAGTTTTTCTGCCGCCTATATCTACCTGTTTTACGAAGTCTTATCCGGGCGTTCCGGCGCGCCAACCACGCTGGATGTCGTCATATCTGTGCTAGGGATGCTGTTGCTTCTTGAGGCAACGCGACGGGCACTGGGCCCTCCACTGATGGTGGTCGCCTCTGTTTTCCTGCTGTATACCTTCGCCGGCCCTTACATGCCGGATGTCATTGCGCACAAAGGTGCCAGCCTTAATAAAGCCATGTCGCACTTGTGGCTGACCACTGAAGGCGTCTTCGGGGTTGCACTGGGTGTCTCTACCGCCTTTGTTTTCCTGTTTGTGCTGTTCGGCTCGATGCTCGAACGGGCGGGTGCTGGCGCCTATTTCATCAAAGTTGCCTTTTCGTTACTTGGTCATATGCGCGGCGGTCCGGCAAAAGCGGCCGTGGTCGCATCCGGCTTGTCTGGCCTGGTATCCGGCTCGTCCATTGCTAACGTGGTCACCACGGGCACCTTTACTATTCCGCTGATGAAACGGGTGGGCTTCCCTGGCTACAAAGCCGGGGCTGTTGAGGTTGCGGCCTCAACCAACGGCCAGCTCACGCCGCCCATCATGGGTGCAGCGGCATTTTTGATGGTGGAGTATGTCGGCGTCTCTTATGTCGAAGTAATTAAGGCTGCTATTCTGCCGGCCCTGATCTCTTATATTGCCCTGCTTTACATCGTCCATTTGGAAGCATGTAAAGCCGGTATGACAGGTCTGCCCCGTCATTATCAGCCCACGCTGGCGCAAAAACTGACCTCTTTTGTTGGTACCATAGTCGGCCTGATGGTGCTCAGTGCCATAGTGTATTACGGCATCGGCTGGACCAAAGACGTGTTTGGCGCTGCTGCCACACCTATCATAGCGGTTGTGATCCTGATTGCTTATGTCGCTCTGGTTCGTCTGGCGGCCAACTATCAGGATCATCTGCTGGAAGATCCTGATCAGGCACTAACCGAAGTACCGGATCCCGGCCCGACAGTGAAATCCGGTTTGTACTTCCTGCTGCCCATCGTTGTGCTGGTCTGGTGTCTGACCGTTGAGCGTTTCTCGCCAGGCTTATCAGCTTTCTGGGCAACGGTGTTTATGATTTTCATCCTGCTGACCCAGCGTCCGCTCATGGCTATCTTTACCAAAGAGCAGACGCTGACAGAAGCAGGTCAACAAGGCTGGCACGATCTGCTGGAAAGTCTGGTCACCGGCGGGCGTAATATGATAGGTATCGGTGTCGCCACTGCCGCCGCCGGTATTATCGTGGGCGTGGTGACACTGACGGGCGTAGGCCTGGTGATGACCGACTTCGTCGAATTCATCTCAGGCGGCAACATTATGCTAATGCTGCTGTTTACCGCCGTGATCAGCCTGATCCTCGGTATGGGGCTGCCAACCACGGCGAACTACATAGTGGTGTCGACCCTGATGGCACCGGTTATTGTCACCCTGGGGGCTGAAAACGGCCTGATCATTCCGCTGCTGGCCGTACATCTGTTCGTGTTCTATTTCGGTATTCTGGCTGATGATACCCCGCCGGTCGGTCTGGCTGCATTTGCGGCCGCCGCGATTGCGAAAAGCGATCCTATCCGTACCGGTATTCAGGGTTTCACCTATGATATCCGCACCGCCATCCTGCCCTTCATGTTCATTTTCAATACCCAGCTCTTGCTGATGGACATTGATACCTGGTGGCACCTGTTCCTGACCGTAGCGTCCGCTGTCATTGCCATGCTCACCTTCTCTTCGGCGACCCAGGGATGGTGGTTCACCAAAGTCAAATGGTGGGAGTCCATCCTGCTGCTGTTGATCACTTTCTCGCTGTTCCGCCCCGGTTTCTGGTGGGACATGGTCTATCCGCCCAAACACGAAATGCCGGGAAGCCTGATTGTCGATGCCGCCGATAAACTGGCCATTGGTGAGCCGCTGGAAGTCCAGGCGACAGGGATGGATTTGATGGGCGATCAAGTGACCAAGCATGTACTGCTGCCGTTTGATAAGCAGGCTGTCGATCCGAATGAGAAAATTGCCTCGACCGGACTGATGCTCAAGCAGGAAGGCGAGAAAATGATGGTTGAATTGGTTGAGTTTGGCAGCCCGGCCGAGCAGGCGGGTATTGATTTTGGCTGGGAGATTGTCACTGTCAGCCTGCCGGCGGCCAGACCAATGAAAGAGTGGGTCTTCGTACCAACGCTGGCTCTGCTGGCTTTACTGGGCTGGAATCAGCGGCGAAAAGCCAAACGTGACGCTGCCGTCAAAGGTGAAACACACAAAAATGCGGAACAAGGCTAAACTCTAGTCAGCACAGAAATTCAGCCACAGGTGCCAACACCGGCCTGTGGCTGCCTGACAGAGAGGATGCTATGTACACCCACATTCTGGTGCCTGTCGATCTCAACGAGGAAGGCTTTGGTGACAAAGCGGTTGAGCTTGCCGTCTGGCATGCCCGCCAGTCAGACGCTGTTATTCACTTACTCAACGTTCTGCCGGGCATTCATCTCGCAATGGTGTCTAACTATTTCCCCAAAGATGCCGCGCGCAAAATGCTGCAGGACACCCAGCAGAACCTGAAACACTTCGCCGAACAACATATTCCCGCCGATGTCCGTCATATTGAAACCGTGTCGGAAGGAAAAATCTGGTCCACCATAGTTGATCATGCCCGCCAGGTAAAAGCGGATCTGATCATTATGCCCAGCCACCAGCGCTCCACGATAGATAAACTGGTACTGGGTTCAGTGGCGGCCAAAGTGGTGGAAAATGCGCCCGGCAATATCCTGATCATCAAACCAGAAGGGTTATGATTCAGGACGGGCGATGATCATAGCCCCAGCGCGGAACCAGTCCTTGCCCGACGCCAAGATGATCCAATATGCGCGCCACCATGAAATCGACCAGATCGTCGATAGACTTCGGCTGATGATAAAAGCCGGGGGCGGCCGGCATGATGGTTGCTCCCAGGTTGGAGAGCTTAAGCATATTTTCCAGATGCAGGGAAGAAAACGGGGTTTCCCTGACCACCATCAGCAGCTGACCGCGCTCTTTCAGCACCACATCCGCGGCGCGTTCCAGCAGATTATCCGACAGGCCGTGAGCTACCGAGGCCAGAGTACCCGCAGAACACGGGCAGACCACCATTTTTTTCGGCGCGGCAGAGCCGGACGCCACCGGAGAAAACCAGTCTTCTTTTCCGCAGACCGTCAGTTTATCGCCCTGGTAATTCAGGTGCTCTGTCAGTACCGCCTGTGCCGCTTCGGGGCCTGCAGGCAGTTTCAGGCCATGCTCGGTAGCCAGAACCACTCTGGCCGCTGAGGATATCAGCAGGTAAACCTGGTAATCGGCCGCGAGCAGGCACTCCAGCAAACGCAGCCCGTAAGGTGCACCGGATGCCCCTGTCCAGGCCAGTGTAATGCGCTTATCCTGCATATTGGTCTCCCCGTGCCAGCGCGGCAAGCAGCTTGTTATGAATACCGCCGAAGCCACCATTGCTCATCACCAGGATAGTATCGCCGGGACGGGCGGCAGCCACTATGTGTCCGACTAAAGCATCAATGTCGGCGTCGCACACCGACGGCTGCGGGCAAAGATCAGCGATGTCCTGTACCGACCAGGGAATCGTGTCCGGCTGAAACAGGAAAACTGCATCCGCTGCTGACAGTGCTGGGGCCAAATCGGTTTTATGCACACCCAGTTTCATGGTGTTTGAGCGCGGCTCCAATACCGCCAGAATGCGCGAATCCCCCACCTTGGCACGTAATCCGCCCAGAGTCAGTTCCACGGCTGTCGGGTGATGGGCGAAATCGTCATACACTTTAATGCCATTCTGCTCACCTTTCAGCTCCAGCCGGCGCTTGGTATTGACAAAACGCGCCAGCGCCTCGCAAGCCAGCTCAGGGATCACGCCGACATGCCGCGCAGCGGCGATCGCCATCAGGGCGTTGCTGACGTTGTGATCCCCTATCAGATCCCAGCGCACAGTGCCCACGGTTTTACCGGCAAAAATCACATCAAATTCACTGCCGTCCGGCTTGTGCTTTTTCGCTTGCCAGTCACCGTTTTCACCGCTGTATTCCAGCTCGCTCCAGCAGCCCATCGCCAGCGTTTCATCAATGGCAGGCACGCCGTGTGGAGCCAGAATCTTACCTTCCCCCGGCACAGTACGGACTAAATGATGAAACTGGCGCTGAATGGCGGCCAGATCCGAAAAAATATCTGCGTGATCGAACTCCAGATTGTTCATTAACAAGGTACGTGGTCGATAATGAACAAACTTAGAACGCTTATCGAAAAAAGCACTGTCGTATTCGTCCGCCTCAACAACAAAGAAACAACTCTCGCCTAAACGTGCGGAAACACCGAAGTTTCCCAGCACACCACCCACCAGAAAACCGGGCTGGTAACCACAGTCTTCCAGGATCCAGGTCAGCATGCTGGCTGTCGTGGTCTTACCATGGGTACCCGCCACCGCCAGTACCCAGCGGTCATGTAACAAAAATTCCTGTAACCATTGCGGGCCTGAGGTATAACGCAGGTTTTTATTCAGCACATACTCAACGCATGGGTTGCCCCGGCTCATGGCATTGCCAATCACCACCAAATCCGGTGCTGGCTCTAGCTGCGAAGGATCATATCCCTGAATAATTTCAATGCCTTGTGACTCCAGCATTGTGCTCATCGGCGGATATACATTGGCATCACTGCCGGTCACTCTATGGCCAAGCTGCTGTGCCAGCATGGCGGCTCCGCCCATAAAAGTGCCGCAGATTCCGAGAATATGGATATGCATAACTGTCAGCTCACAAAATAAATATTGGTCACGACCACGCTTCAGTGTTACTTCGTTACCATAAAAAAGATCTTTAGATACAATTGCATCAAACAATAACTGGCCAATGGCCAAGGGTACAGTTCAATTGCCCGAAAAGAGGCATTGTACCGAATATTTATCCCCCCATGACAACACGATGCAAGGATTGTATATGTCCGATATTAGAACCCTTGGCGAGTTCATTGTCGAGAATCAGCATGACTTCCCCCATGCCAGCGGTGAACTGTCTTCTCTATTGGGTTCCATTAAACTGGCGGCCAAAATCGTAAACCGTGAAATCAACAAAGCAGGCTTGGTTGATATCATTGGTGACGTTGGCAGCGAGAATGTCCAAGGTGAAGCCCAAAAGAAACTTGATGTGTATGCCAACGAGAAATTCAAAGCTGCACTGGAAGCCCGTGGTCAGGTCTGCGGTGTGGCCAGTGAAGAAGAAGATGAACTCGTAGTATTCAATAAAGAACTGAACCGCGAAGCAAAGTACGTGGTATTGATGGACCCACTGGATGGTTCTTCGAATATTGACGTAAACGTTTCCGTCGGGACGATTTTCTCCATTTACCGCCGCGTAACTCCGGTTGGCGGCCCGGCTGAGATTGAAGACTTCCTGCAGCCTGGTGACAAACAAGTGGCGGCGGGTTACATCATTTATGGTTCATCCACCATGCTGGTGTACACCACAGGCAATGGCGTTCATGGTTTCACCTATGATCCGTCACTGGGGGTATTTTGCCTGTCGCACGAAAATATGACGATCCCGGATGATGGCCAAATCTACTCCATCAATGAAGGTAACTATTTCCGCTTCCCGCAAGGCGTGAAAAAATACATCAAGTTTTGCCAGGAAAACGAGCCGGAAGATAACCGCCCTTACACCTCGCGCTATATTGGTTCACTGGTCGCCGACTTCCACCGCAACTTGCTGAAAGGCGGCATTTATTTGTATCCAAGCACAGCGACCCACCCTAACGGTAAGCTGCGCCTGTTATACGAGTGCAACCCGATGGCATTTTTGATCGAGCAGGCGGGCGGTATTGCCTCTGACGGTAAAAATCGCATCATGGAAATCAAACCGACTGAACTGCACCAGCGCGTGCCTTTCTTTGTCGGCTCAACCAAGATGGTTCGCAAAGTGGAAAGCTTCCTGGAAGCCTTCCCGGACGCCGAGTAATCCCGTTGCTATGCCCGGTCTCAGCACCGGGCATTTTTCCTGTCTGACCCCGCATCTCTCCCTCTTGGTGTTAGAAGCTGTTTTTTTCACAGCGACTGGTTATAATTCCCGGCGACAAAATCATCTGAAACTATTAAGGAATTCATCATGAGCCTGAACAACGTCCCTGCAGGTAAAGAACTGCCAGAAGACATCTACGTTGTCATCGAAATCCCGGCAAACGCTGATCCAATCAAATACGAAGTCGATAAAGACTCTGGCGCGGTATTCGTAGACCGTTTCATGTCTGCGCCTATGTTCTACCCATGCAACTATGGTTATGTTAACCACACCCTGTCTCTGGACGGTGACCCGGTTGACGTTCTGGTTCCGACGCCGTATCCGCTGCACCCTGGTGCCGTGATCCGCTGTCGTCCGGTTGGCGTTCTGAAGATGACTGATGAGTCAGGTGAAGATGCGAAAGTGGTTGCTGTACCGCACAGCAAGCTGACCAAAGAATACGATCACATTAAAGATGTGAACGATCTGCCAGAGCTGCTGAAAGCGCAAATCACTCATTTCTTCGAACGCTACAAAGAGCTGGAATCTGGCAAGTGGGTGAAGGTAGACGGCTGGGCTGACGTTGAAGCCGCTAAAGCTGAAATCCTGGAATCTTACAAGCGCGCTCAGGAAAAATAATCCGGCGTGATTGTTATCCAGTGAAAAACGCTCCCGAGGGAGCGTTTTTTTGTGGGCGAAGCCATCACAGTGAAGGCCAGCTCGACCAGTCTCCCCGCGGGATCAGCAAAGCACGGTCAAGCGGCTGCAGGTAGAGGTAGATCCAGGCCAGTCCGAACGGTGTCTCCACTTGCTCGCGGCAGTATTCTTCTCCCAGCCCTTCCAGAATATCGAGTTCGCGGAAAGTGTCGGCATCCACGTCATACACTTCGCCAAACAGCATACCCTCAGCCCCTGGCTGTTGTATCGCGGCAGGGTAAGGGCCGAGATCATACATGGCATAACCTGCAAGCTGGCACTCTCCCAGATAATGGGCCCGACACAGCAACCCATGATTAGACTGGCCGCGACGCAAACTGCCGTAAACAAAAACCCGTGTGTGCACAGCTAGCAACATCCTTATTAGTTAAACTCAAACTGATACAGTAAATCGACGGCACTGTCGAGCCCCGATACCGCTTCGATATACAAATCCTGCAACAGCTTGTACCTGACGGTAAACTCACCGATAGGGCTAAAGATACCCACGCCGTATTTAACCTGTAGTCCAGGATAGACATAACCGCTAATAGTGACCTGAGAGTCATCGCCGGCACCCGCCGTATCCAGCGCCAAATCCTGAATACCGAATGCCTCGCCGACATTGCCGACCAGCTGGCTGCTGCGTGACAGCCCCATGCTGATCAGCGCCGTGGTCATTGCACCGCCCCCTTCCGGCGATTCGCTGTCGAGATCCCGACCGCGTAATACGTATGACAGCGCATTCTGTTGCGGCATAGCCGGATCAGAGAAAATATCCACCTTGGGCTCATCGGCCGGGCCAGTAACCCGGATACCGGCTGTCACATCGTCTTCAATGTTGTTCGGATTCCGAATTGCTTCCACCGACAGGTAAGGCTGATCCGCTGGCCCATTGAAGGTTATCTGGCCTTTACGAATCACCAGCTCCTGACCAAAGGCCCGGTACGTCCCGTCGTCGACTCTAATTTCACCATAGACTAACGGGGCTTTGTCCTGCTGGTTGACTTTCAGATTCCCTGACAGCCCGGCATCCAAACCGAAGGCCGATAAACGCACATCCGGGCCAATCTTCACCATCACATTGGTTTTGATGGCAAAAGGCACCTTGTTGCCAGTATCCACCGGCTTGAGATCATCGGTCAGCAGGATTTCATCATCGGAAACCTGTACCGCAGATTCCGGCAGACGGTCTACTGTGATCCTGCCCCATGGAATTGAGACTGTGCCGCTGATTTCAGCCACCTGGGGTGCTGCACTGATCTTCAGATTAGGCGACACCTTCATGGCAATCATAGGCGGTACGTTCACTTCAAGCTCACGCCCGTTCACCTTCAGATTGGTACTCCAGTTAGCCATATCGGCCCAGTTCGCATCGCCTTGCAGCACCAGACGCCCATCCGGGGTATCCAGCTTGCCGCGCAGTATGGCGCTATAGCCACTGAACGTGGCGACGATCTCGCCTCGTTCAAGATCCAGCGGGACTTTTCTGCCAATCGCTTTCAGCTCGGTAACTTTGAATACGCCGTTAACCTGGGGCTGCATAATCGGCCCGGTTAAATGCAAATCTGTGTCCACCCGACCTTTAAAAATATCGTAATCAGCGACCAGTGGTTGCAGAAAATCCAGCCGGAACGTATCCAGTTTTACTTTGGCATCTATCTGCTGTTCACCTGATAACTGGGTAATGCGGGCATTGCCTGACAAATCTCCGTTATCTTTAACGGCCACCAGCCAGTCTGCCGTGAGCACGTCATTGCGCATATCCGCATTGAGGGTGATTTTATCCCAGCCAAGCGCCAGCGGTGGCTGATCTGCCGCCGCCTGTTGTCTGAATCCGCCAGCAGGCAAGGTTACCTGAGCCTGCAAAACAGGCGCTTGTTGCGGTGACCAGCCGGCGTTAACTGTCGCATTGGCTTCACCGTCCAGTTTTACCTCAGGTGGCAGGAATGGCTGCAGGATGGAAAAACCGAGTTTATTGATGGCCAGGCTCGCCTGGCCACTCGCGCCAGCATCCAACGGCTGAGTCAGACACACAGAGGCGTCTTGTTGCTGCCAGCAATGCGGTGCGACAGAGACACTCTGCTTTCTCAAGTTGTATGCCAGCGCCGTGGGTTGATTCAAGCGCCACGGGCCAACAGGGGTTTCGAGGTTGCCGCGTTGCAGCATCCCCTGCCAACCTTGCTGTCTGTCCAGGCTGCCTTGCAGCGCCAGAGCGGTACTGACAGGTTCACCACTCAGGTCCACCCGCAGTGTGTGCTGGGCTTCGGTTCCCTGAAAAGTAATATCCAAGGCTTCCAGCTTGGCCGCATCCTGGTAACTGCCTTCTCTGGCACTCAGCGTAATATCTGCCGTCAGGGCAGGAAGTGGCGTCACCCGGCCGCTCAGGTTCAGGCTTTTTAGCTGTGCCAGATCTTGCCAGCCCAATGCCTGTCCCACTAAGTTCAGATCGATTGTTGGCTCGGCCAGCGTGCCGCTTAATCGCACATCGCCATTGACCCTGCCACGTAAACCGGGCACAGACTGCGCAAGGTCGGGGGCATTGACCAATGCAGACAGATCCCAGGTTTGCTTCAGGCTCCCTGTCGCATTCAGCCCATTCGGCCCGTGCTTCAGCACCAGACCTTGCGTCACCAGCTCCAGATCCCCTTTGCCGCTCACATCCTGGGCATCAAGCTGGCCTGCCAGAGTGAAAGGCTGACCTATTACTTCACCATCCACATTCAGTTCGGGCAATTTGACAAACCAGCCACCTGCCGCCGTTAATCCGCCTGAGGTACTGAGCTTACCACTCAGCTTACCTTCCACTTCGGGCCATTCCAGTCCAGGTTGAATATCGCTAAAGGAAAGGTTGCCCTGCCAGCTCACGGTTTTGGCCCAGCTCGCCTGAGCGTTGCCCGTAACCTGACCACCCAGGCTATTGACGGTCAGACTTTCCAGGACAACATCAGCCAGAGAGCCTGTTCCCTTCAGGCTGACATCGACGGCCGGCATAGGCTCGCCGTCCGCCTTGGTTGCGGCGTCAAACCTAAAGCTGTCTAAGTCCCCTTTTGCATTGATGGCCGTCTCTTTGGCAACAAAATCAGGCTTGTCATCAAGCGGCCACTGTAAGTGACTACTTACCACCTTGAAGTCAAAAGGAAGGTCGGCATCCAGCGGAGACAGTTTTCCCGTCACCTTGGCATCCAGTTTTCCACTCAGTGCAATATCCAGCACCAAATGCTGCAATGACCCTGACGCCGACAGATTGATATGGTGTCCCTGCACCGGCTCCAGCGCAATGTCAGATTTGGCTTTCAATGTCAGCGGGTACTCACCACTTAATTCAGCTTTCCCTTCGGCATCAAGTGTGGCTTGCGGTACATCAACAAACAAGCGGGTCAGTGTTACCGTGCTTTTTTCTGCTTCTGCGATCAACTCCAGTTCATTCACTTTCTGCGGCGTTGCACTTTCCAGCAAAAAGTCTTTCACGGTAAAGCGCTCCACTGTAACTTTCAGCGGCAACACCACCTCAGGCAGCACTATGCGCTCACGCTTTTCCTGGGTATAGGCTTCTGCGACATCTTCTGCCTGTTCTTCAGTCTGCTCCTGAATCTCTTTCTCAGCCGGTGGTGCCAGGTTCAGCACTATGCCTTCCCAGTCTGTGGGTTTCAGGGTCAAGTGGCCGCCCTGCATCTGGGCAGCTGAGCTGAAACGCTGCCAGCGCACTTTATTACCCAGAATATTCAGATCGATGTCATTCAGCGTCAAACGATCCAACCGAACAGGGACAGGCAACGCGATTTCTGTCAGTGGCTCACCCGGTTCTTCTTCCTCCGGCGAGCCTGGCGGTAAATCGGGCATAGAGAATGTCAAGCCACTCAGGCTCAGCTCTCGCACGCAAAGTGCCGGAATCGGCAGACAATCATCATTGATAGCCAGGGTGAGGCTGTCGCTATTGAGCGCCAGCAAATCATCCTTGTAGCGAACACCACTGAGTGTAAATCCTTTCAGCAGGGCGCCGGTGCTGTCTTGCACTGTGAGTGCAGGTACGGCCTTCTGGGCTCCCCATAAAGCAATTCTGACGCCAACATGAGTATATAACAGGGCCCAAAGCGCCAGTGTTAACAGTAATACGAACGTCAGCAGGCCAATGGTCAATCTTTTCAGCCAGATCATAATTCAGGCCCCAGCACGAAGTGTATTTGGAAACGATCGTCAGGTTTATCCAGCCCCCAGGCGAAGTCGAGCCGTATCGGGCCAACCGGCGACGCCCAGCGTATGCCCACACCGGCTCCTGCCTGCCAGTCCGGGTTATCTGTCCAGGACGAGCCGTAATCGTAGAACAGAGCTCCCCACCAGTTGCCAGTCAGCCGGTACTGATATTCCAGCGTAGACGCCAGCATAAACTCACCACCAATTTGCTGACCTTCGCTGTCACGGGGAGAAATGGACTCGTAGCTGTAGCCACGCAAGCTGTTATCCCCACCAATGAAAAAACGCATGGACGGCGGAATGTCTTCTATCCTTTCCGCCCAGATAGCCCCGGCGTCCAGACGGGCCAGCCCCCGGTGATCGTCAGCAAAGGTGCGAATCCAGGCACTGCGTCCGCGCAGCTTTGCCAGGCGGGTATCAGAACCCAGGGCGGGGTCGGAATATTCCAGTTTCAGCAGTTGCTTGTCTCCCCAGGTCGGCCAGCTGCCACCGCGCAACCGGGTGCGGTCAATGCTGACGCCGGGAATAACCATAAAGGCGGAGCCTGTCTCAAAAGCGCCCTGATTGTAGTCCTCGTATAGCAAACGCACAGAGGCCACCCCGTTCCAGACCTGATCAAAGTTCCAGTGACGTTCAACGCCAAGATGGTACTCGGTACTGATAGTGTCGTGGTTGTCCACATAGCGAATCGCCCCGATTAACTGGTAGTAATCATCCAGCACATTTTCGAGCGGAATTTTATAGGTCGCTTCAACTTTCGGCTGCACTTTAGAGATCTCGGTGCGGACATCCAGACTATGACCTTCACTGTTTATCCAGGGTTTACGCCAGTTGAATTTCAAACGCGCACCGACATCGGTCGAATAGCCGATACCAGTTTCGATTTTATTTCTCACTTCCGGCCTGAGGTTAACCTGAATAGGCACCACATCCCCTTCCAGATCGCTCACATCCCCGCCGACGAAAATGGAAGAGAACCAGCCCACGGTCGACAGGCGCTGATTAAACTCCCCCACTTGTGAGACCAGATAATAGTCACCTTCATCAAACGGCGCTAACGAACGAACTTTCGCTTCATTGATCTGGCTGCCGGTGATGAAGATATCGCCGTACTTATAACGTTTGCCGGAATCAAATTCGATATGAATAAAAGCCTGATTACGGCCGGGTGCCACTTCCAGCCGGCTGATTTTCAGCTCGGCATCAAAATAGCCTTTGCGCAGCGCCAGGCTTTCCAGGCTGGATTTGAACGAATCGTACTTGCCGTGGTTAAGGGTTCTGCCCAGTTCTAAATCGCTGTCGCGTTTGAGAACAAAGAAATCCAGATCATCAGCGGCTTCACCCTTGATCTGAATATCACTTCTGGCAATTTTGGTACTCGGGCCGGCATCAACCGTGACAGTCAGGGTGCTGTCCTCGCCGTCTTCTTCAACACTAAAAACGATATCAGGCTGATAGCGCCCCAGTGCTTTCAGTGCGGTACGGATTTCTTTTTCAACCTGGCCTTTGAACCTTAAAGACGTGCTGTAATCTTCCTTAGCAATGGCAGCAATATAAATATCCACATTTTTCTTCAGACTGCCTTTCAGCCCGACAATGGTAAGTTCTGTCTCTGCCAAAGCTGGCATTGTTACCACTAAAGCGACGACTGCTAACAAGCAGCGCCGAAACAAGATTATCATTCTTATTTGTCTTCACTTATTAGAATGTTATTAGATTACGCGCATACTTTATTGTGACAAGAGCTGAGCGAAGTGCCAACCTTTACGCACGAAAGAAAATCACCATGTCAAAGCCGGTCTGCACATGAGCAGAGTCACTCTCCTATTGATTGTCAGTCGTGAATCCTCTACTTTCAGGCTTATTAACAGTGCAATTAGGAAAACAGTGTGATGGATAAACAGCAGATAATCTCTCCGGAAGCAGCCCTGCCAGGCCGTTCAACACCAGTGATCCCCTCTGAAATTCACGCCATCTTTGGCACCCGAATAGATGCTGCTGTACCTGATGGTATGGAAGAAATCGTGCTGGGGATGGGATGTTTCTGGGGCGCGGAACGCCTGTTCTGGAAACAGCCTGGTGTCATCAACACAGCAGTAGGCTACAGTGGCGGCTTTACCCCCAATCCGACCTACCAGGAAGTCTGTACCGGACAAACGGGACATACTGAAGTGGTCCGCGTAATTTTCGATCCGACACAAACCACACTGGACAAGCTGCTTGCTCAGTTTTGGGAAAGCCATGACCCAACACAGGGCATGCGTCAGGGTAACGACATTGGTACCCAGTATCGCTCTGTTATTTACACCACCAGCCAGGAGCAACAGGCTCAGGCAGAAAGCAGCAAGGAAAAATACCAGTCGGCCCTGCAGGCAGATCAGCGAGTTGCCACTATCACCACTGAAATCTTACCTGCCGCTGCATTTTACTACGCAGAAGATTACCACCAGCAGTATCTGGAGAAGAATCCGCAGGGCTACTGCGGCCTGGGCGGAACCGGTGTTTGCATGCCTCCTCAGTAAATTTCTCAGCCAGCGTCAGGTCAGCCCTGGCGCTAGCTGCTATAACTGGCGGCTGCCAGTACCTGAATTTCTTTGTTCACTTCCGACAACACGTTCAATGCTTTTTTATTGCGACTGGCAGGGGGGAGTAACCGTCCGCAGTCAAACTCGAAAGCCCCGATACCTACGATGAACAACCGGCCCCGAAAGTAGCTTTTCACATAACGTGCAATCTGGTTTGGACGATATTGTTTAAATATTTTCAGCATAATATCCCTCAACACACAGAACTTGTGACCCTTAATAGACAAAAAAGTTGCCTCGTTTGTGTCAAAAATATGCAAAACGCCTGCCAGTTGTATTTTATTGTTCTTAATGCGACGCGACTGACTCGCCCAACTTTAGGACATGACGCTTCAATCTGCCCAATTTCTTTGCCAGGGCGGTATTTCACTCCTCACATTTCTGGCAACTGACAGATGAAAACAGTGATACGCTTCAAGGATAACAAACTGGTTCTACCAGTTATTGAAAACTCAACTACTATAAGGCAGCACAACCATAAACAAGGAATAACATTCATGACCATGAAGTCACTGCTATCACTTTGCGCATTGTTACCCGCACTCACGTTACCGGCTCATGCCCATAATCTGACAGTCGGTCAGCCTTTACCCAGCACCAGCGTTGCTGATAAAGGTGAGCTGATTCTGCAAGGCAACGACATTGTCTATCAGCCTTGGCAAACCAGCCAGCTGAGCGGTAAAGTCAGGGTGATTCAAGCCATTGCCGGACGAAGCTCAGCCAAAGCGCTCAATGCCCCTTTTATTGAAACCATCAAGTCCGCCAACCTGCCCAATGATAAGTACCAGACCACTACCATCATCAATCAGGATGATGCAATTTGGGGGACCGGCAGTTTCGTTAAGTCTTCAGCTGAAGACAGTAAAAAGGAATTTGCCTGGTCATCTATTGTCCTTGATGCTAACGGTCAGGTTCGTTCCCGCTGGGAGCTGAAAGAAGAAAGCTCTGCCATTATCGTGCTGGATCCAGCAGGCAAAGTGGTGTTTGTGAAAGAAGGCGAGTTAAGCCGCAGTGACATTGATCAGGCAATGTCAAAAATTCAGTCTTTGCTGTAATCTGCCTTCCGAGCAAGGGTGTAATAATATATCATTACACCCTCTTTTACGTATGGCAGGAACAGGGAAGTGCATATCCGGGTCGATAAGGCATGGCATAAAGGCATTTTGGCATTGGTCTTCGGCTTGTTCATTCTGGCCAGCCCCATCCAGATCCTGCACGATTTCAACGCACTGAATCCAGCGGTACACTCAGAACATCCATGCCCATACTGCCACGCATTTCCTGCAGGATTACCGACGGCAACCCCTAGCTTACTGCCAGATTCTGCGATCCCCATACAGCACAGCATTATCAGCCTCTGGCATGCCGACTGGCTGAGCCCGTTTCCGACAGCCAGAGATCCCCCCGTCAACGTCCAATAATCCGGCAATTTAGCCCTCAACATTATTCTTATTATTGGAGTTTTACATGCATACTCACAACTTACGTGCTGCTTCCTGGCTGCTGGCGTCTACAGCTGTCTGCTCTTTGCCCTCTTGGGCCAACACCCAGCATGATGCACATGTGCACGGTCAGGTTGAACTGAACATTGCTCAGGATGGGAACGATCTCTTATTGGAAATCACAGCACCGGCATCTGATGTTCTTGGTTTTGAACATGCACCCCATACAGAGGCTGAGCAACAAGCCCTGAGCACCGCGCTGCAGCAACTCAAGCAACCCGCCTCGCTGTTAGCTCTGCCGGCGGAGGCCAGATGCTCACTGCAAGCCAGTCATATCACTCACACATTACCGTCACATTCTGATGATGAACATGAAGGTCATGACGAGCATGAGCATGAGCATGAGCATGAGCATGAGCATGAGCATGAGGACCATCATGGCCACGCCGAATTCAGTGTCCAGTCAGTTTATCGTTGCGAGCAGATTCAAGAGCTAGGGCAGCTGACACTGAACTGGTTCTCACATTTTCCCGCCACTGAAAACATCCAGGTTCAAGCAATCAGCGATAAGGGCCAAAAAGCCGCAACCCTGAATGCTGCTCAACCTGTATTTCGTTTTTAAGTTAGCTCACAGCCAGGGAGTCTGCAGGCTCCCTTGCATCGGAGACAATCATGACTGTCATGTCTTTGGAAAAAATACGTTTTCGCTGGCCAGATCAAGACACCGACACCCTTAACATTCCGGCATTTTCTCTGGCAAAAGGGGAGAAAGTCTTTCTTAAAGGGCCCAGTGGCAGCGGGAAATCCACTCTGCTCAGTGTCATGGCGGGGATACACAAGCCACAACAAGGTTCCATTCACTTGCTGGATCAGCCTTTCAGCAATCTGTCTTCTTCGAAAAGGGATCGTCAACGCGCTGATCATATTGGCTATATATTCCAGCAGTTTAATTTGCTTCCCTATTTATCCGTTCTGGACAATGTATTACTACCCTGTCATTTTTCAGCACGCCGCAGGCAGGCGACTCAGCATCCGACCCAGGAAGCGCGCCGTTTGCTGCAAGCGCTGCAATTACCTGCCGAGTGTCTGGACCGCCCTGTCACACAGCTCAGTATCGGGCAACAACAGCGTGTTGCCGCCGCCCGTGCTTTGATTGGCCAGCCAGCCCTGCTTATAGCGGATGAACCGACATCGGCACTGGATCATGAAAACCGTAATCACTTCATCCGATTGCTCATGGAAGAGTGCCGGCAAGCCAATACCAGTCTGCTTTTTGTCAGTCATGATCCGACACTAACGACAGATTTTGACCGTGTGCTGGATCTTACCGATATGAATATGCATAAGCCGGGGGACAGATCTTGAAAACCATGATACTCCTTGCATGGCAAAGCCTGCTTAACCGCAGGGCCACAGCGTTACTGACTATTCTCACCGTCGCCATTTCCACCACCTTGCTGCTCGGTGTAGAAAAAGTCCGTACTCAGACCAAAGCCAGTTTTGCACAAACCATTTCAGACACAGACCTGATTGTTGGCGCACGCTCAGGGCAGGTCAATCTGCTGCTCTATTCCATTTTTCGAATTGGTAATGCCACCAATAATATTGACTGGAAAACCTACCAGACACTAAGCGAACAGAAAAATGTGAAATGGACAATCCCCATTTCACTGGGGGACTCTCATCAAGGCTTTCGTGTTATCGGCACCAATCAAGATTATTTCCGCCATTATCGTTATGGCAGCAAGCAGCCACTGTCTTTTAGTCAAGGTGAAATGTTTCACGGCCTGTTTGAGACAGTGATCGGATCTGAGGTTGCGCGAAAACTGGGGTATCAACTCGGTGACAAGATAATCATTGCGCATGGGATCAGTGATAAAGCTTTTACTCGCCACGATAACCTGCCCTTCGTGGTGACAGGTATACTGGCGCCAACCGGCACCCCGGTCGATCGTAGTGTACATGTGTCGCTAGGTGCCATAGAAGCCATTCATGTGGGATGGGGGACCGGAACCCGCCTGACAAATGCCTCCCAAATCGGAGCACTGGATCAACAATATTTCGAACCGAAACAGATCACTGCTGTTCTGGTGGGACTTAACTCGAAAATTCATACTTTCGCACTGCAGCGCTTCATCAATAATTTCCCAGATGAGCCCTTAAGCGCCATTATGCCAGGAGTCGCCCTTCACGAACTGTGGGGAATGATGTCAGTTGCGGAGCAGGCACTGATGGTTGTGTCTGTTTTCGTTGTCATAGCTGGCTTACTTGGCATGTTATCCAGTTTGCTGACCAGCCTGAATGAAAGACGACGCGAAATGGCTATTTTACGTGCAACAGGAGCAAGACCGGGCTGGATAGCAGGGTTGCTCTTTCTGGAAGCAAGCGTACTGACATTAACAGGGATCGTTACCGGAATGGGGTTACTGTATAGCAGCCTTTGGCTCTGCCATGACTGGTTGCTTGAAACTTTCGGCCTCTTCTTACCTTTCAGTCCACCGAGCATTTACGAGTGGATTCTGATGGCCCTTATTTTATCGGCAGGCATGCTCACTAGCCTGATTCCGGCACTTCGTGCATACCATTTTTCATTAGCCGATGGCATGACCATTCGCATTTAAGGAGATCACATGAAATACTGGTTGTTTGCTTTATGCTGCTGGTTCCCTCTGACAGTTGCAGCCCAGGAACCACTCACGCTGGATTGGTTAGATTTAATACCCGAGAAAGAAAGAAACCTGTTTAATCAGCAAGGCATGCCTGTTACGAATCATCAAGGTGATCAAACGGCTATTCAGCAACAGATAGGATCAGTTCGAACTGAACTGGACGGAAGTCTGGTGAAAATTCCCGGTTTTGTCATTCCTCTGGAAGGCGATGAAAACACCATTACCGAGTTTTTACTCGTACCTTATTTTGGTGCCTGCATCCACGTACCGCCTCCACCACCGAACCAAATCATCTATGTGAAGTTTCCTAAAGGCGCACCCGTTCAGCAACTCTGGGATGTTGTATATGTGGTAGGAAAGTTAAATGTGCAAACCATAGAGCACGAGCTTGCAGAAACCGGTTACCTGCTCCACGGCTCGCTGATTGAAGAATACGACGATGCCGGATAAGTAGCCTTACTGACTTTTGGCTTATCTTACACATGCGCAGCAAGGTAAGCCAAAATCACGACATACCCAAGTAGTAATAACACTTCTGTTAATCGCTTACTGAATTTTTTCGTCATCAGCCCCTCCTTGATAGCACAGCTTCATCACGCCGGGCGACCCACAAATTTAACCATCTATTAACACAAAAGTCACGCCTCTTGCCAAAGATAACGATCAAATGTAAAAACTATAGGTATAACTGTTGAGAGTGAAACTTGTATGCAAACCGAAAGTCAGGCCAGTAATGAGCCAAGCCATGTAGTACCGGTAACAGATAAGAAAAGTCATTCAAAGAATGCAATAAAAAGTAGCCGCTTTCGGGTTCAATCCATAGCTCGTCATAATGACGTGAATGCTCAGATCGACGAAGATCACGATAAAACGCTACAAGAACGCAGTGAAAATCGCCAACAAAACATACGACAGCGGCAGCAACAGAATTTAGAGCGTATCTTCAGGCTTTGTTATGACAGCTGCTCAGATGAAACAGCAGGAGAGCCTGATCCTGACTGGATCCATCATTTCATTACCATCGCCCAGGATATTTACAGCCCCTCAATGCAGAAGCTATGGAGCCGTATCCTTCGTCAAGAAATTATTACCCCTGGCTCTATTTCACTAAAAGCGATGATAACCTTCCAGCAGATGACGCAGCGTGACGCTCAATTATTTCGGCGAGCCTGCTTGTTAGCCTGCCATTTCGGCCAAGATAGCAGCAAAAAGCTGCTAACAGGTCTGAAGTATCGTACAGGTTTCCTTCTTAAGCAGCCATCCATCGACAGGCTCAATCTGGGACACTACCAGTTACCGTATTCACATTTGCTGGAGCTAATGGGTTTGGGGCTGATATTAAACACTGAATTAGAGTCGGGAAAACTCCAGAATGGTACGCCCCTGCCTTTTCATTATCAGGGGAATGAGTATCAAATCCAGCCTGCCCAAAATGGCTTAAGCTTGCTATATTACCGCTTTTCTCCTGTCGGTCAGGAGATTGCTCAGCTACTTGGAAATCACCGTAATGAAGAATATGAAATTCACCTGACTGAGCTCCTCAATAAGCATTTTATCGTTACAAGTGATGCGTTTACGCACCACCCAGTAATCTAAGCCTATTTCTGATGGTACTAGCCCAGCCCCTCGCAAGTAAGTAGACGACGTCCTCTACAAGCGGTGGAGTAAATACCAAGTAGCAAAAACCAGCCATTGCTGACTGGTTTGCTCTAATACCATTCTGGAAAATTAACTGGTCAGGTCAATCCATTGCCGCGAGCACATCTTTTTGACTCGCTGAGTGCATTGC